>JAVLBJ010000042.1:0-16360 GCA_031581455.1 Psychroflexus sp. | reverse complement strand
GCCACCTTCTTGGCCGGCGTGATACGATCTTCTCCATAAAGGATCATACTATGACTGATATCGATCATCAAGACCGTGCTCATCTGTGTGTTGAAAAAAGTATCATTAACTACAAGATCGTTTTCCGTAAGCTGCAAATCGTCGATACCGTGGTTACTGTAGGCGTTCTTCAGGCTTTCTGTCATAGCGATCTGTTCAGGCTTATCGCCAAATCTATAATTACGTTTATCGCCGGTCGTATTGGCACCGGCACCGGTGTCTTTACTCTTATGATTGCCGGTTTTTGATTTTTTCAGTTTTCCGAATATCTGGTTGAGCGCGCGTTGCCTTATCGCCTGCTCGGTCTTATCCGTGATCTTGTATTTTCCCTTGCTATCACCCGGACCGTCGCCGTCAGCATCCGGATCGACATCAATCTCTTCACGGATGTAACCTTTGTTTTTTAGATCTTCAATAAAATCGTCTATGGTATAATCTTCATCGGTCAGGTCATATTCCTTGTCCAATGCCCTTAACCATTCTATAGCTTCATCAAAGTCTCCGGAAGTATGCGTGAGCAATTCCTGGAAGATGTCCAGGAGTTTTTCAAAAGTGGAAACTTCCGGTTCGCTGTAAGTTGTAAATTTAAACCCGGTGGAATGTATATCTCGTTTCATAGGATAAAAGTAACTATATAGAAACGATAATGAATTTAAGCAATTGTTAAACTGTTTTAAATGGCCTTACTTAAATATTTACTCCTGAACTTAAAGACCAAAGTAAAGCTCCTGATGATCATCCAAACGCCGAATGCGATCCATACGGAATAGAGCTGTAATCCAAAATGATCAGCTAAAAGCAGCGTTGGCACAAAACCGCCAAAGGTAGCAACAACCAATAAATTTCTTAGATACTTCGCTTCTCCCAATCCCTTGAAGATACCGTCATAGATAAAAGCTAAAGCATTTATAGGCTGCATGAGTAAAACAATCCAGAACATATCCTTAAAAATGCGTAGAACATCAGCATCTTTGTTGAACAACATACCGATCTGGCTGTAGAGCAAAACGCAGATAATGCCCAAACCTAATGCAATGATGATAGCATAAAAGCTGATTTTTTTGGATAATCGCCAGAGATCAAGGTAGTTCTTTTCCCCTAATAATCTACCGCCCATAGCATTTCCCGCATTAGCATAACCATCGATAAAGAAGGAAAAGAACAACCAGATGTTCATCAATATACTTTGGGCAGCGATAAAGTTCTTCCCATAATCGGTTGCATAAGCATTGGCCATATAAATAGCGACATTGAGCGATGCTGTTCTGATGAAAAGATTGCCGCTCATGATCAGGACATCCTTCATCTTTGGATTGATCTTGCGCTTTACTTTAAAAACAAACGGTGTTTTTTTTATATAGAACCATATCGCCATAAGGAACATGGTCAATTGCGCCAGTAAGCTTGCATAAGCCGCGCCGATGATATGAAGACCTTCGAACAAGCCTTCAATTCCGAACACCAAAAGGAAGTTAAAACCGATATTGACCGCCGCACCTATCAGACTGCATTTCATCGCCCAATAGGTGTTCTGCATCCCGCGGAAGACACCGAATATGGCAAAGGTCAGTAGTGTTAAAGGAAAGCCTAAAGCCCTTATTCTATAATAAGATATAGAGTATTCTAATAATTGTCCACTGGCATTATAAGCCTCAAAGATATAGTTTGCCGTAAGTGATGTTACCACATACAGGACTAAACTTAGCATAAGGTTGAACAATAATAATTGCGGCACTAGGGTTTTAATACTGATCATCCGTTTCGCGCCAAAGCTCTGCGATACATAAGCGGAAATGGCGGTTTTGGTTTGGGCCAGTATCCAAATGAGCGCTGAGAGAAAAGAACCCACGATACCTACTGCGCCTTGCGCCGGCACGGAATCATAGCTCACATTCCCGATGATGGCGACATCCGCCAGAGAGATCAGAGGTTCGGCGATCCCGGCGATGATCGCGGGAATGGCCAATCTATTGATATTGCTAAAAGTAATCGCAGAAGTTGCATCTTTTGCCATTATACTTATTTACAGCAGATCTATACAGCGTTCTAAAGCAATTCCGCGAGACCCTTTAATCAAAATTAAATAATCTTTTAAGGGTTGATCTTGCAGGTGTTTTTTTAAGCCTTCAAAGTTTTTATAAAAATGGAATTTTTCAGATTTGAATTGATGTTCATAAAAAGCATGACCAACTAAAAAAGCCTGATCTATTGATTGTTTATCAAGCTGCTGTAATGTTATTAAATGCTCTTCGTAGCTACTTTCTCCCAATTCCAACATGTCCCCTAAGATAACTGACTTTTTATCTGCTTCTAGACGATCAAAATTTTTAATGGCCAATTCCATACTAGAGGGATTAGCATTGTAGGCATCCAACACCAATTGGTTGTGATCTGTATGAACAAACTGAGAGCGATTATCTTCAGGTGTAAATTCAGCCAAAGCTTTAAGTATCTTATCATTACTTATACCAAAATAGCTAGCCATAGCATAAGCAGCTGCGATATTTTGAAAATTATAGTCTCCTATGAGTTGTGTAGTCACGATATTTTCCTCTAAATTGATCTTAACGTAAGGATGAGCTGATACAAACTTAAGCAAATCATTGTCTGTATTAAAAAATATCAAATCACCTCCTTCTGCTTGTTGATTTTGTAATTGATCTTGTGCATCGACAAAAATCTTACCTTCCACTTTATTCAAATAAGCGTAGAGTTCAGAATTGGCTTTAATCACACCCTGAACGCCTCCAAAACCTTCCAGGTGATCTTTCCCGAAATTTGTAACATAACCATAATCAGGTTCACATATGGCACATAAGTCCTCTATCTCTTTTTGATGATTAGCACCAAGTTCGATTAAAGCGATTTCTGTGGACGCATCTATTTGCAGCAAAGATAGTGGAACTCCAATGTGATTATTGAGGTTACCTTTTGTCGCAAAGGTTTTAAAAGTTGTAGAGAAAATAGACTGGCATAACTTTTTTGTTGTGGTCTTGCCATTACTACCGGTTATGGCTATTATAGGAGTTTTAAGTAGTCTCCTATGATATCTGGCAAGATCTTGTAAGGTTTTTAGAGCATTATCTACCTTTATGAAATCTTCAGAATTATCTGTATCAATGGTTTCGTCAACAATAGCTTTAAATGCTCCTTTATTAATGGCGTCTTCTGCAAATAGATTGCCATTAAAATGCTCGCCTTTTAAAGCCAAATAAATACAGCCTTTTTTAATTTTCCTGGAATCTGTAGAGATACCATTACTTTGGGAATAAAGATCATATATTTCTTTAGTATTCATAATCAATTCAATAAAAAAACCCTACAAAAGTAGGGTTTATGTGTGATTTATAAATCTCCAGTTTACTATTTCCTGGTTCTTCCTTTTTTAGATTTTCCACCAACTTTAGACATGGCATTTCTAAAGCCAATATAATCAGTAGCCATGTGTTGAGGATAATAACGTCTCTGTGCCGGGTCTAACCAATAAGCACGATCTCTCCATGAACCGCCTTTATAAACTCTAACTTTTTCGTCTATTAAAGTTGTTTTATTGTTAGACTCATCGTATTTACGAGTTAAACCAGTTGAATCTAACTTAGCTTCATTTTCAGGTGAATTATACATTTTAATTTCATCAGCTTTAGGCGTGCCATAATATCTGGATGAGCTTTTGTCACCATCTCTAAAGTTACGGTTATCAGCTTTTGAAAACTGCGTTCTCAAATAAGTCTCATTCTCTCCAATTTCTTCTTTCTTAATTTCTCCCGGTAGATTTCTTGCAATTAAAGAACCGTCACTTAATGTGTCATATTGCACTTCATTAGGTTCTAAAACTTTTACTTTCCCATCTTCTGTGATAACATTTTTGGTGTACACATTCCCTCTAAAGTAATTAAAGTCATTAAATTCATTGTCTACAATTGGTCTGTAGACGTCGGCTACCCATTCCGCTACATTACCTGCCATATCGTATAGGCCAAAATCATTAGGTTTAAAAGATTTTATAGGCGCAGTGATATCAGCACCATCAGAACTCCAGCCGCCTATTCCACCGTAATCACCTTTAGATTGTTTGAAATTAGCTTTATGATCTCCTCTAGTTCTTTTATTAGACGATCTGGTATATTGACCATCCCACGGGTATTTTTTTCTACCTTTATAAAGGTTGTATTCTCTTTTTGAACTTAAGCCTAAGGCCGCATATTCCCACTCTACCTCTGTTGGTAGTCTGTATTCAGGATATAAAACGCCATCTTTTCTTTTAACATATATGTTAGTGCTATCCTCATTGTTCTTTAATCTTTGCTGGGTTTGTTTTCCACCGCGTGTTATAGAATCATTCCCACCATAAACTTTACTAGGTGTATTTAAGTAAGTATCTGTATTAAAAGTTTGATCTGGGCTGTTGTCTCTATAAGCATCTCTAGAAGTATATCCATCTGTAGAAAGTTTCTTTTGATTAACCATATCAGTTCTCCACTGGCTAAACTCAGTCGCTTGAATCCAATTTACACCTACAACCGGATAATTTTGATAAGATGGATGTCTTAGGTAATTGTTGACCATATTTTCATTAAAGCCTAATGGGTTTCTCCATACTAAAGTATCTGGTAAGGCGCCATTATATATATTTTTATAACCTTGCTCTTCAGGTGGAAATGTTTCTTTTAACCAGTCTAAATATTGAAGATACATACGATTTGTGACTTCTGTTTCATCCATATAGAATGACTGAACATGCTGTTGCATTGGTGTATTATTCCAATCGTGCATAACATCGTCCTGAACGCGCCCCATGGTAAATGTACCACCTTCTACATAAACCAAACCCGGTGCCGGTTCGTTTTCCTGGTAGTCAGTTTTATATTTATTTCCCTGTTTACCGTTCAAATCCCAGCCGGTGGCTCTAGAAGTGTTTGTATAATCTCTCGTATTGTCACAACTTGTGCTTAAGGTTAATAACAGACCAACAAACACTATAGTTAAAGATGAGTTTACTCTCATAGCATGATAAATTTAAAGTCGCAATATAATAATTAACGGATTATAATCAAGATTATTTTTAAAATTCAAAAATCATCTAAAAAAAATCGGCATTACAAATCTATAAATTTTAAATTAGCTACCATTTAAAATTCCATAAACCTAAAAGTAATATCCTATTATATACTAATTAAATGCTATTTTCGTTATTTAAGTCAATCAGTTTAAGAAATAGCTTAGAAAATTCTTTTGATAAAAATGGCCATACGTCTACCCTATTTATTTTTAATGATGCTATCACTAATAGTTATATCATCGATTAACGCACAGCAAAACATAAGTATTAATTGGGGTGAATCTATAACAACATCTGTAAACAACCAATTTAGCTTAGAGTACCAGGCTGATAATGGGATAAGGTTTTCAAAAATCATAGCGCCGGCATCAAACTACAAGCTCGTGAATCAAACCCTTAAACCCATTTCTGAGAATGAATTAGTCAAAATAAAGGATGCCCCAGAAGATTTAGGATTCAAGTCTAAAACGGTTAAGGCTCGTAAGCAAAAAAAAACCATTGTTCAAATAAATGCTATTGTAAAGCGGAATAATCAATTTTACAAAGTTTTATCATTTGATATTCAATCTGATGCAAGCCGTAATAATTCTGATGATCTATTTCAGACCAATAGTGCCACAATCGTCAACTCAGCATTCGCACAGGGAGATTGGTATAAATTTTATGTAGAAAAAACAGGAGTCTATCAGATAGATTCCGGTTTCTTAAATGCTTTGGGTATAAATACAAGTAATATAAATCCACAAAAAATTAAAATATTAAGTCATGGTGGTAAGATGCTCCCATTGCTCAATAGTGAAAATCAATATTACGATCCGCCGGAAATTCCGCTTCAAATTATCGGTGGTGGCGACGGCAGCTTTGATCCCGGCGATAGGATAAGATTTTATGCGACCGCAACCTCTGGTGAATACGACCCGGAAAATGATACGCATCTTAATTTATATGCAGATCGCGCTTATTATTATATAAGCGTAGAAGGTAGTAATGGCAAGAGGTTATTCCCTTTTTCTCAACCTAATGATCAACCCGTTGAAACTGTAGATTCGTTTACAGATGAAAAATATTATGAAGTAGATGAGGTAAGCCCATCTTTAGTGGGCAGAAGATGGTATGGCGATAGATTTGATATAACCAATGAAAGGAGCTATGGTTTTAATTTCCCAAACCTGATTACTGATACGTCCGCACAAATCTTTATCAAAGCAGCTGCTATAGCCAATAATGAGACATCTATGAGCGTTCAAGTCAACGGAGAAGAAATTTTAGATAATGGCGAGATTTTTGAATTTGATGATGTAGATAGTGACATGCCATCTACCAGCAGCTCTCTGAATGAAGTCATCAATCCACAACAAGATTCCATTTCAGTTGATCTCAATTACAATAAAAATGGAAATCCAGCCGCTACGGCATTCCTTAATTATATAAGAATAAAAGCTGATAGATCATTAACCTATAACGATGGACAACTGATTTTTACTTATCAAAAAAACAATCCGGCCAGTGAAGTCATCCGGTTTAATTTAAGCAACACTTCAGAGGTTGATCAGGTCTGGGATATATCAGAATGGACAAGTATTAATAGCGTAACGAACACTCAAAATGCTAATGATTTTTCATTTTCCCTAAATATCACAGATCAGCCTAAAAAATTTGTAGCATTCTCAAATGATCAACTTTTAAGGCCCAGATTTGAGGGTGGCAACATCAAAATCAATAATCAAAATTTAAAAGGTAATATTTTCACAAACGCACAAGGCGAAACAGAACCGGTTGATTATATCGTTGTTGCTCGTGAATCTTATCTTCAACCGGCCAAAAGACTAGCTGATTTTAGAGCTCAATTAGACAATTTAAACACTAGAGTTGTTTTTTTAAACGATATTTATGAGGAGTTTAATTCCGGCAAACCTGATATCGCTGCCATTAGAAATTTTGTGAAATATGTATATGATAATGCGCCTAATAATCAAGCTTTAAGATACCTTACCTTACTTGGAGACACCTCTGTAGATTACAAAGACCGAATTCAAAACAACACTAATGTAATACCTACCTATCAGCGATTACATAGTTCAAGAACCGATGTCAACTCGTTTATGTCTGACGATTTTTATACCATGATGGATCCTAATGAGGGCAGAATGAACCCAAATGATTTAATGGATTTAGCTGTAGGTAGAATTTTAGCTGATTCTCCTAACCGGGCTAATAAAATGATTGATAAAATTATCAGCTATGAGCAAAGGTCTTCTTTTTCCAGATACCGTAATGATTTTCTGTTGATTTCTGATGATGTTGATGAATCCTGGGAACATGAAACCATACAAACAGATTTAGATGAGCTGGGTGATGAGATTGAAGCCAATAAACCTTTTATCAATGTAAGGAAAATACACTCAGACGCTTATCAGCAGGAAACCTCAGCAGGTGGCGACCGTTATCCCGAAGCTAAACAGGATATTAATAACCAGATAGAATTAGGAGTGGCTGTAGTCAATTATTTCGGGCATGGCGGTGAAGAAGGATTAGCTCAGGAAAGACTGGTAACCGAAGAGTCAGGTCAAAATTGGTTAAATCCAGACCGCTTTAATATCTTTTTGACCGTAACTTGTGAATATACAAGATTTGATAACCCTTTAAGACAGTCCGCCGGTGAATCTGCCTATTATAATGAAAACGGCGGTCCTGTGGCCATGATGACCACCACAAGAGCCATAAGTGTAGGTGCGGGCGTAAGCTTTAATAATGAAGTGGCTCCCTTTTTATTTGATTATGAAAACCAAGGCATTACAGCCGGCCAGGCCGTCCAACAAACTAAAAACAATCTTTCTGGAAGTGGTAAAAGAATTGTTTTTTATCTGGGCGACCCTGCCATGAACCTTCCATATGCTCAACCTAACATCAAGCTTACTGAAATAAATGGTACACCTATTAACCAGTTTGCTGATACCTTAAAAGCTCTGAGCAATGTGCAAATAAAAGGGGAAATTGTTGACAATAATGATCAACGTATTTCTAACTTTAGCGGAAAGATTTCAGCTACAATTTTTGATAAAAGAATACAACGAAGCACCTTAGGTAACGATAATACAACCGGACCAAATGGCGAAGTGCTCATCCTTGATTTTACAACCCTGGGCGAAGCGCTGTTCAGAGGTAATGCTTCAGTTAATGAAGGTGCTTTTTCATTTGATTTTCTTTTACCTAAAGACACAAAAATCCCGGTTGGCAACGGTAAAATCAGTCTTTATGCTTTACGAGACGGTATGATTGATGACTATACCGGATCGAGGAACGATATTCTAATTGGAGATCTCAATGAAAATGCCGCCAGTGATAATCAAGGGCCTGAAATCAACTTATTTATGAATGATGAAACTTTTGTAGATGGAGGCATCACTAATAGCAGCCCTTTTTTATTAGCAAAATTAGCTGATGAAAACGGGATTAATACAGCCGGCGGAATAGGTCATAATATCACAGCCATTTTAGATGGCGATGAGCAAAATCCAATTACCCTTAATGATTATTATGAAGCTGCTGAAGATGATTTTACACAAGGTGAAGTTTATTTTAAATTAAGAGATTTATCTGAAGGAGAGCACACCATAGAATTTAAAGCCTGGGACAGCTTTAATAATTCATCTATTGCAAAGCTTAATTTTAGAGTTGCTGAGGAAGATGGTTTAGTGATTACAAAGGTTTTAAACTATCCTAACCCTTTTACTGATTATACGGAGTTTTGGTTTAACCATAACAGACCACCTATGGAGACCCTTGAGGTACAGGTTCAGGTGTTTACGGTTACTGGTAAAGTCGTGTGGTCACACCGACAAAGAGTAGCCACTGATGGTTTTTTATCAAGAGATATCACCTGGAATGGCCGTGATGATTTTGGCCAGCGAATAGGTAAAGGGGTTTACATTTACAAATTAACCGTAAAATCTACAGTAACACAACAGAAAAAAGAAAAAATTGAAAAGCTGGTCATCCTTTGACATTCAATAAATATATTTGCAAATTCAACATACATCCTATGAACAAATCATTTTTAATCATATTTACGCTTATACTTTTCATCAACCACAACGTCTGGTCTCAAAATGAACCAACCATTGAAGACAGAACAATTACAACAGCGGTTCCGTTTTTAATAATAGCGGCTGATGCCAGAGCTGCCGGAATGGGCGATCAGGGCGTCGCTACTTCAGTTGATGCGTTTTCTCAACAATGGAATGCCGCAAAATATGTGTTTTCCACTACTGAACAAGGTGTTGGTTTGTCTTATACGCCTTATTTAAGAGAATTAGCCGATGATATTAATTTAGGTCAAATTAATTATTTTAACCGTATTAATAGAAGAAGTTCTTTTGCCGCCAGTTTGCGATATTTTGCCTTAGGAAATGTAGAATTACGCCAAACGCCACAACAAGTGCCCCAAGAGGTAGAACCTAACGAGGTTTCATTTGATGGAAGTTATGCCTTGCGTTTAAGCGAAACGTTTTCCATGGCTGTTACCGGAAGATACATCCGTTCTGCTTTGCAATTCCCGGGCACCGGAGCCGACGCCTCTGCTGCTAACTCATTTTCTGCAGATGTCTCAGCTTTTTACAGGGGTGAAGAAAAGTTTTATAAAAATTTTAATGGTAGATGGCGATTTGGCGGTGTTATTTCTAATATAGGCCCTAAAATTAGATATGATGATGCAGGTAATGACAATTTTATTCCAACCAATTTAAAAATTGGCGCTGGGTTTGATTTTATTTTAGATCCATCTAATACCATTTCAACCTCTGTAGAATTTAATAAATTACTGGTTCCTACACCAAGCGATAGCAATGGTGATGATTTCATCAACCAAGAGGATGATTATTTTACAGCTAATGAATTCTCCTCTATTTTTACTTCTTTTGGCGATGCTCCGGGTGGTTTATCAGAAGAATTAAAAGAGGTCACCTGGGCCATTGGCGCAGAATACTGGTATCAAAATAGTTTTGCTTTTCGTTTAGGCTATTTTAACGAATCGCAAGAAAAGGGTTTCCGACAGTTTGCTACCTTAGGCGCCGGGTTTAAATTTTCTCGTATTAATATAGATACCTCTTATCTTTTTTCTACCAGCCAGGGTGTGCAAAACCCCTTAGAAGGGACTTTGCGTTTTAGTTTAACATTTAACTTTGGAGAAGGTAAATACGTTGAATATTAATTTTAAACCTTGATTTGTAATTTTGGTTGATTAAAATGCTTTCTCTATTTTAGACGGATGTTTTATAAACAGATAAAATCAAAAGTGCAGGTTTTTAATAGTATTGGTGAATTAGAGCCAAAAGATGCTGAGTTAATTCATAAAGCTTTAGCTGCCAGGCTAGATGCACACTCACCTTATTCTGATTTTCAGGTTGGTGCAGCCGTAAGATTAGCAAATAATGATATCATTATAGGCAATAATCAAGAAAACTCATCTTATCCGGCAGGTTTATGTGCTGAACGCGTAGCTCTCTTTTATGCTTCTGCTGTTTATCCGGAAGAGCCTGTGAAAACTTTAGCAGTATCAGCAGCTCCTAAAGGCCAGACTAATCTACAACCAGTACCTCCTTGTGGATCCTGTAGACAGGTTATAGCTGAATTTGAGCACAAATTTAAAATGCCCATTAAGATATATTTTATGGGAAATAGCGGCTCTATTATGGCTGTAAATTCAATAGAATGTTTATTGCCATTGGCTTTTAATAAGTCCTTTTTAAGATAGTTTTATCTGAAAATATGTAAGCTCATGAAGAATAAAATTTTACAAGTAACTCTTTTAATTTTACTGGCCTGGAGTTGTGATAATGATACATTATCAAATAAAAATCCAGCTGAATCATCTATTAATAAAATCATGCCGTTAGGTGCCTCAAGAGTTGAAGGAGCAAGACCTGATTATGAAAGCTATCGTTATGAACTTTGGAAAGATTTAAAAGCGCATAACTGGTCATTTGATTTTATAGGGACACAAACTGATAACGCTTCTTATCCTTCTTTTAATAATGAAAGCTTTGATAATGATCATGAAGGTAGAGGTGGGTGGACATCTGGTGAGATTTTAAACGGATTAAGCCAATGGCTTGAGGAGACAGGATCGCCGGATATTGTACTGTTTAGTTCACCAGCAGGAAATGATGTGTTTAATTTTATTGATTACAATCAAAGTCTTGAGAATATCAACCAAATAATTGATATTTTACAAGCTGATAATCAAGATGTCACCATCCTTATAGAGCAAACAGCTCCAGGAAGTTCAAGCTTTATGACTCCAGGTTTTATAAGTGCCTTTAATCAATTTAGACAAGATGTTTTAACTATTGCGAACCAGCAAACCACATCAAGTTCTAAGGTTATAGCCGTTGATATGTATACCGGTTTTAATGATAGCTACTTAGCTGACGAAGTACATTACAACGAAGCTGGTGCTATTTTTATAGCTGAAAGATATTACAATGTGCTTGAAAATGTACTGATGGATTAATTTTATGAAAATACGTTTTTCTTAATGTAACTTCAGTTATTTCTCTTTTGTAAAGTTGCTTAAAATATGAGCCTGAACGGTGATAGGTATATTATATGCAATCAATTGAGATGGCGTTGCCTGGAAAGAAGTAAAAGTTTACGATTAATTATTTAAATCGTTTAAACGCCATATTTCAAAATTCAAAGCAGCTGCAAATAGCACCCATAAAAGGTAAGGGATAAGTAAGTAAGCTGCTCGCTTATCAGCAATTTTAAACCATCTAATGGTAAGCGCAATAAGTGAGATAAGCGCGATAATGACAAACAACGCAATAGCCGGTTTTTTCATACCAAAGAAAACTATTGACCAACTCAGATTTAAAATCAACTGAAAAACAAAATGATATAATGCTGTTTTTACCCAGGCATGGTGTAAACCTTTATGCCATATTAAACCAGCAGCAAGTCCCATCATTATATATAAAATTGTCCATACTGGTGCAAATAACCAATTAGGCGGATTAAATGAAGGCTTTTCAAGACTAACAAACCAGGTATCAACACTGGTTTGCGTGGCAATAGAGCCTAAAAAGCCTACCAATAAGCATATGATTACCGAAATTGATGTTTTTTGAAACAGCCGTTTATCCATGAATTAAATTTCTCGTAAAATATAAATTATTTCTATTATTTCCAATCTGAATAGTATTATTATTAAAATGACAAGTATCTTTGCAAAAAATAATCATGAAGGCAGCTGATTTTGTTCTCAAAAACACTAAACAATTAAAGGATAAAGGTGTTGTCCATGCACAGGCACCCAGCAACATTGCCTTAGTGAAGTATTGGGGCAAGAAAGATGAACAAATTCCCTGCAATCCTTCTATTAGTTTTACCTTAAGCAATGCTGTAACAAAAACAGCTTTACATTTTGAAAAAACAAAAAACCCTACATCAGAATTTGATATTGAAGTGTATTTTAATCATGAACGCAAAAAATCTTTTGAACCTAAGATTATCAATTTTTTCTACCGAATCAATCAATATGTAAGTTTTCTAAACAACTATCAATTTAAAATTTATACAGAAAACACATTCCCTCACAGTAGTGGAATCGCCTCATCTGCAAGTGCCATGGCATCTATAGCCATTTGTCTTATGGAAATGGAAAAAACGGGAACAGATGATATGCCTTTAGAATTTTACAACAAAAAAGCATCTTTTTTAGCCCGATTAGGTTCTGGCAGTGCTTGTAGAAGCATTACAAATTCTGTTGTTTTATGGGGGAAATTATCAGGTTACAGAGATGGTTCAAACCTTTATGGTGTGCCGGTTTCACCAGTTCATCCTGTATTTCAGAATTATCAGGACAGTATTTTGTTAGTAGATAAAGGTCAAAAACCCATAAGCAGTAGTAAGGGACATGAATTAATGCATCATCACCCTTATGCTAATCAAAGATTTTACGAGGCCTCTGAAAATGCAATTGATCTATTACACGCATTAATTGATGGCGATTTAGACAGCTTTATCAAATTAGTTGAAAAAGAAGCTTTGTCGTTACATGCCATGATGATGACCAGCAAACCTTACTTTATTTTGATGAAGCCAGATACCTTACAAATTATACAGCATATTTGGGCTTTTAGAGAAAAAACAGGTTTACCTGCTTGTTTTACTTTAGATGCAGGCGCTAATGTTCATTTGCTTTACCCTAAAAAACACCTATCTCAGGTAAGAGAATTCATTCAATCAGAGTTAATACAGTATTGTCAGGACGGTCAAGTTATTCACGATGAGGTTGGTCAGGGCGCAAAAGTTCTATCCTAAAATCTATCTGTTTGATAAAAGTTTATAATTTTGTGAAAACTAATCAATTGTTTTGCTTGTATAATTATATTAGCTGACTGTTAAACAAATACTATTATGAAAGGTCCTCTATTCTATTCCAAAATTTTGCTATTCGGCGAATATGGAATTATTAAAGACTCTAAGGGGTTATCTATTCCTTATAATTTTTACAACGGCGCATTAAAAATTGATGATGAATTAGATGATAAATCAAAGAAAAGCAATGATCAACTAAAGAAGTTTTATAGCCACCTCGTGACATTAGTTCAGCAAAATCCTGATTTAGTTGATTTTCATTTTGATAAACTTAAAAGCGATATTGATAGGGGCATGTACTTTGACAGCAGCATACCGCAAGGATATGGTATAGGGAGTAGCGGCGCTCTTGTGGCCGCTATTTATGATAAATATGCTAAAGATAAAATCACAGTTTTAGAAAATTTACAACGGGAAAAGTTATTGGATTTAAAAACCGTATTTGGTAAAATGGAATCGTTTTTTCATGGCACCTCATCTGGTTTAGATCCGCTAAATAGTTATTTAAGCCTTCCTATTTTAATCAACTCTAAAGATAATGTAGAACCTACCGGAATTCCATCTCAAAAGCAAAAAGGGACTGGCGCTGTTTTTTTACTGGATAGTGGCGCACAAGGCGAAACACAACCTATGGTTAACATTTTTATGGAAAACATGAAAAATGAAGGTTTTAGAAATATGATTAAAAACAAATTTGTCAAGCATACTGATAACTGTGTAGATGATTTCTTAAAAGGAGATTTTAAATCTTTATTTGGTAACCTAAAACACCTATCTAATGTTGTATTTGATCATTTTAAACCTATGATTCCACAAAAGTATCATCAGCTTTGGAAAAATGGGATTGATACCGGTGCTTACTATCTTAAGCTTTGTGGTTCAGGTGGTGGTGGTTATATTTTAGGTTTTACTCAAGATCTAGAAAAAGCTGAGAAAGCACTAAAAGGCCATCATTACGAGGTCGTTTACACTTTTTAATACTCTTTTTAAAACATATCATGCAGCAACTTAAAACGCTGTTTTTTAAATTAGTATCCCTGTTTTCAGTAGTCAGAGGATACAATGTTTTAGTGATTATCGTCGCTCAATATTTAACTTCAGTCTTCATAATGGCGCCTGAAAAATTATCGGCTAAGGCTGTTGTCTTAGATGTAAATTTATTTTTAATTATATTTTCTGGGGCGCTAGCTATAGCATCTGGATATATCATAAACGACTTTTATGATGCGTCTAAAGATTTGATCAACAAACCACAAAAAACCATCATCGACAATAAAATAAGTCAACAGTTTAAGTTGTCTCTCTATTTTATTTTAAATTTCGCATCGGTTATAATCGCCAGTTATGTGTCGTTTAAAGCTGTATTGTTTTTTGCAGCCTATATTTTCTTTATATGGCTGTACTCTCATAAATTAAAAAAATATTTTTTTATAGGAAACCTTACGGCTTCTATACTTTCTATTATTCCTTTTTTTGCTGTTTTTGTTTACTATAAAAATTTTGAAACCATCATTTTTGTCCATGCCATATTTCTATTTCTTTTACTCCTTATCAAAGAGCTAACAAAAGATTTAGAAAACCTTAGAGGTGATTTTGCCTTAGATTACCAAACCATACCGGTGAAGTACGGTATTAAGTTTTCCAAACGCTTGATAAGTCTATTGTCTTTAGCCACTTTGTTGCCTATTGGTGTTTTAATTTTTTATTTTGAGATAGGATATATGGAATGGTATTTCTTATTGACGGCTCTATTAATAGGCGCTTTTCTTTTCACCTTATGGAAAACCTATAAAACAAGACACTATTTGCTGCTCCACAATGTCATCAAATTTATAATTCTGGCAGGTGTATTATCTATTTTGCTAATCGATATTGAAGTGGTTGTTAAAAGAACACTTAATTAGTAAACATTGTGTTTGTGACTCGAATTCAGCTAATTAATTTTGTCTCACTGATTATTTATTTTTCTGACATCTGTAATCTAATAACCAAAATCTTCGGTTGGACACTATTAATTGAATATAATAAATCTAACATAAATTAAGATAAACTGCCTCAACCAAATAGCCTACTTTTGCAAAAATATCCTATCATGAAAAAACATAAAGGTAAATTTTCAGAAGAATCAAAAAACAAAAAAGTTGATCAATCAGCAATTGACGCGCAAACCAAAAATGCTAAACAAGGCATGCGTTTGAATAAATATATAGCTAATTCAGGTAAATGTTCAAGGCGAGATGCTGACTTATTTATAAAATCTGGTAACGTTCAGGTAAATGGCAAAGTAGTTACTGAAATGGGGCATCGTGTAAATTTAGATGATGAAGTTATTTTTGATGGTCAGCGCATAGATCCAGCGCCAAAAGAATACGTTATTTTAAATAAACCTAAAGGATTTTTTGTGACCGGCAACCCCAACAAACATGGTAGAACGGTAATGGATATTGTAAATAAATTTACCAAATCTCAATTAGCGCCCGTTGGAAAATTAGATAACAGCGCAACAGGCTTAATGCTGTTTACTAATGACGGTACCCTGTCTAAGAAACTTGCTTCATCTAAATCACAGCTCAAGCAGTTATTTGATGTTAACTTAAATAAACCCATGCAGTATGATGACTTGAAAATGTTACAAAACGAAAAAACCTTCATAGGCGGTAAGCAAGTAGTGATTAATAGTATAGATTATGTAAAAAGCAAACCTAAAAGAAATATTGGCATAGAAATAATATCAACTGAAGATCATATTGTACCAAAAATCATGAAAAAAATGGGCTATGAAGTTGAAAAGTTAGATAGAGTTAAATATGGAGAAATCACTAAAAAAGATTTAGCCCGTGGTATGTGCCGTCACCTTACAAAACAAGAAGTTATCAATTTAGG
>JAVLBJ010000041.1:0-19407 GCA_031581455.1 Psychroflexus sp. | reverse complement strand
GAATTTTCTGGATCTGAGACATCAAAAACTTTCACTTCATTATCGCAGACAAATAAATAATCACCATAAAGACCAATACCGATAGGTCGGGTTAAATTTCTTGAAGATATTAATACGGGGTTGGTTACATTAGTAACGTCGTATATTTCAAGTAAATTAACATCGGTACCACAACCTATATTAGAATGCAATGTTACAAAGGCATGAGTTTCATTAGCTACCACAGGGTCGCAGGCTGTAAAATGCTGCACATCTGAAAGATAGGTTGGTTCTTCAGGGTTAAATACATCGTAGATAAACATACCATTTCTAGAGCCTATATATAGGTAGGTCTTGTAAACAAAAAGGGTTTCAATATTAAAACCAATAGGAACGGTGTTCACCTGAACCGGACTTTCTAAATTTGTTATACTAAATACATTAAGATTGGCGTCATCAACCACATAAAGATAGTCTTGAAATAGAGCAAATCTAGCAAGAGAACCACCCTGACCATTGTCAGTAAAGGTTGATCCGTCTGCATTAGAATCATTTTCACAAGAAAAGCAGGTAAAAAAAACTAATATTAATATCAGAGGTGTTATTTTTTTCATCATTTATTTTTTTAAAAATTATTAGAAATGGTGTCATTAGCTTAATCAATAGGAATCCAATCTACTATAATTTCATCTTCCTGTAGGTTATGGTAAATAAAACCCTCAGGAGACCAAATTTGCGGAAATACGTCTTGTAAACGCTTTGTGATATTTATAGATTGATTGCTTTCATTCAATTTAAAAGCTATTAAATCTGTCGCATTATTGGCATAAAACACATTTGATTTTATACTTAAATCTGAGGAACCTAAAACTTTTATAAATCCAATATTGTTGGGATTTGACGGATTAGAATTATTGATGATATGAAAGCCTTTATTGACTTCATTCACAAGAATATAATCACCTTTGACGTAGATTTTACCTGAATTTTCGATTGCTCTGGGTGTAGACTCATAACTTGCCGAAGCTTCAAATTCTGCTCTATTCATGATAACAGGTTCATAATTAGGCGGTGGCTCACTCACAAAGCCATCATCATCTTCTGCCGTGGGGAAACAGCCTTGTAAAATCACAATAATTAAAATAAGGATACATTTATTTTTCATACGTCAATGTTTTAAACTTATAATTTTACTAAATACTTGTTAATGATCAGCTATTCTAATATTATTAAAAGGTTATATTATTAAATTAAACGAAGTTTTTTAATTCTCCATCAGAACATAAGTGACTCAGAGACTGAATTTTTAAAATAAAACTATGAATCTGTATCTTTGATACTATATCAGTTAAAAATTGATTTTTATCATTTAATTAATCATTTGTTTAGTGCAATTTTGAAGCATGGGAAAAGTAGCCTGCTTTCATTGTGGAGATCAATGTAATGAGAAAGAAATCAGCGTAAAAGACAAAAGCTTTTGCTGTCATGGGTGTAAAACCGTTTTTGAGTTATTTACTGAAAATGGCATGAATTGTTATTATGATCTGGCAGATAATCCCGGTCAAACACCTTTAGACAATCAGCAAGAGTTTGATTACTTAGATCATAAAGATATACAGGGAAAACTCATAGAATTTGATGATGATGGAACCCAGGTAGTTAGTTTCCAGATTCCGCATATCCATTGTAGTTCTTGTATTTGGGTTTTAGAAAATTTAAACAAGCTCAATAAGTCCATCATTCATGCGCAGGTAAACTTCCCTAAAAAAACAGTTTCAATAACCTATCATTCTAACGATATCAGTCTTAAAGGTGTGGTTCAACTACTTGCAAGTATTGGTTACGAACCTTATATCAGCTTAGATAATTATGACAAAAAAGAACAAAAAACAGATAGAAACCTCATCTATAAAATTGGCATAGCCGGATTTTTCTTCGGGAATATAATGTTCTTATCATTCCCGGAGTATTTTGAGGTTTCTGAATACTGGCTTGATCAATACAAACCGGTTTTTAGATGGCTCATGTTTGCTTTTTCATTACCTGTGGTTTTCTACGCCGCTCAAGATTACTACATATCTGCCTACAAGGGTTTAAAGCATCGCTTGCTTAATATAGACGTTCCTATTGCTTTAGGAATTAGCGTTTTGTTTATTAGGAGCTCATTAGAAGTAGCCTTATCATTAGGTACCGGCTATTTTGATAGTCTAACCGGTCTTGTATTTTTTCTCTTATTAGGGAAACTGGCACAGCAAAAAACCTACTCGTTCTTATCATTTGAAAGAGATTACAAATCATATTTCCCCATAGCTATAACAAAAATCAAAGAAGATAAGCAAGAAGCTTCAATACCGGTTTATGATATTAATAAAGGTGATAGACTACTGATCAGAAACGGAGAATTAATACCTGTTGATGCCATTTTAGTTAATGGGGAAGCTTCTATAGATTACAGTTTTGTGACCGGCGAATCTAAACCTACCGGGAAATCTTCAGGAGATAGGTTATATGCCGGTGGTAAGCAGATAGGTAACGCCATAGAAATTATAGCTGATTCTAAGGTAAAACAGAGTTCACTCACCCAATTGTGGAGCAAAGTTGATCAGGAGAGCTCAAATCAAAACCCAAGATTTCAATCACTTATTAATCGTATCAGCAAACATTTTACCATAGCGGTTTTAAGTATTGCAACAATAACAGCTATAATCTGGCTTTTTATTGATTTTTCAAGAGCACTTGATGTGTTTACAGCAGTGTTGATTATAGCCTGCCCATGTGCTATCGCATTAGCTACACCATTTACCTTAGGTAACTTGTTACGCCTATTTGGTAAAAACGGATTTTATCTCAAAAACGCTGAAGTTATAGAACAATTAAGTCAGATAAATTATTATATATTTGATAAAACAGGAACCCTAACCCAATCCGGTAAACACATCAAATATGACGGTACTGATTTATCAGAAGATGATAAAGTTCTGGTTAAATCCAGCCTGCGTAATTCTAACCATCCTTTGAGCAGACAGTTATATGATTTTTTACAAACACAAAACATCAAAACCTTAGACGATTTTGAAGAAATCCCCGGCCATGGTGTTAAAGCAGTAATAGATACGCACTCCATAAAATTAGGTTCGGCACAATATGTAAAAGATTCTAAAGCTGATCTACCGGAAAATACAGTTGTGCATGTGGAAAAAGATCATCAATATAAAGGACGATTCTTATTTGAGTCTTCTTACAGAAAAGGTGTTTTTTCTCTATTAAATAGATTAAAGCAACGTTTCCATTTGATGATTTTATCTGGCGATAATACCGGTGAAAAGCAATTTTTGACAGATCAACTGCAAAATAATATCCAAATGGGATTTGATCAATCACCAAATGACAAATATCAACAGGTAAAAAAATTACAGGACAATGCCTATAATGTGGCTATGGTAGGTGATGGATTAAATGATGCCGGTGCCTTAAAACAAAGCGATGTTGGTGTTGCGGTATCAGATAATATTAATGTGTTTAGTCCATCATGCGACGCCATTTTAGATGCTAAACAATTGAGTCATTTTGATAAGTTTATAGATTTAAGCCTCTCCGGCATTAAGATTATTAAACTGAGTTTTCTATTTTCTTTACTATATAATTTGGTAGGTTTATATTTTGCGGTTACCGGCCAATTAGAACCTGTAGTAGCAGCCATTTTAATGCCTCTAAGCTCATTAAGTATTGTGGCTTTTACAACTGTTGCTACTAATTGGATAGGTAGAAAAGTACCGCGCTTAAGTCAATAGCACGTTTTTTTTAATGAAAAGTTGATGGTATCTGATTTATTGTTTTCATTAAATTGATTTCCATGTGGTTAAAAATTATGATTAATTATTATATCAGCTAAAATGATAAGCTTTGCTTAAAAAAAACTTGATATCAAGATGATCCATTTACTTTTGAGAAAATATCGATTATGAAATGGTTAATACTCAGCTTATTGATGATGTCGTTCCAAACGGATAATATCATCTTTGATTTTGATAAGAATAGCAATATGGAGAGTTGGAACGTGGTAAATGACGATGTCATGGGCGGACGTTCTTCTGGTCAGCTTGAAATTAATGCTCAGGGTCATGCAGTATTCTCCGGTACGATCTCACTGGAAAATAACGGTGGCTTTTCATCGGTAAGGTATCGACCGGAAAGAATCATGCTGGGAGATGCCACTAAGATCAAGATCCGTTTGAAAGGCGATAAAAAGAAATACCAACTTAGGGTCAAGGCGAACGCTGATGATTATTATTCGTATGTAGCCAACTTTACCACTTCCGGGGATTGGGAAACTATCAAGATCGACCTCAAGGACATGTATCCTACTTTTAGAGGCAGAATGCTAGACCAACCCAATTTTAAGGATGATCATTTAGAAGAGATCGGTATTTTGATCGGCAATAAAAAGGCGCAGGAATTCAATCTCATGATCGATAAATTACAACTGCAATAAATTATTCCAATTTGATCAACCGACTACCTGCAAAAGAATTGCAATAAATCGCTTTGCCTTTTTATGCAGATGTCAATAAATTGATCTCGGATAGCTCTTGTCCTATTTGGTGAATCCCGTCTAAGATCCTTTCCGTTTGTTTCGCTGAAGGTGTTTTCGTGCCAGAGACGTATTGGGAAAGTAGCGATGGATTCATCCCGATCCTTTCAGCAAGGAAATTTGCATTGATGACCTTGTAATTTTTAAAGAACTGCTTGAAATCAATTTCAAATTGAATGTCATTGATATCCAGGTCAGCCTTTTGTTCCTCAAAGTAAAATTTTGCGGCTTCATAGGCGTTGTTGATCAATTCAGGAACGGACCGACCGGTCGTGAAAATTGGCTGGTCCAGCGCATAAGCTGAAAAGCCTGTATCCGTCTTCTCAACACACATTTTAATTTTCTTTCTCGCCATTATGGTTCATTTTTTTATTCCAGCGTCTTTTAAAATTTTCTTTTCCAAACCTTTTCCCATTTCTTGACTTCCGTGATTAGGAAATATGATCATACCCTGTTTCTCATTGTGTCTCATTTTAATATGCGAACCTTTTTGAGATACAGCATACCATCCGTTTTTGGTCAATATTCTGTAAAGCTTTGAGCATTTCATTTAAATATTGAAATATTACAAAAGTAAATAATTATTTACTTTTTACCTATTCAATGAAACAAAAAATCTAAAAATTCATCAGTATTCTATCGATTATTCCAATTTAATCACCAAATCATCTGCATAGACCATTTCGCTGGGCTTTATTTCAATAGACGATACTTTACCGGCTACATTCGCCGTTACGGTGGTTTCCATCTTCATTGCCTCAATGGTGAACAAGGCTTGGTTCTTGGCTACTTGCTCGCCTTTTTTCACCATGATCTCTCGGATAGAACCCTGTAATGGCGCGCCGATATGCTTGGGGTTATCCGGATCGATCTTTTGATGTTGCTTTTCTGTGGATTTGATGGATTTGTCTTTGACCAGTACATTTCGCGTCTGTCCATTGACCTTAAAGAACAAGGTGACGATTCCTTTTGGATCGGGTTTTCCAGCCGATAAGAAAGTGATCAAAAGCGTCTTTCCTCTATCCAGTTCCACGGTAATCTCTTCATCTTCTTCCATACCGTAGAAAAAGTTCTTGGTCGGAATGCGCATGACATTGCCAAATTGCGCATGATGCTCGGCCGCTTCATCAAAGACCTTAGGATATAATTGATAGCTCAGAAAATCCGTCATGTCCAAATCCCTGTCGAACTTCACTGAATATTTTTTGATGAACTTTGAATAGGCTTTATCAAAATCGATAGGTTCTAAATGTGCGTTAGGTCGATCGGTATAGGGTTCTTCATCTTTTAATATGATGGATTGGACCTTTTTAGGAAATCCATAGACCGGCTGTCCAAGATCACCTTTAAAAAAACTCTTAACGGATTGCGGAAAGGCCAATTCTTCACCGCGCTCCATCACATCATCAATGGTCAGATTATTGCTCACCAGGAACTGCGCCATATCACCCACGACCTTCGAACTTGGCGTAACTTTTATGATATCACCGAACAAGTCATTTACTTTTGCATACATGTCGGTGATCTCGTGAAAACGATCGGCCAAGCCAAGAGATGCGGCTTGTGGTTTTAGATTAGAATATTGTCCGCCCGGGATCTCATGATGGTAGACATCGCCACTACCCGACTTCAAACCACTTTCAAACGGCGCATAATAATTCCTAACCTGTTCCCAATAAATGGAATATTCCTGTAAACCTGTGTTGTTAAGCTCTGGTTTCCTGTCATGATGTTTCAGCACTTCGGCCATCGCATTGAAATTAGGTTGCGATGTCAGGCCGGATAGTCCGCCAAGGGCGACATCCACGACATCTACGCCGGCATCTATCGCATTAGCATAAGTACCTGCTTGCATGGAAGACGTATCATGTGTATGTAAATGTATCGGAATATTGACAGTACCCTTTAATCCGCTGATCAGTTCTGTTGCCGCATAAGGCTGTAAAAGTCCTGCCATATCCTTGATCGCAAGAATATGCGCACCGGCATTTTCCAGGTCTTTGGCCAGCTGCAAGTAGTACTTCAGATCGTATTTGGTTCGATCTTTTTCCAGGATATTCCCGGTATAGCACATACTGGCTTCTGCGATACCTTTTGTGTTTTCGCGTACATACTTGATGCAGGGTTCGATGGAACGCATCCAATTCTGGGAATCAAATATCCGAAAAATATCCACACCATTCTCCCAGGACTCTGTAACGAACTTTTCGATCAAATTATCCGGATAAGCGGTATAACCAACGGCATTAGAACCGCGGATAAGCATTTGCAAAAGAATGTTTGGCATGGCCTTTCTCAATAGCTGTAATCTTTCCCAGGGATTTTCTTTGAGGAAACGCAGGCAAACATCAAAGGTAGCGCCGCCCCAAACTTCCATACTGAATAGCTGTGGATTGGCCTTGGCAAAACCTTCAGCGACCTGCATCATATCATAAGTACGCATTCGCGTGGCTAATAAACTTTGATGCGCATCACGCATAGTCGTATCAGTAAAATGGATCTTTTTTTCATCTGTAAGCCATTTGGCAAAAGCTTCCGGACCTAATTCATCCAGCTTATCCTTTGTGCCTTTTGGGTATTCTGCATTTCTATCGAACTTAGGGACTTCCGGCTTGATCAATTGTTCAAGGTCCGCTCTGGTCTTTACATCCTCATTTCCATTAACGATGACATCTGCCAGGAAATTCACCATTTTTGTCGCCCTGTTCCGTGGTTTTTTCAGTTCAAAAAGCGATGGTGTGTTCTTGATATAATTGACCGTTACCTCACCTTTTCTAAAAGTAGGATCATCCAATATATTGTCCAGAAAGGCGATATTGGTCTTTACTCCACGGATCCTGAATTCCGCTAAGGCGCGACGCATTTTTTTGCAGGCATCATCCAATGTTCTACTGCTGGCTGATATTTTTACCAGCATAGAATCAAAAAATGGCGATATTTTGACACCCTGATAAATACTTCCCGCATCTAATCGGATACCGAACCCGGAAGCACTTCTATAAGTGGTGATGATGCCATAATCAGGTTTAAAGTCATTTTCGGGATCCTCTGTGGTGATCCTACATTGAACGGCGTAACCATTAATTGGAATACTACTATCTTTTGCTATGGCGATCTCATCATCGGATAGATGATAGCCCATGGCGACATAAAGTTGGGATTTGATGAGGTCCACGCCGGTGATGATCTCCGTCACGGTATGTTCTACCTGAACACGAGGATTCACCTCTATAAAATAGATGGAACCATCATCATCTACCAGGAATTCAACCGTTCCGATATTATTGTAATTGACGGCTTTCGCTATTTTTACGGCGTAGTGATATAGCTTTTGTTTGGTTTGTTCTTCTAAATTAAAAGACGGCGCAAACTCGATCACCTTTTGATATCTCCGCTGAACGGAGCAATCCCGCTCATAAAGATGGGTGACGTGACCGTGTTCATCCGCGATGATCTGGATCTCAATATGCTTGGGATTTTCTACGAACTTTTCTACGAATACCGTTTCATCGCCAAAGGCGTTCTTAGCTTCACGTTTGGATTCTGAAAATGCTTTTTTGAGCTCATCGGCAGTTCTGATAACGCGCATACCGCGACCGCCACCACCGGATGCGGCCTTGAGCATGACCGGATAACCGATGCGGTCTGCTTCTTCCAGAGCAATAGCTTCAGAGGTCAGCTCCTTTTGATTGCTTTGAATGATCGGTACGTCATTTTGTTTAGCTACCTTTTTAGCGGTAATCTTATCGCCTAAGGAACGAAGTACTTCCGCCTTAGGACCGATGAACAGGATACCGTTTTCCCGGCAGGCATCAGCTAATTGAGCATTCTCAGATAAAAAGCCGTATCCGGGATGGATCGCATCGACCTGATTGTAAAGTGCGGTCTGAACGATCTCCTCAATATCCAAATAAGGTTTTATCGGTTCATCGTCATCACCAACCTGATAGGATTCATCGGCTTTATAGCGATGTAAGGAATAACGGTCTTCAAAAGTGTAAATGCCTACCGTTCTGATCCCCATTTCTGTACAGGCTCTAAAAATTCTAATAGCGATTTCACCTCTGTTAGCGACAAGTAATTTTTTAATCTGCATAACTTAATTTAAGGTTGAAAAGTTAACAAAAAAAATGAAAAGTATTTTTAAATCTGTATAAAATTGCTGTTCAAGCTTATATCCTACAGAGTAAAAATTTGTTTTAAAATTTATTTCACATTTCTTATATTGCAGATTTAAGTTAAGTATGAAGATAGCACCGGAAACCCAAAACGAGAAAGAAAGATTATTAGCTTTACAGCGCCTAAATATATTAGACTCTAAACCGGAAGAAGAATACGATGAGATCACCAAATTAGCGTCTATATTATGCGATGTACCCACGGCATTTATATCATTAATAGATAAAGATAGGCAGTGGCTAAAATCCAGAGTTGGTATAACCGCCTGTGAGACCGGCAGAGATATTTCATTTTGTAGTCATACCATTCTTGAAGAAGATGGCTTTCTGGAAATACCGGATTCGACTAAGGATGAGCGTTTTAAAGACAATCCTTTAGCTTGTTTTGGCGAAGAAAAAATTATATTTTATGCTGGTGTGGCATTAAAAGATAATGATGATAATATTTTAGGTACGCTTTGTGTAGCAGATCAACAGCCCCGCAAACTTACCTCTCAGCAAAAGGAATCGCTTCGCTATCTGGCTAATCAGGTCATTCGGCTGTTTGAAATGAGAACAGCTAATTATGGGCTCAGACAAACCAAAAAAGAACTTAAGGAAAAAAACGAGCAATTAAAGGATTTTGCAGGTGTGGTTTCTCATGATATGAAAATGCCCTTAGCTAATATGATTGTTACTATAGACATTCTAAAGTCTAAGTTGATAGATAAAATTGATGAAGCCTCACAAACGCATCTACAAAACCTAAAACATTCTGCCTTTAAATTGTCTGATTATATATCGAATATTTTAGCGCATTATGAAAGCGATAAGCTGATAGAGAATAATCAAGAAGAACATTTTGATTTTCAGGAAATGCTTGATGACATAAATGATATGTTAGATAGCAATGAGGAAAGCGAAATTAAAGTGCCAGAAAAACCTATAGAGCTGGTTTGCAATAGAGTAGCACTTGAGCAGGTGTTTCTTAATTTGATGAGTAACAGTATCAAGTATAATGATAAAGATGTCATCAAAATAAAAATAGACTTTGAACGTGGAGAAAAATTCTATCATTTTACCATTAGTGATAACGGAATGGGCATCCCAAAAGATAAACAAAAGGAAATATTTAGTTTGTTTAAAACCGTAGCTGAAAAAGATCGCAAAGGTCAGAAAGGAAATGGTATAGGTCTATCTACGGTTAAGAAAATTATTAATGACTTAGGAGGTGATATAGAGGTAGATTCTGAAGAAAATGAAGGCACGACATTTCAGTTTTATATCAAACATTTCGAGGAGGAAAATAAGTCAGAAAAGCAAGCTGAAGCTTCTTAAATGACTATCATTTTCTATATTTGATGCAAATTTAAATTATGCTGTTTAGGCGTCCGGAATTATTATATTTCCTTTTTGCTCTTATCATACCTATCATAGTTCATCTATTTCAACTTAGAAAATTTAAAAAAGAGCGATTTTCTAATGTAGCCTTTTTACAGCAAATAGTTGTTAAGAGCAGGAAAAGCTCAACAATTAAAAAATGGTTGCTCCTTTTTACACGACTTCTGCTATTAGCAGCACTTATTTTAGCGTTTGCTCAACCTTTTATTCCGGCAACAGAAAAAGCTACGCAAACAAAAGCTACAGCCATTTACCTAGATAATTCTTTAAGTATGCAAATGCCCGGTGAAAACATGAGCCTTTTAAAAGAAGCCGCACAACAACTTATCCCTGAACTTAAAAATGCAGACCAGACTTATGTTTTTACTAATGATGATCAAATAAATATCAGTAATGATACTGATTGGCAAAACCAATTACTAGAGCTTGAATATTCAGCTAATCAGTTGTCTTATGAAGCCATCAAAATAAAAGCAGGTGAATTTTTTTCAGGAAAGAACAATGAAAATCAACTTATCATGATTTCTGATTTTCAGAAAAAAACTTCTGATAGTATAGCAATAGATGATGCTTCATTTGCTATACAGTTGATTCCTTTACGTCCAGAATCAAATGAAAATTTTAGCGTAGAAAAAGCTCGTCTATCCGAAAATGAAAATCAGAAAAATCTGGAAATCTTAGTTCGCTCATCTATCAATACAGACCAAAAGCTATCCTTAACTGTAAGTAATGGTCAGGAATTAGTAGCTAAAAAGACGCTAAATTTTGATGACAATCAAATGCAAAGAGCTCAACTTCCACTTACAGATGAAGCTTACTATAATGGGATGGTTTCTATTAAAGATGAGGGCTTAGAATATGATAATAAGCTCTATTTTAGCGTCAATCCGTTACCTGAAATTAAGATATTGAGTATTAATCAGAGTGAAGATGCTTTTTTGAAAAGAATATTCCGGGAAGATGATTTTGATTATCAGGCAGTAGATATCAATCAACTCAATCTGGCAGATTTACAGGAATCAGATTTTATTATTTTAAATGGTGTGCAGAGTATTTCTAATGCTTTAAGAGATCAATTGATAAAATCAAAAAATAAAGGCAAAAGTATTTGTGTTATTCCGGGTTTAAATCAATCTAAAGAAGCTTACAATGATCTGCTTAAGGCACTTAATTTACCGGTTTTCAAAGCCAAATTTGATGTTGAAAAAACTATCACTAAGATCAATTTTAAACATACACTTTTAAAAAATGTTTTTACTAAAGCGGTCAAAAACTTTGATTATCCAAAAGTTGATCATGGTTTTACGCTAAATGCAGCTTCAAACAAAGTACTAGGATTTTTAGAAGATTCAGCTTTTCTGGTAGGTTATCAACAAGCATTTGTGTTTAGTGGTAGTATAGCTAAAGCTAATTCTAATTTTCAGTCATCGCCTTTAATTGTACCAATATTTTATAATATGGCGATTCAAAGCGCAAATAATCTACCTATTTACCAGGAAATAGGAAAAAAATCAACCTATAGTATTAAAGCAAATCTGGGGAATGATGACATCTTAAGACTTATAGGTGACAATGAAAATTTTATTCCACGCCAGCAATCTACCGGTGATAAAACACGTATAGAAACCCGTGATTTCCCATCAAAAGCCGGTACTTATAGCATAGTAAATCAAAAAGATACTTTAGGTTATGTCAGTTATAACTTTACGCGCGATGAAAGTAGATTAGACTACTTGAATCTTAGTAATCAATCAGAATTTGCATCTACTCAATCCTATTTTGATTATCAGGCATCGATTAACAATATTGTGGAACTTTGGAAGTGGTTGCTTATTTTTGCACTTGTTCTTTTAATCGTAGAATTGCTCATTCTTAAATACGTAAAATAGGTGAAATGAAAATATTAATTAAAAATGCGACGATTATAGATGGTAAAAGTTCATTTCACAAGCAAAAAACATCGGTTTTTATTGAAGACGGTGTCATAAAATCAATAGGCGGCGCTCCTGATTCACAAGATGCTCATGTAATAGAAGGCCATGAATTAATCTTATCTCCTACTTTATTCGATCCTTTTGTGAACTTTGGAGAGCCGGGATTTGAAGACCGCGAAACCATTGAAAACGGATTAGCTGTAGCCGCTAAAGGCGGATTTGGTGACGTGATTTTACAGTCTACTACACGGCCAAATTTTGATCAGGCATCAGTGGTAGGTCAAATACTCAGCAAATACAATAATCAGCTTTGCCATTTGCATTTATCCGGCGCCTTAACGCTGTCTAAAGCGGGTAAAGACCTCAGCGAAATTTTAGAATTAAGCGCTTATGGCGTTAAAGGCTTCTCTGATGTTTTTCATAGTATTGAAGATGCTAACCTTTTAAAATTGGCATTATTATACGCTCAAAAAGCCAATCAACCTATTTTTTCGTTTCCCTTAGATGCGCAATTAACAGATCAAGCCGCAGTGCATGAGAATCTGGATACTTATGCTTTAGGTTTAAAATCTATGCCCGCGATGGCCGAAGAAGTCAGGCTTGAACGCGATTTAGCCATATTAGCTTATACCGGCGGGCAGCTACATATTCCGGCTATATCGACAAAAAACGCTGTGACTATCATCAAAAAAGCTAAAGCTGATGGGTTAAAAGTCACCTGTGGTGCGGCACTGCATAATATTTGTTATACAACTAAAAAGTTGAGCGACTTTAATACAAACTGTAAAGTATTACCACCCTTACGTGGCGAAGATGACCGTCTTGCTTTAATTGACGGCCTTAAAACCGGGGTTATAGATATGATAAGCAGTATGCATTATCCCAGAACACCAGAAGAAAAAAATTGCGAATTTGAACAAGCTGAAATAGGTAGTTTAGGCTTGGAATGTTGCTTGCCTATGCTATTAAAAGTATTCAGCGCTGAGGAAGCTGTTGATTTTTTAACCAGAGGTAAAAAAGTGTTTGATATAGAACAACCTAGAATAGATATTGATCAGCCGGCAGCAGTTACTTGCTTTGATACATCAGCGCCTTATCAACTTAAAGCTAAAAGCCTGAAATCATCAGTAAAAAATTCAATGTTTTTAGAGGAGACATTACCGGCAAGCATCAAAGCCGTCATTCAATCAAATCAATTTAAAATTTATGGTTAATCAGCATATAAAAGAAGGTAAAACAGCAGCCATTGTGGCTTTTTTTACCATTTTTGGGACAATCATTGCTATTTTTATGAATATGGATCCTAAAAATAAATTCGCCCGTTACCATATTCGTCAGGCTTTAGGTATTCATCTTTTTTTCCTGCTTTTTGCACCTGTAGTTTCTTATACAAATAACCTGATCGCATTTACTGCACTTTATGTCGTCTACATCATTTTGTGGTTATATGCCTTTTTAGGCGTTTTACAAAATCAATACAGACCAATTCCATACATAGGTCAATACTTTCAAAAATGGTTTAAATTCATCAACTAATGACGCAAATTTCGCTAACGCATCGCCTTAAAAAATCAAATCAAAAAAATCCACCGGTAATATTTATGCTTCACGGTTATGGTAGTGATGAAAACGATTTGTTTTCTTTTGCCGGAGAATTACCTGATAAATACACCATCATTTCAGCTAAAGCTCCTTATGCGTTGCCGGGCATGGGCAATGCCTGGTATAGTATAGATTTTGAAGCCCCGCAAGGCAAATTCAGCAATACGGAAGAAGGCATCCGGTCTCGCGACTTGGTTTTAACATTTATTGATGAATGCATTAATGTTTATCAGCTCGATAAAGATAAAGTTAGTTTACTGGGCTTTAGTCAGGGAGGCATTATCAGTTATGCTTTAGCCATGTCTTATCCGGAAAGATTTGATCAGGTGATTGCGCTGAGTGCTTATGTGGACAAAAGCTTGTTTATTGATGATTATACGGATAAATTGCATCAACACCTGCGTATTTTTGCTACCCATGGTTCACAAGATCCGGTGATTCCGGTGGAATGGGCCAGAAAGAACAAGCCTTTTTTAAGTCGATTTACGGATAAAACTAATTACAGCGAATACCCGATTGGTCATGGCATTAATCCAGATATTTTGGTCAAATTGATGCGCTGGTTGAATTGATTTATTTCCATCGACATTCCTATCCTAACTAACTACTGAAGTTGAGCAGATTATATTTTAGAATATTTGCAAAAACTAGATTTAGATGTTTGATTTTATCATTATTGGCGGCGGACAAGCCTGTTTGTCCATGGGTTACCAACTGAAACAATTGAATCATTCGTTTCTAACACTAGACAAAGAAAATGAAGTAGGTGCGAGTTGGCTGAACAGATGGGACTCTTTACAATTGTTTACGCCTACGTAATTTAATCATATAGAAGATTTAGCCTTTCCGTTTCCTAAAGGACATTACCCTACTAAATATAAAGTTTCATGTTATTTAGCTGACCAAGTTCGAAAAAAAATCTAAGGAAAAAGCAGCGTCAATTTCAAATAGTATAGCATAAGTCCGTTGCATGTTTATTAGTTGTTCGCACAAATCTGTTAATAAATACCGATTTTTAAGATTTATATTTAGCTTTGTTAAACAATATAAATTTATGAGAGATTCGTTACAGCTAAGTTTACTATTCTTCATTCTATTTTTAGGATTCACAGGGTATTCGCAGAAAGATTATATCAAAAATAATTTTACTAAAGCAGAATACGACATTCCCATGCGCGATGGGATCAAACTTCACACCACAGTTTATACGCCTAAGGACGGTACTAAAGACTATCCTATTTTGATGAAACGCACACCATATAGCAGTAAGCCTTACGGTGAGGCAAACTATCCTAAGCGCTTAGGCCCAAACCCTTTACTGATGAAAGATGGCTACATTTTTGTTTATCAGGATGTTCGTGGCCGATGGATGAGCGAAGGCGTTTATGATAATATGCGACCATATATCGCTGATAAAAAAGTTGATGAAGTAGATGAAGCTTCTGACACCTATGATACCATAGAGTGGCTAATCAATAATGTGGATCAAAACAATGGAAATGTAGGCGTTTGGGGAATATCCTATCCTGGTTTTTACGCAGCTTATGCCCTACTTTCCCGTCATCCGGCGCTTAAGGCAGTTTCACCACAAGCACCGATAGGTGATTTTTACTTTGATGATTTTCATCATAACGGCGCGTTTTTGCTTAGCTATTGGCGAGCAACCTCGGTTTTTGGTTATATGAAGGAAGACCCAAGCGCTAAGCGCTGGTATCCTTTTCCTGATATAGGAACAGAAGATCAGTATCAATTTTTCTTAGATCATACGCCTTTAAGTCGGTTAGATAGCTTTTATCAAGATGAAAATGTTTTTTGGAATCAAATAAAAGCACATCCTGATTACGACGAATTTTGGCAGAAACGTGATCTGGTTCAGCATTTAGATGATCAGAAATTTGAGACTGCTGTTATGACCGTTGGCGGGCTATTTGACGCGGAAGACCTTTACGGCCCGTTTTCTATATATAAAAATATCGAGTCAACCTCAACTAAAAACAACGTCATGGTTTTTGGTCCATGGAGTCATGGTGATTGGGCCAGATATAACCAAGAAGAACAGGTAGTTGGGAATATTTATTTTGGAAAGGAAATGGCAAAGCGTTTTCAGGAGAATTTTGCACGACCATTTTTTAATTATCATTTAAAAGATGATCAAAATAAAGCCGATCTCCCTGAAGCCCATGTTTTTGATACCGGTACAAAAACCTGGGACAATTATAAAAATTGGCCAATCCAAAATACTGAAAAGAGAGCTTTTTATCTGGGTAGCAATCAATCTTTAACTGATCAGCCGGGTGATGATAAAAAAACATTCATCAGTGATCCTCAAAAACCTGTTCCTTATACAGAAGATATTAAAGTAGTTTTTACCCCGAGAAAATATATGACGGATGATCAGCGGTTTGCAGCGAGAAGACCTGATGTATTAGTTTTTGAAACAAATGTGCTTGAGGAAGATATCAAAGTAACCGGAAAATTATTAACAGAACTACAGGTAGCTACTACAGGTACAGCTGCCGATTGGATTGTAAAAGTAGTAGATGTTTTTCCGCCGGACGCAAAAAATACAGACTATATGCAAGATCATCTTAAAAAGTCTAATTATCATATGATGGTAAGATCTGAGGTCTTCCGCGGGAGGTATCGCAATAGCTTTGAAAAACCAGAACCCTTTGTACCTGATCAAAAAACAAAAGTTGAATTTCCACTCCAGGCCATCAATCATACTTTTAAGAAAGGTCATAAAATACAAATTCAGGTACAAAGCACCTTTTTTCCTTATATAGATTTAAATCCACAGACTTATGTTGATAATATATTTAAGGCTAAAGCGGAAGATTTTAAGCAACAAACACATACTGTTTATGGAGATTCTAAAATTATCATGCCAATTGTGAAAAGTAAAAAATAAACCATCATGGGTCAGAAAAAACGCTTATTCTTATTAGATGCTTACGCTTTAATCTTCCGTGGTTACTATGCTTTAATCAAAAATCCGAGAATCAATTCTAAAGGCAGAGACACCTCTGCGATTATGGGTTTTATGAATTCGCTATTTGATGTGATTAAAAGAGAAAATCCTGATCATCTGGCTGTCTGTTTTGACAAAGCCGGCAGCGATGTGCGTACGGAGATTTACAGCGAATACAAAGCTAATCGAGATGAAACCCCTCAAGTCATAGAAGAATCAGTACCTACTATAAAAACTATCTTAGAGGCGATGCATATCCCTACATTAGAAATTCCCGGTGTTGAAGCAGATGACATAATAGGCACTTTAGCTAAACAAGCTGAAAAAGAGAATTATGAAGTCTATATGGTGACGCCGGATAAGGATTTTGGCCAGCTAGTATCTGATAATATATTTATGTACAGACCGGCGCGTATGGGAAATGCGATTGAAATATGGGGCATTCCGGAAGTGCAGAAAAGATTTGGTGTAGAACGACCTGAGCAAGTGATAGATTATTTAGGAATGATGGGCGATTCAGTTGATAATATTCCCGGTTTACCCGGTGTAGGTGATAAAACGGCCAAGAAATTTCTGAAGCAATTTGGAAGTATCGAAAATTTACTGAATAGCACTAATCAGCTAAAAGGGAAAATGAAAGAAAAGCTGGAAAGCCATAAAAAGCAAGGTCTGATGTCAAAGAAATTGGCTACCATAGATACTGAATCTGAGGTTGAATTTCACGCCGGTAATTTTGAAATGTCAGAACCAGATCAAAAAAAAGTGGAAGCTATTTTTCAGGAACTGGAATTCCGCCGGTTAGCTGAACAGTTTAGGAAACTCTTTTTTGAGGATAAGTCTGAGATATCAACTGAAAAAGAAAATGGAAAAGCCTCACAAAGCCAACAGTTCTCATTGTTTGACACCACTAATCAAGATGAAAAAAAATCAGATGATCAAGGCTATAAAACCATTCATTCTCAGCCGCATTTTTATCAGTACATCGATAGTGAAATGGCTATTAATCAATTAATCAAACGGTTAAACAATCAAACAAAAGTCTGTTTTGATACAGAAACTACCGGTCTGAATACTTTTGAAGCAGAGCTTGTAGGCATAGCTTTTTCCTGGGAAAAAGGCAAAGGTTATTATGTCCCATTCCCTAAAGATCAGGACGAAACCAGGCAAAAATTAGCATATTTTAGAGATTTTTTTGCAAACGGGGAAATTGAAAAAGTAGGACAAAACCTCAAATACGATTACAAAATACTTGCGCGCTATGGTATTGTATTAAAAGGCAAGTTTTTTGACACGATGTTAGCCCATTATTTGATTAATCCAGATATGCGCCATAATATGGATGTACTAGCTGAAACTTATCTCAATTATTCGCCTAAGCCCATAGAAGACCTCATCGGGAAAAAAGGTAAAAAACAAAAATCAATGCGCAGCTTATCTATTGAAGAGCAAACGGAATATGCTGTAGAAGATGCAGATATTACTTATCAGCTCCGCGAATTTTTCATCAATGACCTTAAAAAAGCTAATAATGAAAAGTTATTTGATGAGCTGGAAATCCCCTTGCTTTCTGTGTTAGCCAAAATGGAGCTTAATGGGATTGATATAGATGAAAAAGCCTTAGAAGACCTGTCTAAAAAACTCTCGGCAGATATTGATCAGCTGGAAAAGCAAATACATGAAGCGGCAGGAGAAAAATTCAATATCGGTTCTCCTAAGCAGTTAGGCGATATTTTATTCGGTAAATTAGAACTCGCCAAAAAGCCTAAAAAAACAAAATCAGGTCAGTATTCAACCGCAGAAGATGTATTGGCAGAATATGCACAAAAACATCAAATTGTAGCAGATGTACTGCAATGGCGACAGCTTTCAAAATTGCAAAACACTTATGTTGATGCCTTACCGAAGCAAGTTCAAAAATCAACCGGTAAAATTCATACAGAATTTATGCAAACCGTCGCTGCTACGGGTAGATTGAGTTCAAATAATCCAAATCTACAAAACATCCCAATTAGAACAGAACGAGGGCGAGAGATCAGGAAAGCCTTTATCCCAAGTGATAACAATCACGTTTTAATGGCGGCAGATTATTCTCAGATAGAATTACGTGTTATAGCCTCGCTAAGTGAAGAAACTAATATGATTCAAGCGTTCCGCGATGGTAAAGACATACATGCCACCACAGCTTCTCAGGTGTTTGATGTTCCTTTAGATGAAGTAACACGTGAACAAAGAAGCAATGCTAAAACCATAAATTTTGGTATAATATATGGTGTTTCTGCCTATGGTTTAAGCCAACAAACCAGCTTAACACGTCAAGAATCTAAAACATTAATAGACACCTATTATGCCGCCTACCCAAAGTTGAGTCAATTTATTGAAGATCAAGTAGCCTTTGCGCGGGAAAACGGCTATGTTAAAACTGTATTAGACAGACGTCGCTATCTAAAAGACATCAACGCGAGGAACCATGTGGTAAGAAGCGCAGCAGAGAGAAATGCAGTAAATGCACCCGTTCAGGGAAGCGCAGCTGATATTATCAAAATAGCCATGATTGCCGTTCAAAAAAATCTGGAAAAAAATGATTTCAAATCTAAGTTGCTGCTACAAATTCATGACGAATTGATATTTGATGTACCAAAAGATGAAGTTGATGATCTAAAAGAAATGGTACAACAGAAAATGAGCGAAGCTTATGAGCTTAAAGTTCCGCTTGATGTTGATATAGGTACTGGTGTTAACTGGTTAGAAGCGCATTGATATTAAAAAATTAGT
>JAVLBJ010000040.1:0-19691 GCA_031581455.1 Psychroflexus sp. | reverse complement strand
GGGGTCGCTTACTTTTGTGCTTTGAAATAAAATATTAAGCGAAAGTAGCTCAGTGGTAGAGCATCACCTTGCCAAGGTGGAGGTCGCGGGTTCAAATCCCGTCTTTCGCTCTTTTTTGTTTTGCTCGGATGGTGGAATTGGTAGACACGTTGGACTTAAAATCCAATGGCCATAACATGGCCGTGCGGGTTCAAGTCCCGCTCCGAGCACCAACCTCGTTTTTCTCTGGAAACACGAGGTTTTTTTATTTATACTAAAGAGGTGTCATCTGTTGAGATGCTGAATGAGCTTATTGGGCAGCAGTATCAAAACTTACTTAAATCATACCTATTGTTATTTATCAAAGCATCAAGTTTACAATGCCTTTTTATGATACTAATTTGCTTTTTAATATATTAGCAACTTATGGATGTAAATAAAAACAAACAGGGGCTTAACTTAATATTTATTTTAGTTGGTGGCGGACTGTTATTATACGACTTAACACAGGAAACAACAAATGTTTACATAAGTACTTTAGGACTGGTTTTACTCATGTATGGCTTGTATAAGTCCACCAGACAATGGGTTGACGATAATCCTAAAGATGAGGATGACGAAACATTTAATGAGAATGATAACGCTGATGAATCTAAAAATAGGTGATGTAGTAAGTGTTGTTGATGATACCTTAGAAGGTAAAGTACATTATATAAATCAACAGGAAGTTGCTATTGAAGATACTGATGGGTTTATTTATCACTTCAATATCAATCAAGTCATCAAAATGCCTGATCAATTCCCCATAAAAGATCATAATTTAGATCATATCATAAGGCAAAAAGAATCGAATAGTTTTAGTAATAGAGGTCACAAAAAGAAGCGATCAAAACTTATTCCGGAAATAGATCTTCACATTCACAACCTGACCCATTCTACAGCTAACATGTCTGATTTTGATATGCTACAACTACAGCTAAATACGGCAGAAAAAAGAATTAAAAAAGCCATAGAAAATAAAGAAAAAAGACTTGTCTTTATCCATGGAATAGGAAAAGGTAGACTAAAAAAAGAGCTAATGGTTGTTTTTAGCAAATTCCCAGAAGTCACCTACTACGATGCTGATTTTCAAAAATATGGTCGTGGAGCAACAGAAATTTATATATACGAAAATGTTATCTAGGTTTAATCTAAAGGAATAATCTCATTAGATGAACTAAGTTCGTAAAAGCCCAACCTTAATGTCTCTAATGTTATTGTTTGATTGCCGTTAACTTGTTCAAGGCTTACATCTTTAATGATTACCTGGGTTCTAAATGTTCTATCTATTTCATTAACTCTACGCTCATTTACTTCATTAAATATGGTTATATCAGGATTTAAATAATTAGGCAATCCGTCAGCATTCTGATCATCAAAAGCACCTAGTGAAGACTCGCTATCATTTTCAGGATCATATAAATCTTCATTGATGGTGAGCACGCCGTCATTATCATCGTCTGTATCTAAATGATCAAAAATTCCATCTCCATCATTATCAGCAAATGACTCCGGATCATTATTAGTGGCAATTTCTACGATTGTCAATACGTTATCATTATCATCATCAACATCAATAAAATTAGGAATTCCATCACCGTCAGAATCGTCATTAAATAGATTTCCATCTCCATTTATATCTTCCTGCTCAGCGGGTATTCCATCATTATCATCCTGATCTATCACACTTATTTGCAATATCGCATAACCACCAGATGTGCTCACAAATTCATCTCTAACAGATGGTAAAGCAGGTGGGACTTCCTGGCAAAAGTAATCATTAGCATTTGCCGAGCCGTTAAGAAGTCTATAAGTAACTTTATTATTGCCGCCTAACGGAATATTTATTGAGTCTGGCGCCTCTAAGCCGTCAAAAGTACCATCAAATTCAATATTGCTAAACTGAAACGATACGGCTTCATTAGTTTCGCTATCTATTGTGTAAAGTAACTTCGTATCAGAATCACCGCATAAGTCGAGCTGGGTTTCTTCATCAAAATTAAAGTTTGAAACAATGATATCGCCGTCATCACAAGCGTTTAGAAAGAAAATACTTAATAAAAGAAAAGTAAATTTTAAAAGTCTAAATTTGATCATAAATTAATCTATAAAATTAAAAATGCGCTGTTAAACTAACAACGCATTTAAAGTAATATCAATATCAAGAAAAATTATTTTACTTTTTTAACTATCGATTTAAATGCTTCAGGGTCGTTTACAGCTAAATCAGCTAATACTTTTCTGTTGAGTTCTATTCCTGCCGCTTTAACTTTACCCATAAATTTAGAATAAGACATGCCATGTTGTCTAGCGGCGGCATTTATTCGCATAATCCATAAACTACGGAAATTTCTTTTCTTGGTTTTACGGTCGCGGTAAGCGTATAGCCATCCTTTTTCAACGGCATTTTTAGCTACCGTCCATACGTTTTTACGTCTTCCAAAATAACCTTTTGCATGTTTGAGCACTTTTTTTCGTCTTGCTCTAGACGCTACTGCATTTACTGATCTTGGCATAATAATTAATTTATTTTGTAGTAGGCAGATCGTTTTGATCGTTTTATTGGCCTGACTCCATGGTTAAATAAACCTTGAATACTTATTTTAGTCGCAATTGTAATCTAATATTGCTTTTGTCTGACTGATCAACAGTTGTTGAATGAGTCAACTTTAATTTACGCTTTTTTGACTTTTTAGTCAAAATATGACTTTTGAAAGCATGTTTACGTTTAATTTTACCTGAACCGGTTACCTGAAAACGTTTTTTGGCACTCGATTTGGTTTTTTGTTTTTGTTTTGGCATTGCTTTTTGTTTATTAGTCTTTAATTATTTTTTATCTTTTATCGGGGAAATCATCATGATCATTCGCTTCCCTTCTAATTTTGGCATTTGCTCTACTTTTCCTAACTCTTCTAAATCTTTAGCTAATCTTAATAGTAAAATTTCTCCCTTATCTTTAAATACGATAGATCTACCTTTAAAAAACACAAATGCCTTAAGCTTTGCGCCATCTTTTAGAAATTTTTCAGCGTTACGTTTTTTAAATTCATAATCATGTTCATCAGTATTGGGTCCAAATCTAATCTCTTTAACCACCACCTTAGAGGTTTTCTGTTTCATGGCTTTTTCTCTCTTTTTTTGCTCAAAGAGAAACTTTTTATAATCCATGACTTTACATACAGGCGGGTCTGCTTTAGGAGAAATTTCTACTAAATCGAGCCCCATATCATCAGCAATTTTAAGTGCTTTTTCTACAGGATAAATGTCCATTTCAACATTATCACCTACAAGTCTTACTTTAGGAGCTCTAATCCTTTTATTAATTCTGTGTTTATCCTCCTGCTTTCTTCGCTGCGGACCTTTCTTTCTTCTTAATGCTATAATTCTATATTTTTACTGGTTTAACTTTTACTGAAACCGGAAACACTTTGATGAACTTCCTGTTTCATCCAATTTACAAAATCGTCAATCGGCATCATTCCTAAGTCATCACCGCCATGTTTTCTTAGGCTAACCGATTGGTTTTCAAACTCTTTTTCACCAATGATTAAGATGATTGGGTATTTCTCCAATTCGGCTTCGCGAATCTTTTTCCCCGTGGTCTCACCTCTGTCATCAATTGTGGCGCGAATTTCGTTATTTTTCAATAAATTTAAAACTTTTTGGGCATATTTTTCATATTTCTGACTGATTGTTAACAAAATAACTTGTTTAGGCATTAACCATAATGGAAAGTTGCCACCGGTATGCTCTAAAAGGATAGCGACAAACCGCTCCATACTTCCAAAAGGCGCTCTATGAATCATGACCGGTCTATGCAACTCATTGTCATTACCCTTATAGTTTAAGTCAAATCTTTCTGGTAAATTGTAATCCACCTGAATAGTTCCTAATTGCCAACTACGATCTAAAGCATCATTAACCATAAAGTCTAATTTAGGCCCATAAAATGCCGCTTCTCCTTTTTCTACTACGTAATTAAGATTTTTTTCTTTTGCAGCGCTTATAATGGCCTGCTCCGCTTTTTCCCAGTTTTCATCGCTACCTATATATTTTTCTTTATCGTCTGTATCTCTGATAGATACTTGTGCGGTAAAATCTGAAAAACCTAAAGCTGAAAATACATAGAGTACTAAGTCTATCACTTTTTTAAACTCTTCTGAAAGTTGATCTGGGGTACAAAAAATATGAGCATCATCTTGAGTAAAGCCTCTTACTCTGGTCAATCCATGTAATTCTCCGCTTTGTTCGTATCTGTAAACAGTTCCAAACTCTGCGTATCTAACCGGTAAGTCTCGATAACTCCAGCTTTGTGCATTATACATCTCACAATGGTGTGGGCAGTTCATAGGTTTTAACAGAAATTCTTCACCTTCATGTGGCGTTTTAATAGGTTGAAAACTATCTTCACCATATTTATCATAATGTCCAGAGGTTTCATATAGTTTTTTATGACCTATATGAGGAGAAACAACTTGCTCATATCCCGCTTCTACCTGAGCCAGACGCATAAATTCTTCCAGCTTATTTCTAAGTAAAGTTCCTTTAGGTAGCCACAAAGGCAAGCCCTGCCCTACTTTTTGAGAAAAGGTAAATAGCTTTAATTCCTTGCCTAATTTTCTATGATCTCGAGATTTCGCTTCTTCTAATTTCTCTAAATATTCTTTTAATTGCTTTTGTTTAGGAAAAGAAATACCATAAATACGGGTGAGCTGTTTATTTTTTTCGTCGCCTCGCCAATAAGCACCGGCAATATTTAATAGTTTTACAGCTTTGATTTTACCTGTATGGGGTATATGACCACCTCTGCAAAGATCAGTAAAATCATCATGGTCGCAGAAAGTGATATCTCCATCATCTAAATTATCGATAAGTTCTAATTTAAACTGATTTTCACTCTTACTATAATAAGCGATGGCCTCAGATTTGCTGACTTCATGAAGATGAAACTCGTGTTTGCCTCTGGCTAACTCAAGCATCTTTTTTTCAATTTTAGGAAAATCATTTTCGCTTATTTTTTTTTCACCAAAATCTATATCATAATAAAAACCATGATCTATCGGCGGGCCTATGGTTAACTTTGCTTCTGGATAAAATTTAAGGATAGCCTGTGCCATTAAATGCGCACTACTATGCCAGAAAGCCTCTTTTCCTTCTGCATCATCAAAGGTTAGAAGCTTGATGTTTGCATCATTGTGAATAGCCGTAGTCGTTTCTACTTTATTCCCGTTAACTTTAGCTGATATTACATTACGGGCTAAACCCTGGCTGATGCTTTCTGCTATTTGCATAGGGGTTATGCCGGCCTCATATTCTCGTTGATTTCCATCGGGGAAACTTATCGTAATCATGCGCAGTAAAAATTTTGGCAAAGATACTTAGTTATTTACGTTATGCAACGATAAATATTCAATTACAAATTTTGTAAAGGTTGAGCATCTTCAGGAATAGCAAAATCTACCGGAGATTGATCAGGATAGGTTATACGCTTAATCAAAAACTTATGTTGAGGAGATTCACCATTTATTGAAGACTGGAAATTGTCTAGACGCATACATATAGGAATTTTTTTAACCGTAATGTATTTATCTAATACGTACAGATCATTTGTTAATTGATCTTCAAACTTTACCGCCTTTACTAAATCTGTTTGCTGATGTGGATAAATGGTGATATTATTTTTTCCCTGTAGACTATAGCTTCGCGTCAGTATAGTTTCTTTATCAAGCTGAAGACTATCTTTAGTTGAGCTGATCTGATAGTCATTTAATTGATACGGCAGTTTAAAAATATGTATAAGCTGCATATAAATTTTCAATTCAGTTTGAGAAAAAGAAGCTTCTCCATTTGCAAAATACTCATTATTAGATAAATATAAAGCATTACCATTTTTATTGATGAGGTTTTGAGAGGCATCTGGTTTCATGAAGATTTGTAAAACGGTGCTGTCTTGATTTACCCATTGAATCTCTACAGAAACCACTTTCTTTTGCTGATAGGCTGTTGCATTGTAGGTTTTTTCAATGATTTTCTGGATAACCGGCTTTTGAACCTCTTCTTTGATCTTTTGATTATCATCATTCCCGGATTCTTTTTTAGACTGACACGAACATATGATCAAACAAATTGCTATATAAAACCACATTCTGTGCATAATAAATTTATTTGATAATTAATTTTTTTGTGAGCTTCACCTTATCAGATGTAAACTCTGCGATATAGATGCCCTGAGCTAAAAAATTAAGTTGCAAATTAGTAATCTGATTGTCAATTTGATAATGCCTGATTTGTTGACCGGTTAAATCATATAATCTTAAATTGCCTTTTTGAATGTTATTAAGTTTTAATTTAAGGTTACCATTTACCACTGGATTGGGCGTTAATTTAAAATCAGCAATGGAGAAATCAGCCACATTAAAGCCTTCATCCCAAATGGCTAAAGCAAAATCAGGATGATCTACAAAAGGGTTTCTATTAAACTGATGATCAAAGCCATTGTTATTTCTATCTATTTCTTTTTGATCTACCGGATCTTGTTGATGCCACTGTAATAGAACGTTGATTAACCATTGATCATAAAATAGATAATTGTCATCTAAGAAATTATCGTCAGGATTATCCCAACTCCCATTGTTAAATTCATCCTGATAGCGTGTCGCAAAATAGAATAAAGCTCTGGCAATATCACCCTTATACTCATCAATGGGTTCAAAAACATTACCATTGTAATCTGGTGAATTGCTTGGTCCTATTTGACTTCCATTTGCTGTGGTATTTGAAGCGCTACTGACTTCGCCGTAAGGCAAACTACCTCTAAATCCGTTTACCTTGCCGTCAGTGGGAAAGGTAGAATGATAGTCATTTCTCATCGGTGAAGCTCCGTTAAAAAAAGATTGAGGCACAACGTGTTCTCTATTATAACAATCACCTTCATCCTGATAATTACCACATTGATCATTAACAGGCGTAAAATTATAAGGGTCTGAAGCGTCTGGGTTTTCTGAATAAATGTCTAGAATAGTATTGTCGTTTTCTAAAGATTCATATATATCTAAATCACCGCTTTCAGGATTTTGATAAGCAGTCCAAAGTTCACCATAACCCTGATCTATATGAACAAATGTTTCATTTCCGCTGTTAATGTCGTTGATTATTTCCTTAAGTTCAGTCTTTAGTGCTTCTTCAACTAACCCATCAGCTGTAGAATAATAGCCAGATGGCACTTGGGCTACGGATGTGCAGATTAAGCCAATACTGAAGAACAAAGCATATATGTATCTCATAGAAAGAATTTCAACAAATTTAAAAATGGTTTTTGATATTAGTACTGATATTCCAAAAATTAAAAATATTTAATTTTTATTAGCTGATCGATATTGCTCTAAGAGCTTTTTATCAAATTCATATTCGGCATGCTTTAGTTGCATGATTTTTTTATCTGATATCACTTCTTGAAGCTCATTGATAAAGTCTTCTCTATACTGATATCGCAAGAGTTTATATTCGCGGTAATCCTCTAATAGTTTATTGGCTTCTTCTTCACTTAGCTCATCAACTTTTTTAAGGCGTTTTATTATACTCCGCCATTTATTGTCTTTTAAATTTTCGTATTTCTCACTATGAAAATTATAAATAGGCCAAAACTCCTGAGCTTCTTGTTTGCTTAAATCCAGTTCTTTAGTAAAGAAACTTATTTTTAAGTTATCTATCTTATCATCGTCTTGTGCTGATGACTTAAAAACACCCGTCAATAGAAGAAGAGTAAATAATATGATTTTAGTTTTCATAGGCATAAAGATCGTTTAATTGGTCATCAAAGTAGCTTAAAATTTCTTCATCCTTAATATCTTGCATGGCGTCTTCCAGCTGAAATCTCTCTTTACTTACTTTTGAATACTCATCTAACACTTCTTCTGATATGTATTGATTATCGATATACTGATAGATTTTTTTGTCTTCTACCGAAGAAAAATCAACCGTATTCTTTTGTGATGATAGGTTATATTGGATAATACCAAGGCTTATTAACGCAATGAATATAGCCGCAATAGCTAACCATTTTTTGTATTTAACAATTGGATGTTCAGCTTCAACATTGACCTTAAAGTTTGAAAAATAAGTATCCGGCACAGAAAATCCCGAGGAAATATCAAGCTTTTCTTGATCAGCCTCATGTAATCGCTTGTTTAACTTCTTTTCAAAGTCATTCCAATAATTGTCAGGAAGTTGAAATCCAGATTTCATCACTTTTCTTTATTAATTAGACACTGTTTTTTATAAAATGTTTAATGGGCACTTAGTTGTTTTTTAATCTTCTTTTGGGCGTGGTGGTAATTTGTTTTTAATGAAGTTACACTAGCGTCTAATATTTCACTTATCTGTTTAAATTTTAAATCTTCAAAATACCGCATTCTGAATACTAATTGCTGTTTCTCAGGTAATTTGTTAACCGCCTTATGCAATTGATATTCTATTTCGCCACCGTCAAAATAAGGGTCGCTTTTTAAACTATCTACCAGATGGTCTTGTAACTCTTCATTAGATATTTTTAATCTTTTAGCCTTTTTACTTAAAAATGTATTGCTTTCATTTGTGGCAATTCTGTAGAGCCATGAATATAATTTACTATTGCCTTTAAAGTTTTCTATATAACGGAAAACCTTAATAAAGGTATTTTGTAAAACATCATCAGCATCTTCATGTTGCTTAACAATATGTCTTATGTGCCAATACAATGGCTCTTTATAAAGGTTTGCTAACTGATTAAAAGCTGATTTTTTATCCGCTTTAGACTGCAGTCTTTTTATTAGCAGACGTTCATCATCCTGTATATCTGGCTTAGTTTTACTCAAAAGACTGCATTTCTACTAATTTCTTATAAATATGATCTTTATTTAGCAACTGCTGATGGCTGCCACGCTCTTTTATTTCACCATTATCAAGCACTAAGATTTCATCCGCATTTTTTATCGTTGAAAGACGATGCGCAATAACTAAGGATGTTTTTTGATTCATTATTCTTTCCAGCGCCTCCTGCACCAATCGTTCGCTTTCTGTGTCGAGTGACGAAGTCGCCTCGTCTAAAACAAGAATTGGCGCATTTTTTAACACCGCACGTGCAATAGATATTCTTTGCTTTTGACCACCGCTTAGTTTATTGCCAGAATCGCCAACATGGGTGTCAAGCCCTTTAGGTAGGTTATTCACAAATCTATAAGCATTGGCGATTTTTAAAGCTTCAATCAATTGATCATCTGTGGCATTTTCATCTGCCACTTTTAAGTTTTGCCGTATACTGTCGTTAAATAATATAGAGTCTTGTGTAACCAGCGCGATTAAGTTTTGTATAGATTCTAGCTTGATGTTTTTTACATTTAGGCCATCTATAGAAATATCGCCTTTCTGAACATCATAAAAACGGGTAATTAAGTTTGTTACAGTAGATTTACCACTGCCTGAAGGCCCAACTAAAGCAATGGTTTTACCTTTTTTAATATCAACTGAAAAATCTTTTAAAACCCATTCATCCTGATATTTAAACCAGATATTTGCTAATGATAATCGATCTTTAAAATCTGTTTTTATTTGGCTGTTAGCATCATCTTTTATATCGTTTTCTTTTTCTAATATTTCGAGTACTCTGGCTGCTGCTGCATTACCTTTTTTAATACTGTAAGACGCCTTAGAAATAGATTTCGCAGGGGTAAGTATTTGATAAGATAAACCCATATATGTGATAAACAGTCCAGCATTAAGCGTATCATCAATGAGAACCATTCGGCCACCGTACCACAGTAATGCCGCTATGACCGTGATTCCTAAAAATTCACTCATAGGCGAAGCTAAATTTTGTCTGTTAAGCAATTTATTTGAGAAATCGTAATAGCGCTGAGTTGATGCCTGAAATCTGTCGTTAAATTGATCTTTAGCATTAAAACTTTTAATGATTTTTAACCCGGATAGCGTTTCTTCTAAAATTGATAGAAAGAAACCCTGCTCCTTTTGTACGCGATCTGACTTTTTCTTAAGCGATTTACCTATGAGAGAGATCATAAATCCTGAAATAGGGATAAATATGAAAACAAATATGCTAAGCTCCCAGCTGATTAATACCATGGTGACAATGGTAAAAACAATCGTTAATGGGTCTCTTACTAATATCACTAAAATAGACAAAAATGAATTCTGAATTTCCAGCACATCCGTCGTGATTCTGGATATGGTATCGCCTTTCCTTTGATCAGAAAAATAAGCAATGGGTAATTGCAGACATTTTTTATAAAGTGCATCTCTAAGATCTCGTAACACCCCGTTCCGAAGGAATGTAATGAAAAACATAGCCAGATAGTTAAATAAGTTTTTAAGTAAAAACATGCTGATGACTAATAAAACCATGTAGAGCAAAACAACATCCGGTCCTTGATCTATATTTTGAGTAACGTAAAAATTGAGGTAATTTTCTAAGAATTCTCTGGCATTAGCCATGCCGGACCATTCTGGCTCTACATCTACCGGCTCTGTATTTTGAAACAACACCTTTAGCATCGGGAATAAAGATACCATGGCTAATGTGCTAAATATCGCATAGAAAATATTCGATATGATATTGAGCACTGCAAATACTTTATAAGGCTTTGCAAATAAGAGGATTTTTTTAAAGTAGTTCATACAATTGTTCGTCAGATAATTCTCAGGTAATGCCTAATTCACTGGTGATTCGTTGTATTTTGTCATCCAATTGATTTTTTAGCATCTCAAATTCATCTTTGTTTTCCAGTTGGTCATTTACGCTGATATAAAATTTAATTTTGGGTTCTGTACCACTGGGACGAGCACAAACCTTTGTTTCAGAAGCCGTCTTGTAAATAAGTACATTAGACTGAGGCAAGTTAATTTCAGACTTTGTATTTTCTTTTAAATTATAGCTGATTTGTTTTTGATAATCTTCTAAATGCGTTACCGGTTCACCATCTATTTCTTTTAAGGGCTCTTCTCTAAGCGCATTCATTTTCTCTTTTATTTCCTCTGCGCCTTTAATTCCTTTTTTTACCAGAGCAACTAACTTTTCCTGATAAAAGCCGGCTTCTTGATAGAGTTCTATTAATTTTTCATATAAGCTGCTTCCATCAGCTTTTAAATAGGCAGCTAATTCACAGATTAATAAAGTGGATGTAGTTGCGTCTTTATCACGCACAAAGTCACCTACCATAAATCCAAAGCTTTCTTCGCCACCGCCTATGAAATGGCGGTCTGGATAACGTTTGATCAAATCGGCAATCCATTTAAAACCGGTAAGGGTTTCATGATAATCAACTTTATAAATTTCTGCTAAGCTTTTCATCATAGGCGTTGACACAATTGTAGAAGCTATATATTCATGACCCTGAAATGATTTATGCTGATCTAGCAAAAACCAGGTCATCAACACCATAGCCTGATTACCGTTAAGAATCATCATTTCACCATCATTGTTGCGGACGGCAATACCTAATCTATCACAATCAGGATCGGTTCCTATAACGATATCTGCATTTTTTTTATCAGCTAATTCCAATGCCATTTTTAAGGCCTCAGGCTCTTCAGGATTAGGTGATTTTACCGTTGGGAAACCACCATCAGGTTCAGCTTGTTCTTCAACGATATGTAAATTAGTATAACCTGCTTGTTCTAAAACTTTAGGATTTAAAGTAATTGAGGTGCCATGTAAAGAAGTAAACACGATGTTTAATCGAGATCTGTTGTCATTGTTATCATTTAACTGAAAACTCGCATTGTCAATAGAATCTTTTATAAATGCCTGGTCTACTGTTTCATCTAAAACATCAATATACTCTGTTTTTTTATCAAAATTGATATCAGCAAACTTTAAAGCGTTGATTTCTTTTATGATTTCATGATCTTGAGGCGGTACAAGTTGTCCCCCGTCTGCCCAGTAAACCTTATACCCGTTATATTCAGGTGGATTGTGACTGGCTGTTAAGACAATGCCGCATTGGCAGTTTAAATATTTAACCGTGTATGACAGCAAAGGCGTTGGTCGTAAAGCGGGGAATAGCTTCACCTTAATATTATTAGCTGAAAATACCTCTGCTACAACATCAGCTAAGGACTGGCTTTTGTGGCGGCAATCATAGGCAATAGCGACCCTTATTTCATCTTTATCAGGAAATTGCTGATGCAAATAATTAGCAACGCCCTGCGTATTTTTCCCTAAGGTATAAGGGTTTATACGATTTGTTCCTACTCCCATTATCCCACGCATCCCGCCTGTGCCAAAAGCTAAATCAGTATAAAAGGCTTCGGCCAGCTCATCATTATCAGCTTCTATTAATGCTTGTGTTTTTTGTTGTGTCTTCTCATCAAATGGCGCTTGCAGCCATTCCCTGGCTTTCTCTTTAGGCTTAATCATATTTATATGCTTTTAAATTAGATGTTGATTGTTGTTTAATCGTATAATTCTGTTTGGGAACACTTGTTTTTAAGATTAATTCTCCCAAAAATCCTGATACAAATAATACGACACCTATAATCATAGCTGCTAATGCTATATAGAACCATGGATTATCAGCTACTAATATTTCTGGTATGTTATGGTATAATTTATATAACTTAGAGATACCTATCCAAAAACTCAGGGCAAAACCGATGATAAACATTAGGATTCCAATAGCTCCAAAAAAGTGCATTGGTCTTTTGCCAAAACGAGTAAAAAACCAAATAGTGACCAAATCTAAAAAACCATGTAAAAACCGTTCTGCACCAAATTTAGTTTTACCATATTTTCTGGAGGCGTGCTGTACCGGCTTTTCTGCTATTCTATCAAAGCCTTCATTTTTAGCTAAAACAGGTAGATATCTATGCATTTCGCCATGTACATTAATGGCTTTAATCACTTCTTTTTTATAAACTTTTATACCGCAGTTAAAATCATGAATTTGTACACCAGATGTTTTTCTGGCCACCCAATTGAAAAGTTTAGATGGCAAATTTTTCATGAAATAGGAATCATAACGCTTTTTTTTCCAGCCTGATACCATATCGAGATTTTGTGCTTTAAGCTGTTCCAATAAAAGCGGAATTTCAGCCGGGCTATCTTGTAAATCAGCATCCATGGTTGCTACATAATTGCCCTGAGCACAGGCAAAACCTGCATGTAAAGCTTGAGACTTTCCAAAGTTTTTAATAAACTGGATGTACTCTACATGAGCATGTGCCTCACACAATTCTTTAATGACTTTCCCGGAGTCATCTTTACTGCCATCATCTATAAATATTATTTCATAATCATCTATAACACCGGCCAGACTATCTACTATCCATTCATATAATTCTGGGAGTGATTCCGCTTCGTTATACAATGGAATGACAATAGATAGATACATATATTTAATGCTTTTTACCTCTCGTTTCTAAAAATGAAACCAGCAACTAAACCTACTAAAACAGTTTTGATAAGCACTCCTATGAGGGTGACTGTTGCTATTATAAAAGGTGAAGCTGTTATTGCAGTTATTTTTTTTGCCATTTCAACTTCCTCTTTTGGTTGTCCTTTTGATGATTCCTCTACAGCTTTCATAGCATCTTCTTTCATAGTTTCTATAAATGCAGTATCTACCATGGTATAATGAATATACATATACACAGCATAAATAAGACCTCCGATAGCTCCAACGATTAATCCGATTTTAACCGCTTGTCCTATGCTTAGCTGAAGTGCATTGTTTTTTCTAAAACTGTAAACGGCGTAACCGGCAATTCCTATTGTGATGATAAAGTTGACCAAGCTAAAACCCCAATTTTCTCTACTAAAGTTCAGTACATAAGAAAGCAACAAAACCAGTATTGAGTAGGCGCCAAAAATAATACCGTAGTTGATACCGAATGTTTTATAAGATGAGGAAGATTCCATAGACGAATTTTTGACAAATATAGTTAAATACACCGTATTTTGATAATAAGCTGGTCCAGTAAATAAGCCATAAATATCAATAATCCACAGTTTAAATTAATAGCTAAACAATGTAAAATAAAAAAATGACTTGGCTTATGTTACTATCATTTTATATGTTGTAGGTGATATTTTTGCACCTTGTCATCAGAAGTCTGTACAGGAAATGTAATTGTTTCAGTATTTAGTCTTCTAAAACTGACGGCTTGGTCAAATAACGGGCCATCATAACAAAACGTATGAAACTCACCGTTTTCACCACAAGGGTCAAGGTTTTGCGGTAAGTCATTTAAAAAGCTTCTATCAAAAACACGCCCGCAAAAAGACTTGTCTAAGACATTTAGATCTACACAAACCACCATTGCCTTGTAACCTAAATTGATAAATTTATGAGCTAATTTAATTGTAGGCTTTTTCCACAAAGGGAAAACAGCTTCTAATCCGGCATCATTAATGATTTTTTGTTTAAATGATCTGACATCAGCTAAATGGATATCACCATTAATAGCATACTGATAATTTTTACGATACATCATATCATAGGTTGAAGATAGTTTTTCTTTATAATCATGATTCCCTACATGTGCCGGCATGTTGATCAATATCAACTTTCGATTAAGTGCGTTTGCCTGTTTTTTAATAAGATGCAAAGGTGTATGATGTAAAGGTAGATGTTGTTCTTTTAGATCAACTGTACTCACTAAAGAATCAACACAACAAGAAGCTGTTGATGTAATTGTATGCAAAGCCAGCATAGCATCTTTACCACTACTCCAATTAATGAAAGATTTACTCAATATTTTTAAATCAAATGTCGAGTTTTTAAATTAATTACAAAACACTACATTTGGAAAATATATGATTACTTAATGTTAATAAAGTATAATATAAATAGACTTATAAATGAAATCAACCTATACAATAAGTATGCAATCTAAGTTTAAGTTTTGAAATTTAATATTCATATATGAAAAAGAAAAACTTATTCTTATCACTGATCACCGTAATATCTGCATTGGGCGGATTGCTCTTTGGTTATGATACGGGCGTTATCAATGGAGCACAATTCTTTTTAAGTAAATACTTTGAATTGAGTTCAGCTATGAAAGGATGGGTTGTAGGTAGCGCACTACTGGGCTGTTTAATAGGTGCTTTAGCTTCCGGTTATTTAAGTATGGCACTTGGCAGAAAGCATTCACTCATTATTGCGGCCATATTATTTTCTATATCAGCCTGGGGCTCAGGTATGCCAGAGCTATTACCAGAATCTGTGAGTTTGTTAGTGGTTTTTAGAATTATAGGAGGCTTAGGTATTGGTATCGCTTCAATGTGTGCTCCCATGTATATCGCTGAAGTAGCGCCACCAAAGAAGAGAGGTTCGCTGGTTACATTTTATCAATTGGGGATCGTCGTAGGATTTTTTATAGTATTTCTGGTCACCTACTTTATTGGTAAAGAGCTAACAGAAGCACAAAATATTGCCTTTGGATGGCGAAGAATGTTTTGGAGCGAACTCGGTCCTAGCGCATTGTTTCTTATCTTGCTATTTTTTGTGCCTAAAAGTCCCAGATGGCTTCATTTAAGGGGTAGAAAAGAAGAAGCCTTGATTGTTTTAAATAAAATAAATGAACCTGAAGTTGCTAAAAAGGTCAATGCTGAGATATTAGATTCGATTGATAAGGACAACAATAGAACATTAAAGCTTAATTACTGGAAGCAACCGGTTATAGGTATTATCATAATTGGTGTTGTATTTTCAATGCTTCAGCAATTTACCGGTATTAACGCTGTGCTTTATTATGGCGCAGATATCTTTGAAAAAGCCTTAGGCTTTGGTAAAGATGATGTGCTTGAACAACAAGTTTTATTGGCGTTTATCAATTTAGCTTTCACATTAATAGCCATGTTTACTATAGATAAGTTAGGGCGCAAAAAACTTATTTACATAGGCTCAATAGGAATGTTAACCGGCTTTTTGATGCTTGCTGTTTCTTTACAATTAAACGAGATAGGACTCATCTCATTGATAGGTGTATTATTATTTATCGCCTCATTTGCTATGTCTATGGGACCGGTGGTTTGGGTTGTGCTTTCAGAAATGTTTCCTAATAGAATAAGAAGTATAGCCATGTCTGTTGCCGTAGCGGCACAATGGGCGGCTAATTACATGGTATCACAATCTTTCCCTATTATATCTGAAAGCGAGCTTAACATGAGTAACACCTGGAATGGCTCATTACCCTACTACATATTTATATTATTCATATTGTTTATAATTCTATTTACCTACACTTACATACCTGAAACTAAAAATAAATCTTTAGAAGAAATTGAAGGTATGTGGGATGAAAAGTCTGATAAAAATGTTTGATGTAAAGGAAAAGATATTAATCATTTTTCTACTCAGTTTCTTCTGCTTAAAAGCTCAGGAGATTCCCCCTGTCATACATTATACGTCAAAAGACTATAAGGCTTATAATCAAAACTGGTCCATAGACCAAGATGACAACGGCAAGATATACGTGGCTAATAATAAAGGGCTGTTAAGTTATAATGGTGAAAATTGGCTTGTTTATGATTCTCCTAACGAGAGTATTATTCGCTCTGTGTTTTATCATAATGATAAAATTTATACAGGATGTTATCGTGACTTTGGCTACTGGGAGGAAAACGAAAAAGGAGTTTTAAATTACATATCTTTAGTAGACGAGCTAAATATTTCTTTAGATGATGATGAACAATTTTGGAAAATACTGCAGATAGATAATAACCTGATTTTTCAAAGCTTACATAATATTTATCTTGTCAACTTAGATACTGGGAAAGTTGATAAAATAAGCCCTAAAGATGGCATAGATAAAGTTTTTTATACCGGTAATGAGCTTTATTTCAGCAAAAAAAATCAAGGTATTTATCAGTTGATAAATGGTGAGCCTCAAATCATATCAGATGCTAAGGCATTTAAAGAGCATCTTATTATTAATATTTATAAGCACGATAAAAGATTGCTTGTACAGACTGACAAGGCTGGTATCTTAAACCTTGCTGACGCGCAACCGGCCTTTCATAATAACAAACGCTTAAAGGCTTTTAATGTTTATAATAGTATCGCCGGTAAAAATGGTTTTGTTTTAGGCACAATATCTAATGGAATTATTTTCTTAAACAATAATGGTCAAATCAAGGAAATTTTAAACACTAAAAATGCCTTAACAAACAACACAGTACTTTCCCTTTATGAAGATCAATCCGGCAATATTTGGGCTGGACTAGACAATGGAATCAATCAAATAAATTTTAAGTCTCCCATAAGAACATTTAATGATCAAACTGGAAATTTAGGAACTGTTTATGCATCTAAAAAGTTTAAAGGAAATTTATATCTGGGAACTAATCAAGGGCTTTTTTACAAATCTGATGAACAAGAAGATGCAAAATTCAAATTAATAGAAGGCTCTGGAGGTCAGGTATGGTCATTATTTATTTATGATAATCAGTTGTTTTGTGGTCATAATGTAGGTACATTTATTGTAGATAAAAACCAGTTTTTAAATATATCAAATGATGAAGGGACATGGTGTTTTAAAAAAGTACCCGGTAAACCCAATTTACTTTTACAAGGCAATTATAACGGCATCAGCTTATTGAAGAAAAAACAATCAGGCTGGACGTTCAGTCATAAAATAGATGGATTTAACATATCATCAAAGTTTGTGGAATTTACAGGCGATAATCGACTTTTAATAGACCATGAATACAAAGGCGTATTTAGTGTTATTCTAAATAGAAATTTAAAAGTCGCAGAGCAAGTAAAACAACATAAAGAGGTTAAAAAAGGACTGTATTCAAGTCTAACTAATATAGATAATGAATTGATGTACAGTTATAGAGATGGATTGTTTAAATACCGTTCAGATAAGGATATATTCGTTAAAGACACGCTGATGACCCGTTTAGCTTATGGCAACTCAAACTACTCGAGCGGTAAGATAATCCCGGTGAGCAATGATGCTTTCTGGAGTTTTACTGATGATGCTATGCGGTATGTGTCTAAAAGCAACTTAAATAGTGATTATAAAGTGACGGTTATTCCTATTAGCAGTAATAAAAGAAATGCGATGGTAGGCTATGAGAATATGGAAGTATTAAAAGGGAAAAGTTTCTTATTTGGAAGGTCTAGCGGTTATTGGGTTATTGAATTAAGCAAATATCAGAAACAATTATCACCGGTAGAACTCAAGTTAAACCAGGTAACAGCCAGAGATTTTCAGAAAAGGGATAATAGGCAACTGCCGGTTGATTTGAGTTCAGCTATAAATCTATCTTATGCCTATAACTCGTTGGACTTTAAGGTGTGTTTAATCGATTTTCAGCCCTATATAAGTACTGAGTATCAGTACAAAATTGAAGGTTATAACGATAAGTGGAGTGATTGGAACACCTCTAACAGTTTATCTTTTGAAAATCTACCATTCGGCAGTTATAAGCTTAAAGTAAGAGGTAGAATAGGTAAACAAAAAAGCTCTAATACTGTAGAATATAAATTTAACATCGAAAGACCATTCTGGTTATCAAATAAAATGATTGTTGTATACGCTATAATGCTTATTGCCCTCCTCTACTTATACAACTTCTTATACAAAAGACATTATAAAAAGCAGAAAAAAAGAATTAAGGAAGAGAATGAAAGAAATCTTAAATTACAGGAATTAAAATCTCAAAGAGAAGTAGAAATTCTTAAAAATGAGAAACTACAACAAGACATTGATAACAAGAATAGAGAACTCGCCATTTCTACAATGAGCTTGATTAAGAAAAATGAGTTTTTAGCGAGAATTAAATCTGATCTTAAAGCTATTGAGGAAGATAACTTTAAAATAAATAAAGTCATCAAAACAATTGATAAAAAGATCAATAATGCTGATGACTGGAAGTTCTTTGAGGATGCCTTTAATAATGCAGACAAAGACTTTATGAAAAAAATTAAAAAGCGACATCCAAGCTTAACCAGTAATGATTTAAGGCTTTGTGCGTATTTGCGTTTGAATTTATCATCTAAAGAAATCGCCCCATTATTTAACATATCAGTCAAGAGTGTAGAAGTAAAACGATATCGATTGAGAAAAAAAATGAATTTAGACCATGATGAAAGTTTAAACAACTACATATTAGAGTTATAAAGATATCTACAACATGTAATACTTAACTATACAAAAGCTATACAAAACAAACTTAATCTTAATTTACCATTTTTTAATGTTATCTTAACTTTATAGTTAACAACTGCAAACACAATAGTTATGTTAATTTTAATTATAACTTCATTTTACTAAAACGTTGTAGTAGATTTGTAAGTGTGCAAATTGACAATTCCTTTCTAATTATAACTAATTTTACGAATCAAATAAAAATTATGATCAAAAATTGTTTAATTATCATTTTTTGTATTTCGGGTATGAGTTTAATGGCTCAAACAAAAACAATATCCGGAATAGTACTAGACGGGAGTAATCAAATCCCATTGCCTAATGCGGAAGTTAAAGTGAAAGGTACAGATAAAGGTACTGCTACAAACTTTGACGGAGAATTCACATTAGAAGGTGTTAATGAAGATGCTACACTTGTTGTTTCTTATTTGGGTTTCAAAACTCAAGAAGTTAGCGTAGCCGGTAAAACTGAATTAACTATTAATTTACAACCGGATCAAGAGGCATTAGAAGATGTC
>JAVLBJ010000039.1:17550-20226 GCA_031581455.1 Psychroflexus sp. | reverse complement strand
AATGTGGGATTTGCTTGAAGAAATGATAAAAAGCAAAAAATAGTATTGCAGATAAGATTAAAAAATTGTAATCATGCCAGCCATTATGAGTAGTGGATTATTCATAGCTTTAAAATCTTGGCTTTAAAGTTAACTAATCTTTAAAATGATTAAAGATGAATAATAACCAAAAAGGTCAACGCTATTTAGGGAAGCTCAGAGGTCAAAGGTCAAATTTCATCTATATAATATCAAAAATCTAATGTACATTAGCTTATACCAAATCTCGCATAAAATAAGACAAATAAAATTCAATTTCTTTTTATCTCATTTGATAGAATATTTGGTATTAGAAAGATACAGCTCATTTAAAATCCAAAACCCATAATTAAAACAAGCCTTTATCATATAATAATTAATTGTATTTTTGAAACCTAAACAAATAATAGATTTGGATGTCATTTTAGATGTCTCGCGTGTAAGTGAGATTCTTAAAATTTGCGTCGATTTAATAAAGTGAAAAACTAATAAATCAAATTGGTATTACATGGGTAAAGTAATTGCTATTGCTAATCAAAAAGGCGGTGTAGGTAAGACAACGACAGCTGTTAATTTAGCGGCTGCATTAGGTGTTTTAGAGAAGAACGTATTATTGATAGATGCTGATCCACAAGCGAATGCGACTTCTGGTTTAGGTTATGACGTAGAAAGTGTAGAAATAGGAACGTATCAACTCTTAGAACACTCAGTTAATGCAAAAGATGCTATAGTTAATACAAGTTCACCCGGATTAAAATTAATTCCGGCACATATTGATTTAGTTGCTACAGAAATAGAATTGGTAGAGCAGGAAAATAGAGAATCTATGCTTAAAAAAGCCATACAGCCTATCATAGATGATTTTGATTTCATTTTTATAGATTGTGCGCCTTCTTTAGGGCTATTAACCTTAAACGCATTAACCGCTGCGCATTCTGTCATCATTCCTATTCAATGTGAATACTTTGCTTTAGAAGGATTAGGAAAGCTTCTTAACACCATTAAAAGCGTACAAAAACTCCACAATAAAGATTTGAGCTATGAAGGTATGTTACTCACAATGTACGACTCTAGGCTGCGCTTATCAAATCAGGTGGTAGAAGAAGTAGAAAAGCATTTCCATGACATGGTATTTAAAAGCGTCATTCAGCGAAATGTAAGGTTGAGTGAAGCGCCAAGTTATGGTGAAAACATCATAAAATATGACGCTACATCTAAAGGTGCTAATAATTATTTAAGTTTAGCTGAAGAAATTATAGAAAAAAATTAAAAAAGTATGGCCAAGAAAGGACAGAAAAAAGCCTTAGGCAGAGGATTATCAGCTTTACTGAACGATCCTGAAAACGACATAAAATCAGCCGAAGATGAGAATGCTAAAAAGGTTGTAGGTAATATTGTAGAGTTAGCCTTAGATTCTATTGAAGTCAACCCCTTTCAGCCCAGAACCAGCTTTAGCGAGGAATCCCTTCAGGAATTAGCCTCATCCATTAAAGAGCTTGGCGTTATCCAGCCGATAACGGTGCGGAAAGTAGATGTTAATAAATTTCAACTGGTCTCTGGTGAGCGAAGGTTTAGGGCGAGTAAAATTGCCGGTATAGAGCGTATCCCTGCATTTGTAAGAATAGCCAATGATCAGGAAACCCTTGAAATGGCTTTGGTAGAGAATATTCAACGCCAGGATCTTGACCCTATAGAAATTGCACTTTCTTATCAACGCCTAATAGATGAAGTTCAGCTCACTCAAGAGTCCTTAAGTGAACGCGTAGGGAAAAAACGATCTACCATAGCTAATTACCTGAGGTTGCTCAAATTAGACCCTATTATTCAAACTGGTATGCGCGATAGCTTGTTAAGCATGGGCCACGGTAGAGCTTTAGTTAATATTGAAGATCATCAAATTCAGCTTGATATATACGAACGTATTATTAAGAACAAGCTATCAGTTAGAGCTACTGAAAAAATCATACAGGAGTACAAAAATCCATCAGCTAAAGGCAAGGACAAACATCAACTAACCAATGACCAGAAAAGAGCTCAAAAAGAGCTAAAAGACAGCTTAGGGGCAAAAATTGCCATTCAGTCTACAAGAAAAGGCAATGGAAAGATAATTATTCCGTTTTCATCTGAAGAAGATTTTAAAAGATTAGAAAAATTGCTAACAAAGGATGATTAGAATAATGATGATTTGTTTGCTGTTAGGTCATTTAGCTGCAGCTCAAGATTCTGATTTAAGCATCTCATCTGATGATGATCAATCTATTTATACCTCAGATCAAAACCCTTTAAAACCGGCAAAAGCCGCATTTTATTCAGCTATTCTACCCGGATTAGGTCAGGCTTATAATAAAAGTTATTGGAAAATACCATTAGTATATGCAGCTTTAGGGACAACATTGTTTTTTTATATAGACAACACTAATCAATATAATACCTATAGAGATGCTTTAAAAAAGCGATTTGCCGGTGAAGAAGACCAATTTCAGGGAGTGCTCACTACTGATAATTTGATAAATGCGCAAGATCAATTTAGACGAAATCGCGATTTATCTCTATTAACGGTCATAGGTGCTTATGTTTTAAATATTGTTGATGCTAATGTAGACGCTCATCTTAAACAATTTAATATCAATGAAGATTTAAGTATCTCACCAGATGCAC
>JAVLBJ010000039.1:0-17450 GCA_031581455.1 Psychroflexus sp. | reverse complement strand
GCTCATCTTAAACAATTTAATATCAATGAAGATTTAAGTATCTCACCAGATGCACAGCCTAACCGCTTTCATGGTGGGGTAGATTATACATTCACCCTTAAATTTAATTTAAACTGATGAAAATACTTTTATCCGGTTATGGAAAAATGGGTAAAACCATAGAAAAGCTGGCTATAGCGCGGGGACATACAATAACTGATAGACTTAACACATCTCCTGAAAATCAACATTTAACTAAAGCTGATGTTGTAATAGATTTTAGTATTCCTGATGCAGCTTTTAGCAACGCTAAAACAGCTATAGAAAACAAAACCCCTTTAGTAATGGGAACCACAGGCTGGCAATCTTACTTTAACAAAATCAAAGCCATGGTTGATGCGCATGCATCATCTTTTTTATATGCTGCCAATTTCAGCATAGGTGTAAATTTGTTTTTTAAACTGAACCGCGAATTAGCTGCTTTAATGAAAGATTATTCTGATTACAGACCTTACTTGCAGGAAACTCATCATCTGGAAAAATTAGATGCGCCCAGCGGTACAGCCATTCATTTAGCTAATGATCTGATAGATTTCAATATCGTTAAAAACTGGAAATACCCTGCTGATCAAGCAAATCAAAATCAACTACCGGTTGATGCTTTTCGCGAAAAAGATGTTAAAGGAACTCATGAATTAACCTATGAGTCAGGCATTGATAAAATCAGTATCAAACACGAAGCAAAAACAAGAGAAGGTTTTGCATTAGGTGCTGTTATTGCCGCAGAGTGGCTTTACCAAAAACAAAAAACAGGCGTTTTTACTATGCAAAATGTTCTACAAAATCCTATAAAATCATAAATATGAGTCTAACTGGTTGGTTATTATTCTTCCTTATTATTCAGGTCATTCACTTTGCCGGAACCTGGAAACTTTATCAAAAAGCAGGGCGTCAGGGCTGGCAGGCAGCTATTCCTGTATACAATGCCTTTATTTTAATGCGCATCATCAATAGGCCTTGGTGGTGGACTATCTTACTGTTTGTGCCTGTTGTAAACCTCATTATGTTTCCGGTGCTTTGGGTAGAAACCATCAGAAGTTTTGGCTTTGTCTCCAGAAAAGACACCGTATTAGTTATTTTAACGCTAGGGCTTTATATATTTTACTTTAATTATACTAATCAAGGTCAATATAAAGGAAACAGAAGCTTACAGGCGCGATCTAAATTAGGCGAAACAGTGAGTTCAATATTGTTTGCGGTTGTAGCAGCAACCATTGTTCATACCTATGTGATGCAGCCGTTTACCATTCCTACACCATCATTAGAAAAATCATTACTCGTAGGTGATTTTCTGTTTGTTAGTAAATTTCATTATGGTGCAAGACTTCCTCAGACTACAGTATCTTTTCCTATGGTACATGATACCATACCTTTAGTTAAAACAAAATCTTATCTACAAAAACCACAACTCCCTTATTACAGACTTCCGGGCTTTGAATCTGTTGAGCGAAACGACATAGTTGTATTTAACTGGCCTACAGATACTGTGCGTATGTTTAGAGATAAATCTGGCAAGCACTATGATAAACCTATAGATAAAAAATCTAATTACGTTAAGCGCTGTGTAGGTATTGCCGGCGATTCTTTAATGATAGAAAATGGTATTGTTTATGTGAATGACGTGCCATTACAACTACCCGAGAGAGCAGATGTTCAGCGAGCTTACCTCGTAAAAGGAAAAGAAGGGGAAGCATTTAATCCGCGATGGCTAAAGGAGCGATACAAAATTAGTAGCCAAATTTATTGGGAAAATGAGAGTGAAAACCTGTATAGGTTTATGGGTATTTCTGACGAAAGCTTAAAGAAGTTTAAAAATCACCCTAAAGTAGCTTCTATAGAACGCTATTATAGACCTAAGTCGTTTAAAAACCTAAAGATATTTCCTAACAACGGAAAAGTAGACTGGAATATAGATCAGTTTGGACCAGTTTATATTCCTGAAAAAGGGGCGACAATAAAGTTAACAGCAGATAATTTTAGCATTTATAAACGTGTTATAGAAGTTTATGAAGGTAGCGAAATGGGACTTCAAAATAAGCTTAGCTTAAAAGATGATCAGGTTTATTTAAATGATGAAGCTATAGATGACTATACTTTTAAACAAAACTATTACTGGATGATGGGTGACAACCGATATAACAGTGAAGATAGCCGTTTCTGGGGTTTTGTGCCGCATACCCATATTGTAGGTAAACCGGTGTTTATCTGGCTGAGTATAGATGGTTCTAAAAGTGGATTATTTGATAAAATTAGAACAAGCCGAGTGTTTACTACGGTAAGCGGCGAAGGGGAACGCGTTTCCTATTTCCCTTATTTCGCTATCGCATTGGTTATTTTTATAGGGTACAGATACTATAGAAAGCGAAAAAAATCAGATGGATAGAATGAAAGAAGCAGCTATATTTATTCCTGCTTACTTTGGTTCTATAGATCAATTTGTAAGCGTCGCCAGATTTGATCAAATACTTCTGGAAGCTTATGATCATTATCAAAAACAAACCTATAGAAATAGGCAGGAGATTTATGGTGCTAATGGCAAGTTAAAAATGAGCATTCCCATCAAGCATGTTCCGGGAAAAAACAACGCTCATCAGCTGCTTAAAGATGTAAAGATTGAAAACGAATTTAAATGGCAAAAAGAGCATCTTAGATCACTGAAAATCGCCTATCAAACCGCCCCTTTTTTTGAGTTTTTTGAAGATGACATTCAGTCTATTTACAATAACCCATTTACGTTTTTATTAGATTTTAATCTGGCGTGCTTTGATTTGATAAATGACTTATTACAGTTATCTGTTTCTTACGAAACTACGCATGAGTATCATGATAATTATACTTATGATTTCAGACGATTAGCGACTGCTAAACGAGAATCAACTATCGGGCTAAGCAAATATGATCAGGTGTTTATGGAAAAGCATGGCTATATTTGCAACCTAAGCATACTTGATTTGTTGTTTAATCTTGGGAATGAAGCAAGCGTCTATTTAAAAAATCAAGCTAAAAAGCTAGATGCGCTTTAATAGGATAATGATCTGACAATTTAACATTATAATTCTTAAAATCAGTTACCTGGATGAGTTTGTCATCAACTAAAATAACATCTATGCGTAAAGGTATAAAATCAAAATCAAAAGTTTTACCATAACCGTTTCCTCTTTCTATAAAAGCATCTTTTAAATTTTCACTTCTTAATAGATGATACAAGTAAGAGTAAGATGTATTGTTGAGATCGCCGGCTACAATTTTTTTATAATTGTTTTTAGCGATTTCTTTTTGAAGCCTTTGAAACTGTTCTACTTGCTTTTTAAAAGCCGCTCCTACTCTACCTATTAATTTTTTCTGATCCTGAGATTTTATAGAATTAACATCAGGTTTGAGTTTTAGCGATTCAAAATGAACATTATAAAGTCTTATGGTATCTTCATCTTTAACGATATCTGCAAAAATGCAGTTATTACTTGTTTCCGGAAAGTTTAATGATCCTGTGTTGACTATAGGGAATTTGCTAAATATAGCTAATCCATTGTAACGCTGTTTGCTTTTCTGCCATACATATCGATGTGGATATAGAGAATTTAACTGAAAATCCTTGTTTTCATAAAAATCCTGAAATGCTATAATATCTGGTGATTCCTCAAGTATAAATTGTTGGATCTGTTGCGGTATTTGATCTTTATCTAACCAGTCATAAATGTCAAAATGTCTTACGTTAAAACTCATCAAACTAATGCTTTCTACACCTGATTTTGGTTGATTACCAAACACTAAAATATTGGTAATCAAATCAAAACCTAATATCAACACGATAGCCGGTAATAAAAGTTGAATTTTCAATTTAAACAACCAATACAAGAGGAAAATAACATTGATGATCAATAAAACAGGAAGGGTTAAAGAAATGGTAGCAATTTCAGGGAAATGCTTAGGTGAAAAGTACGGCAGTATATAACAAATCAACAATAAGATGCTGAAAATTATATTGATAAAGTAAATGATTTTATCCGGCCAGCTTAATTTTTTCACATGAGAATAATTAAATTAGATATCTTTTCCAGCATCAAATAAAAAGTCTTTTTCTTCTTTTGTCAAACTTTCATAGCCACTTTTACTGATTTTATCTAAGATTTCATCAACTTTTTTTTGTTTTTCCGTACGATTTATACCTGAGCTACTTGAAGTGCCACCGGATTTTTCAGATGATTTCTTGGCTTTATTTTTATAAACCGTTTTCATCTTAGGTTGACTGTTTTTGTTGAAAAATTCACTTATAGCATCGAAAGCTGAGCTTACAAATTGACCAAAATCATTGCCTTTACCAAGCTGTTGTGTGTAAGCATAACCTATAATGGCTCCGCCTATATGCGCTAAACGCCCACCGGCATTACCAAATGGAATTTGTGCTACATCTAATGCCACAAAAAAGGCAGCAATCCACCATAATTTTACATTGCCCAGTAATATTAATCTAACGTTGTAATTAGGCACTTGAGTAGCTATTCCTACTAATACAGCCATCACAGAAGCGGATGCGCCAATGAGGTAAGAATTGCCCACAGATTGGAAAGCCGGAAATAGGTTGTAGCTTAACATATAAATAAGCGCGCCAGAAATGGCCCCTAGAATATAGTAATTGAGTAAACGTTTAGGTGAAAAGAAAGTCAGGAATATCTGACCTGAAAAGTATAAGACAATCATATTGAACAAAATGTGAAAAAAACCGCTATGCATAAAGGCATAAGTGATGATCGTCCATGGCTTAAATAAGAAGTCAAATAAGTTTTTAGGAAATACGAGCCATTCTATTAAAAAGTCCGTGTTGATTTGCATTAAGAAACCAATCGTTTTAGACAAGTACATCAAGATCAGCATAATTGCATTAATAGCAATTAGCTTTTCCAGCATGCTCGCAGTTGCGTATTTGTATTTAAGTTGTTGTTGCCAATCCATCAGTTCCACCTATTATTATTCATTTCATTTCTTTTCCAATAAAACATGGTTATGAAACCAATTACCGCTCCGCCGATATGTGCCCAATAAGCCGTATTAGAAGGTCCTAATATAGTATTTCCTGATAGCGCCGAATACACATTTAACAAAAATAGACCTCCTATAAGATATTTTGCCTTTATAGGAATAGGTACAAAAAACAAGAAAAGCGGCATATTAGGATAAAGTATAGCAAAGGCCGCCATTACGCCAAAAATAGCACCGGACGCACCTACCATTGGCGTTAAGTAATTACTTACTAACTGTTCTGTGACGCTTCTGGGAATATCAGGTCTCATTTCAATTTTATTACCTACTTGCTCTGTATAAGCTATAATATCATTAATTTCACCCATGCCGTAACCTGCGTCTAAGTAAGTATTAACGGCATCATTAAAATTTAGGTAACTAAATAATATTTGTAAACCCGCAGCACCTAAGCCGGCAGAAAAATAAAGAAATAAAAACCTGTTTTGCCCTAGATACTGCTCTAACACACTTCCAAAAATAAACAGCGCAAACATATTAAACAGGATATGAGAAAACCCACCGTGCATAAACATGTGCGTAATGATTTGCCAATATTCAAAATTAGAATTTTCCGGAAACCATAAAGCAAAATATTTATAAGCAAAATCACCTATAAACTGGGAACCAAAAAAGAACAGTATATTGATAATCAGTAAGGTTTTTACTGTTTCCGTTAATCTAGACATTTACAATAATTTATTTTTTAAGTCCTGTGCTGTTTGTACCAGCATTACTTTTTTCCCATCCGGTGTTCTAGATGGTTCTTTACAGCTAAACAAATCGCTGATTAACTGGCTAATCTCTTCCGGCTGTAGGCTATAGCCGTTTTTAATCGCCATAGGTTTAGCCAGCGTTTTTGCAATATAAGCGTTTTTTTCAAAAGGAGATTCCGGTAAATCCTGATCTAAATCTGCTATAACTTCATCAAAAAAATGATTGATCTGATCGTGCTGAAATTCAGCAGGAATACCATGGATTTTCAATTGATTTTGATCATGCTCAAAATGAAAACCAATCGACTTAAATATGTTCTTATAATTATTGATAAGCTGCATTTCGTGTTCAGAAAAATCTATTTGCAAAGGAAATAGCATTTGTTGGCTTGAGGCAGATTCAATTGTTATATTTTTCAAAATTTCTTCATATAAAATGCGATAATGCGCTCGATGCTGATCGATTAAAAGGATTTGCGCCTGCTGAGGATAAACTAAAAATTGCTGAGCAAACTGAAACACAGCCGTCTCTTCCTGATGTTGTGCATGATCAAATAAAGTTTGATCTTTTTGCTGATCTATAAACTGCTCGTTTTTCAACTCAAAATCACCTGGTTGAGAACTTGGTTGAGTCGAAGGCTGAAAAGGACTTCGCTGATCAATCGATTTTTCTTGATCTTGCTGAAACGGGTTAAAGTTTCTATCTACCTCAATATTTGGAGGTTTTATGCTCTTTTGATGTTGCTGGTAAGATGTATCAAATTCTGATTTTTTATCAAAATCTAAAACTGGTTTAACCTGATATTGACCCAGACTATGTTTTACAGCTGCATTGATAATGGCATAAATCGCATGCTCGTTTTCAAATTGTATTTCTGTTTTAGTGGGATGAATATTGATATCAATACTTTTTGCATCTATGTATAAATTTAAAAAATAAGCCGGAATAGCTTTTTCCCGCAACAAACCTTCATAAGCTTTTTGCACAGCATGATGCAAATAAGGACTTTTAATAAAACGGTCATTAACAAAAAAGAACTGATCACCTCTTTTCTTTTTAGCAAACTCAGGCTTTGTAACGTAACCACTTATTTTTAATATATCCGTTTGTTCTTTAATAGGCACTAAATGGTGGTCTATTTTTCTACCCATAACGCCTACAATGCGCTGTCTGAGCTTTCCGGCAGGTAAATGGAAAAGCTCGCCCTGATTATGGATCATCTTAAACTCTATATGCGGATGCGCCAGGGCAATGCGTTGAAATTCATCAATATTATGTCGCTGTTCAACATTATTAGATTTTAGAAAATTTCGTCTTGCAGGTACATTAAAAAAAAGATTTTTAACCATGATTGATGTGCCGGCATTACAGGCTGTTGGGTCTTGAGATTTGATGTCATTCCCCTCATTTATAATCGTTGTTCCTAACTGCTCATCATGAGGCTTAGTTTTAAGCTCTAAATGAGACACAGCTGCTATAGAAGCTAAGGCCTCACCGCGAAAGCCTTTAGTATGGATTTGAAAAAGATCTTCAGTTTTTTTGATTTTAGAGGTTGCATGCCGTTCTAAAGCCATTCGGGCATCGGTTTCATTCATACCAACACCATCGTCTACCACCTGGATGAGTTGCTTCCCGGCATCTTTAACAATCAGCGTTATTGATGTAGCTTTAGCATCAACTGCATTTTCTACAAGCTCTTTTATGACAGAACATGGCCGCTGAACAACTTCTCCGGCAGCAATTTGATTAGCGACGTGTTCGGGTAGTAATTGAATGACATCCTGCATGGGCTATTGCGTAAATATCGATAAATCAAAATCTATGATCCAGAGGAAAATAATCAAGAGAATCATAGCGATAATAATCACGTTTTTATTGATGGAACGGTTGCTTCGCGTGCGCATTTGTTTGCGGTCTTCCGCCCAGTGTGAGCCAAAATCTATCGCGTTTTTTTGCTCTCTGTATTTGTTTATTTTTAGATCAAAATCATAAATATTGGTGTCTTTTTTACCATTGTAATAGCGCGGCGTATAATTATAGCGCTGATTGTTACGAAGTTTAAATGCGTTAACCTTAAACATGAAAATACTTTGAATTTCAAAAATACGGATTTATTTAATAAGTCAGGCTACTATAAAATTAGATTTTGTTTGTCAGCTACCGTTAAACACTTCAACTTATTAAAATGTATATTCAAAATCTAATAGTCAATTTTATTATATCAAATGGCATAAGTCAGCTAAAATTAACACCGGAAATGGTATAATCATAGCCAATATGCGGAAGCTAACTTTAGCTATATCTCATTTTTTTGGTAATCAAATAATCTGAAGTCTTCATTGTAAATCTTATTAACAACCTCAATCATGTTTTTTTGCCAATCTATATTCTGTTTGTCCGTGACATTAGCTTTAATGTTGAGATCGATATTTAATTTTTTACGCATCATGTCCTGATCTTGATGATGTTCTATTTTTAAAAATCGCTTGTATTTTGTGTTTTTAAACATCCAATATTGCGGATGCAAATGTCTATTCCTATCATAAATTTCAGGCAATAATTCTATAAACTTTGGAAAATCAATCTCTTTTAAAGCTTCGTGTTTTTCCTTTGCGGTTGATCCTTCCAGATTCATCACAGAAAAAAAAATACGCTGACTTCTCACAAAATAGTCCGTATCATCTAAGGATTTATGAAGCTTGTCAAAGTAAAAAGATTCAAGTCGGTCATATGGATCTCTAACTAATGCATATCTATCAAACGGTAAAACTGTTACCATCCAGCGTTTGATTTTTTTATAAGATTTTTGTCTTTTTAATGTGGAATACATCACTTTATAATTAGTGCTTATAATTAGCTTTTTTGATAAATTGATGAAATGTGGCATACTAATAAAGATAAGATTGAAGTATTATCGTTGCACTAATCTCATCGACTAATTTTTTGTCACGCCGCTTTTTTTGGCCTATACCGCTATCTATCATCGATTGGAAAGCCATTTTTGAGGTAAATCGCTCGTCTACGCGTTTTAGGGTTTTATCAGGAAATTTAGAGGCTAAGTCTTTGATCAGGAATTGGATATTTTTTTCAATAGCATTTACTTGGCCATCTTTATGCTTTGGTAAACCTATAATGATTTCATCCACTTGTTCTTTAAGAAAATAGCCGTTTAGAAATTCCATCAAGTCTTTAGCATCCACAGTCGTCAGCCCAGAAGCAATCATTTTCATGTCATCGCTCACGGCTATACCGCAGCGCTTTAATCCAAAATCGATAGCTAATGCTCGTGCCATGATGCAAATTTAGGTTTTTGAATGGAACTAATTTTCAGCAGATAAAAAGTATCTTTGAAAAAATTTTTTTAATGGACGATTTAAAACAACTTATCGAGGAAGCCTGGAAAGACAGAGACAAGCTTCAGGATAAAGATACGATTATAGGTATTAGAAAAGTAATTGATTTATTAGATGCGGGTGAGCTGCGCTGCGCAGAACCAATAGAAAATGGCTGGCAAGTTAACGAATGGGTTAAAAAAGCGGTGGTACTCTACTTCCCCATTCAAAAAATGGAGACTCTGGAAGCCGGTATTTTTGAATATCACGATAAAATCCCATTGAAAAAGGACTATAAAAAAAGAGATATCCGAGTAGTCCCAAATGCTGTTGCGAGACATGGAGCTTATATTTCCGGCGGCGTTATCATGATGCCAAGTTATGTCAATATTGGCGCCTATGTAGATCGCGGCACTATGGTTGATACCTGGGCAACCGTAGGAAGTTGTGCGCAAATAGGCAAGAATGTTCATTTAAGTGGTGGCGTTGGTATCGGTGGTGTATTAGAACCCTTACAGGCGGCGCCGGTCATCGTAGAAGATAATGCCTTTTTGGGCTCCAGAAGTATTGTCGTAGAAGGTATTCGTATAGAAAAAGAAGCCGTATTAGGGGCTAATGTGGTCTTAACCGCCTCAACTAAAATTATAGATGTGACAGGCGATGAGCCAAAGAACATCAACGGATATGTTCCTGCGCGTTCGGTCGTGATACCGGGAAGTTATACCAAGGAATTCCCGGCAGGTAAGTATAACGTTCCCTGTGCCTTAATCATAGGCAAACGTAAAGCGAGTACTGATAAAAAAACATCATTAAACGATGCTCTGAGAACTTATGATGTGGCCGTTTAATATCTCTGAATATGAATAAATTATCAGCAGTAATCATCACATTTAATGAAGAACAGTATTTAGGCAGATGCCTGAAATCACTTCAAAAAATTGCTGATGAAATTGTTGTCGTAGATTCTTTTTCAACTGATAATACGCAGCGCATAGCCAAATCTTATGGTGCTAAAATTATTGAGCAAAAGTTTTTAGGTTACGTAGAGCAAAAGAATTTTGCTATAAATCAGGCTGAGAATGACTTTGTGATTTCTTTAGATGGTGATGAGGCTTTGTCAGATGAATTGATCAATTCGATTAAGAAAGTAAAAACAGCATTTGATTATAAGGTTTATTCCTTTAATCGGCTTAATAATTACTGCGGTAAATGGATCAGACACTCCGGCTGGTATCCGGATAAAAAAATCAGATTATTTAAAAAAGGAAAGGCTGTTTGGAAAGGGACTAATCCTCATGATCATTTAGAACCTATCAATTCAGCAACTGTAAAACATCTTAAAGGCGATTTATTACACTGGCCGTACGATACTTACCGCGAACATTATTTAAAAATAAATGATTTTTCCAGCATCTCAGCAAAAGCCATGCGGGATAAGGGAAGAAAAGCCGGTCTAAGCGACCTATTGTTGAGACCGCCCTGGAAGTTTTTAAGAAATTACCTCTTAAAAGGCGGTTATAAAGATGGCGTTGATGGGCTGGCAATTTGTTTTTCTTCCGGAGTGGCTACTTTCTTAAGGTATTTTAAACTGTATAAACTTCAAAATCAACAGGATGAGGATAGGCTTTGAAGCGAAACGTTACTTTCACAATTTTACCGGTTTAGGCAACTATAGCCGTGATTTGATTAGGGCTTTAGCTAAATATCATCCTGAGCATGAGTACTATTTATACAATCCCAAAAAACGCAGCGATCAAAAAATTAGGCTTCCAGAACAAGCCAAAGAAAAACTACCGGAAAACAAGTTCTTTAAAAAATTTCATCATTTATGGCGACAAGGTATGATGGTAAATCAGTTAAAAAAAGATGATATTGAAGTATTTCACGGTCTAAGCGGCGAGCTGCCTAACGGGTTAGCAAAAAATAGAATTCCCTCTGTCGTTACAATTCACGACCTGATTTTTATGCGCTATCCATCTTACTATAATTTTATCGATCGCAAAATCTACTTTCAAAAATTTAAATCTGCTGCACAAAGAGCTGATAAAATCGTTGCTATAAGTGAACAAACCAAGAAAGACATCATTGAATTTTTAAATATTAAAGCTGATAAAATTCAAGTGATTTATCAAGGCTGTTTACCTGATTTTAAAATAGATTATGATGACGGTTTTAAGTCAAGATTACGCCAAAAATATCTGCTACCTGAAAGGTTTCTACTTTATGTAGGTAGTATAGAAGCAAGGAAAAATCTAAAAAATTTGATAAAGGCTTTACCTCAAGTAAATTTACCGCTTGTGGTGGTAGGAAAAAAAACAGCTTATTTTGAAGAAGTAAAGCAGACAATAGAGAAACATCATTTAGACAACCAGGTTTATTTTCCGGATTATTTGGATAAAAAAGAATTGGCAGCATTGTATCAAATGGCTGAAGTTTTTGTGTATCCATCATTTTTTGAAGGTTTTGGTATTCCTATTATCGAGGCTTTATATTCTAAAACACCGGTGGTTACCAGTCAGTCAGGTTGTTTCCCGGAAGCCGGTGGCCCGCATTCTGTTTATGTTAACCCGGAAAAACCCGCCAGTATTGCTAAAGGTATTGTCAGTATTGTCAATCAACCAGACAAACGGCATTTTATGGCTGACGAAGGCTGGAAATATGCACAGAAATTTAATGATGATGTTTTTGCTCAAAAATGGATCACATGCTACCAGAACATCATTTAATCATACATCTCAACTTTCAACCTAGCTGGCGTGGAGGCGAACGTCAAGTAGCATTACTTGCTCAAGAATTATCAGCTATCAAGGTAAATCAGCTGTTGTTCTGCCGGAAAAATTCAGCTTTATCACATTGGGCATCAGAACATCAACTCAATTTTATAACAAATGGGCATGTAGATTTCTCAAAATGGAAAGCCGCTGCTCAGCTATCAAAACAAGTTGATAGAAAACAGCATGTAATAGTTCATTGTCATGAATCAAAAGCACATAGCGTAGCCTTACTGGCTAAACTGTTTTTTAAGGCTCGTTTTAAGCTAGTGCTTCATAGACGGGTTATTTTTCCCATCCGCGGCTATTTGAGTCGCTATTTTAAATACAGTCAACTTTTTGTCGATAAATGTATTTGTATTTCTGATGGTGTTAGACAAGTTATGGAAAAAAGCAGTACTATAAATAATTTTGCTGTAGTGCCCAGCATGATAGATTTAAATAAAGAAAAAACGGAAACCCACTTTATAAAAAATCATCTTAAAATCACCTCAGCTATAAAGATTTGTTATATCGCAGCACTTACAAAAGAAAAAGACCATTACACATTTTTAAAAACCGCTGATATGATAGCTGAACAAGTCAATGGTGTTGATTTTTTTATCGCCGGCGATGGTGTTCTTGAAAAACAGTTAAAAAAATATGCAGCCGGCTTGAAATATTCAGATAACATTCATTTTCTGGGTTTTGTAGAAGATATTCCCAGTTTGTTATCTGATACTGATTTACTGCTTTTTACATCGAAACACGAAGGTTTAGGATCCACTATATTAGATGCCTTTAAATATGAGGTGCCGGTCGTATGCGTAAAAAACGAAGGAACGCAATCCGTCATCAATAATGGTAGTAACGGAATTTTATGTCTTCCGGAAGATACAAAATGCTTAGCTGATAGTTGTCTTAAAATCATCAATGATAAAAAATTCGCCTCTCAGCTTACTAATCGTGCGCTTAAAGATTTAAATGAGCAGTATGCTGTAGATAAATGCAGCCGTGACATCAAAAGCATTTATGAAGAAATCTTAAATACCTAAACGTTTTTTGATTCGCTTTTTGCGATGAAATTTCTTCTGAAACGCACTCACATATTGCCACATCAATGGGAAAACTTCCTGCTTATCTTTTTTGATCAAGCGGGCGTATTCTTCCGATAACAGGTCTACCATCCATTTATAAGGAGTTATTCTGGCAAAGTTCTGCATCCGCTCATCAAATGAGAGCGGTTTAAATTGCATTCTGTTAAGGTCGATTAAAAAATAATCAAAACCCTCTGTTTTTCTCTTGATTAGTGTATTACCGGGTGAATGGTCTTTAAACAACACATTAGCCTGATGTAATCTAAACGTAAATCGAGCTAAACCTGTTATGATATCATTTCGCTGATTGATATGCTCATTGTGTAAAATATCATGAAAATCATAATCATAGTTAACAAATATTGAGATATAATAAGCATGGGTTAACAATCCGAAATTATAATTTTCAATATAACAGACCGGTTGAGGCGTATAAATGTTATGCTTGAGCAAGTAGTTAGCATTATCAAAAGATCGTTTTGCTTTAGATGACCTTAACTTGGTGTAAATAATACGCTTGAATATAATAGGTTGATGGAATTTTTTAATGGCTAAATTTTGATCATTGAGCGTCACTTTTTTTAAAGTGTTTCTTTTTCCTGAATAAACGACCTCTTCAATTTGATCAAATTTTTCAATGATTTGAAAAATTTGATCTTTTTGATTTTTATAATTCGGGTGAAATTGATAATTAATTTGCTTCATTAATTAGCAAAAGTAGTACATTCAGACGATTTTAAGAGGCTATTGTAAATTAAAGCGTTTGTAAAAACATTTGCACATTTTAGTTTTTAATAAGTTAAATTTGTAATTTAAACTGCAATTATGGATAAAGAGATCAATGAATGCCTATCTGCATTAAAGAAAGGACAAACAATAGTATATCCAACGGATACCGTATGGGGCATTGGTTGTGATGCGACCAATGCCTCTGCGGTAGATAAGGTGTTCGACATGAAGAACAGACCACCTAAGAAAGCGATGATCTGTCTGGTGGCCAATTTTAAGATGTTGCAAGAATATGTGGAAGAAGTCCCTGAAGTGGCTTTTGAGATACTCAAGAACACGGAAAAACCTACAACTATTGTTTATGAAAAACCAATCAGAATAGCAGAAAATTTAATTAATGAAGATGATACCATAGGAATACGCGTGGTTAATCATGCATTTTGCCGAAAGCTTATCCAAAAATTCAGACGACCTATCGTTTCTACATCGGCAAATATTAGTGGTCAAACAACTCCTAAAACCTTTAATGAAATAAGTGAAGATATTTTATCGAAAGCAGGCTATGTCGTAAATTTGCATCGTAATAAAATGAATACGCGACCATCTACGGTGATCAAGGTGATGAACGATGCCCGCGTTGAAGTGATTAGGAAATAATTTATGCCTGCCCAAAATCATCAACAAGCTTTACAAAATCTGATATTCAGCTTTATAGAACAAGTTTGTGAATCAGAACAAGTAGATGCTTATGTGATCGGTGGTTTTGTACGTGATCGCCTGTTAAACAGGAACTTACCTAAGGATATCGATATCGTTGTAATAGGTGATGGCATTGCTTTTGCCAGAAAAGTGGCCGCTCTCCTACCCGACCGACCTAAAGTTTCTGTTTTTAAGCGATTTGGTACCGCTATGATCAAAGCTTTTGATGCGGAGATCGAGTTCGTAGGTGCCAGAAAGGAATCCTATGCTTCTGATAGCCGAAAACCCTATGTAGAAAGCGGTAGTTTAGCCGATGATCAAAAACGCAGGGATTTTACAATCAATGCATTGGCCATTCAATTAGGTCAGCAGAACTACGGTCAACTGCTCGACCCATTTGATGGTCTTCAAGACCTGAAGGAAGGAATACTAAGAACACCGCTTGACCCGGATATTACCTACAAGGATGATCCGCTGAGAATGATGCGTGCGGTCAGGTTTTCTTCACAGCTCCACTTTTCTATTGAAGAGCGATCAAGATCGGCTGTAAAACAAAATGCAGAGCGTCTAAAGATCGTATCTAATGAAAGGATCATTGACGAATTTCACAAGATCATGTTATCTGATCAGCCATCCATCGGCCTAAAAAATCTATATGAAACCGGATTATTAGTTCAATTCCTGCCGGAACTGGTAAACTTAAAAGGCGTTGATGTCATCAAAGGACAAAAACACAAGGACAACTTCTGGCACACCTTACAGGTGGTGGACAATATTTCAGAACATACGGATAAATTATGGTTGCGCTGGGCGGCACTGCTCCACGATATAGGCAAAGCACCGACCAAACGCTTTGATAACAAGATCGGATGGACCTTCCACGGGCATGAGCTGGTAGGTAAGAAAATGGTGAAAAAGCTGTTCAAACGCCTAAAAATGCCACTGAACGAAAACCTGCAGTATGTACAAAAAATCGTGATGCTCAGTTCGCGCCCTATCGCGATAGTGGATGATGAAGTGACCGATAATGCAGTAAGAAGGCTGATCTATGATGCCGGCGATGATATAGACGACCTGATGACGCTTTGCGAGGCGGATATCACCACGGCGAATCCCGCGCGGAAAAGACGCTATCTGGAGAATTTCAAGCGTGTAAGGGAAAAGATCGTAGAAGTAGAAGAACGCGATCATATCCGGAACTTCCAGCCACCGGTGAGCGGTAATGAGATCATGGATACTTTTGGGCTTTCCCCTTGCCGGGAAGTCGGTTTGATCAAGCAAGCTATCAAAGATGCCGTTCTAGAAGGCGAGATCCCCAATGAACATGAAGCCGCCAAAAAGAAGATGTTCAAAGTCGCCGGTGAACTGAACTTAGAACCACTTAACAATAAGGCTGATGTTTAGGAAAAGTGTAAAGATCAGTATCATCATCGTTTATCTGGTGATCCTGGCCGGCGCAGTGGTGAGAATGACGGGAAGCGGTATGGGCTGTCCGGACTGGCCTAAATGCTTTGGCTATTATATTCCGCCCACGGAAGCTTCAGACCTGAACTGGAAAGCGGATAGCGAATATTTTAAAGGTCAGGTGATCAGTTATGACGAACAATTGCTGGTCGCGCAGGACCATTTTAGCAGCCGTGATGAATTCTCCGCCGATAATTGGGCTTCTTATGAGGAACACGACTTCGTAGAGATCAATGTGACCAAGACCTGGGTAGAATATGTGAACCGACTATTGGGAGCTTTAGCCGGCCTATCGCTCCTGGTGATGACGGTACTTTCCTTTTTCCGATGGAAACGTGATAAGCGACTCACGCTTTTTTCCCTGATCAGTTTAGTATTGATAGGTTTTCAGGCCTGGCTGGGCGCGACGGTGGTTTATTCTGTCCTGGCACCGATCAGGATCACCTTGCACATGTTAGTAGCATTTATCATATTAGGTTTTTTGCTGTATTTATACAGATTGGCCCAAGGTGAAAAAGACCAACATCTTTCTACATCAAAGCTCTTTGATCGATTGATCATTGTAGCTCTTGGCATGACGCTCGTTCAGGTGATATTAGGCACTCAAGTCCGTCAGTTCGTGGATGAGCAATTAAAATCCGGTGTAGGTCTTCAAGAAAATATACTGAGCGATCCGGAAGTAAGCTTTTATATCCACCGCTCGTTCTCGATCGCTATATTGCTTGTCAATGCAGGAATTTGGTGGCTAAACAGAAGGAATCTGCTGGAATATCAACTGCCGAATTGGATCCTCTTCATTATCGGTCTTGAGATCATTACTGGTATCGTCATGTATTATTTAGCTTTCCCATTCGGTACTCAGGCATTACATCTGATCTTCGCGTCATTGCTTTTTGGGTTGCAATTTTATTTACTGCTCCAAACGCAGGAAGCCAAGACAAAAGTTTCATTAAAATTCAATTAATATGGTATTTAAGTTTAGAATCGTCTTAGACGTCCTGGACGAAGTTTTTAGAGATATAGAAATAGAAGATGATCAGACCTTAGAAGACCTGCATAACAGCATTATTCAGGCTTTTGGTTTTGTGGGTGATGAGATGGCATCGTTCTACAAAAGTGATGATGAATGGTCTCAGGGTGAAGAGATTAGCCTTTTTAGTATAGAAGAAAGTGCACAGGCACCAAAAGTGATGGGCAATGTGGCGCTTGATGAAGTGTTTAGTAAGGAAAAGACCAAAATGATCTATGTGTACGATTTCCTGAACATGTGGACCTTTTATGTAGAATTGGCGGACATTGAAGAGGTAGACCGTTCTAAGACCTATCCAAATTTGATGTATTCACAGGGATATCTCCCCGATTCGCCGCCAGAAAAAAGCTTTGAAGCTGAGAAAACTGGATTTAATGACCTGGACGATGACCTGGATAACGATCTGGACCTGGACAATTTTGACGATATCGATCTGGATAATTATTAGTTAATGTGTGGTCGCTATTTTCACTGATTTGAAAAAAATATTGACCTATTTGCTATACTTTACAGTAATCTGGATAATTTTGATGATATTAAAAAAACAATTGAATATCTTAGAATTGATAAAATATTT
>JAVLBJ010000038.1:12826-20279 GCA_031581455.1 Psychroflexus sp. | reverse complement strand
TTATGAGTCGCTTCCGACTAAGATTTTAGGTGCTGGATAATAGATGTGAGACCAACTCGACTTGTGTAATAACAGTTTTATGTATGTTTTAAAGTTAGTGATTTTTGTTAGATAGTGAACTTTAAAAGCAAGTTCTCAAAGCAGTAAAAAACACTCATTTCTGTTTATATTTGATATTGATACAATTTAAGTAAAACCTCGTATTAAAATATGTATTTTTGCTAATAAAACATTTTTACCATGAAAAACATATTGATTATTGTTATTTCCTTTTTTTTGACATCATGCCAAACAACTGATGATCAGAATCTAATAACTTCTGAATCGGTTGGTTTAATCAGTAAATCAACTACGGTTAATGAATTATCTAAGCTATACCCAAATGATTCTTTACATAAACTTCAGCTTGATAATAATTTATCGAGTATTAATACCAAATATGTGCTTTACTCAAAAGCAGGCGATAAATTATTAGAATTAGAACCAGAAAGTTCTGCAGACACCAGTAAAATTGCTCAAGTAGAAGTTATCTCCCCAAAATTTAAAACTAGTAAAGGTCTTAACACCAACTCAAAGTTTAAAGAAGTTTATGATAATTACACGATTAGTTCAATTCAAAAAACTTTAGTGAATATCATTATTAATCTTAAAAAAGAAGGTATCTATTTAGCCTTAGATAATGAAAATCTACCGGATGATATCAAATATGATGATGAGGTAGTAGTGAAATCAACACAAATTCCTGACGATGCCCCAATTAAATATTTTTGGGTTAGGTTAAATTAATATGCGTAAAAAAATCATAACTAAACTATTAGGCCTTTGGCTTAATCTGGTTTACTTATTTAGTTCTAAAAAAGCTATAAATCTTTTGTACAAGCTTTTCGTAAAACCCAGAAAAGGCAAATTAAAGGAAGAGGATTTAACCGAATTTTTAATCAATGCTCAGAAAGAGACTATACAAGTGGGCAGTAATCATATAATGTTATACAGATGGAAAAACAGTGGTCCCAGAATTTTATTAGTACACGGATGGGAAAGCAATGCTAAACGCTGGGAAGAAACTGTAAATCGATTATCTTCTAAAGGTTATGAGATAATGGCTTTAGATGCTCCCGCACATGGATTGTCTAAAGGAGAAGTATTACACGTGCCTTTATATGCTGAGTGCATTAATAAAATACAGGAAAAGTATCCGGCCAGTATCGCAATAGGTCATAGTGCGGGCGGTATGAGTCTAATATATCATAATTACGCCTATACTAATAGTCCATCTTTTGAAAAGCTTATCATCTTAGGAGCGCCTTCAGAAATGACTGAAATCATCAATGATATGGCTAAGACTCTGGCTATTAGAAAGTCTTTTATTAAAGATCTTGATTTATTTTTTAAAAACAAATTTGGTTTTTATTTTCATGAGTTTTCTATTGCAAAATTTGCAGGCCAAATAGAAGCTAAAACCTTAGTAATTCATGATAAATATGATAGAATTATTAGCTATTCATCAGCAAAAACTATTTCTAAGAATTTAAAAAACGGACGTCTTAAGTCTACTAAAGGCCTTGGTCACTCTTTAAATCGGTCAAAAATCATAACTCATTATATAGATTTTATCACTAACGAATAAGCTGTTTTAAACTCATGGAAGACAAAATTAGACTCAACAAATATCTTAGTCAAATTGGGTTTTGCTCACGTAGACAAGCGGATAAATATATAGAAGAAAACCGAATAAAAATAGATGGTAAACTTCCGGAACTTGGCCTTAAAATTTCACCCGGTGTTGATATCAGTTTTGATGGAAAGCAAATTGATCAAAACCAAGATAAGCGAATCTATATGTTGTTTAATAAACCTAAAGGCATAGTTTGTACTACAGATACGAATGTAGAAAAAGACAATATCATAGATTACATCAATTACCCAAAACGCATTTTCCCAATTGGCAGATTAGATAAAATGAGTGAAGGTTTAATCATGTTGACTAATGATGGTGATATTGTCAATAAAATATTACGCGTAGAGAACAAACATGAAAAGGAATACTTAGTACAAGTTGACCAATCAATAACAGCTGATTTTATCAATAAAATGGAAAATGGGGTCAAAATTTTAGATACCATCACGCAGCCTTGTAAGCTTAAAAAAATTAGCAACAATGAGTTTAAAATCACCTTACAGCAAGGATTAAATCGGCAGATAAGAAGAATGTGTGAGGCTTTAGGCTATCGGGTTAGATCTTTACAACGTATAAGAATAATGCACTTTAAACTTAACATACCTGTTGGTAAATACCGTTTATTAAAAGATGATGAAATTAGCTATCTAAAAGAACAATTAGATTGATAATGAATAAATTTGATTATTTTAGTTCTTAATTTATTTTATGAAAACAATCAGACCTTTTCACTTAGCAATTCCCGTAACAAACCTTGATGAATCCCGTTATTTTTATGGTCATAGGTTAGGCTTTAAAGAAGGCAGAAGCGATAAGAAATGGGTGGATTTTGATTTTTTTGGTCATCAACTAGTCATACATGAAACCGGCAAATCTACTCACAAAGATTATAATGCTGTAGACGGTCATGAAGTGCCGGTTCCACACTTTGGTGTTGTTTTAGCCTGGCATGATTTTTTTAGCTTTGCTGAGCGTATAGAAAACCAAAAAATAAAATTTGAAATAGAACCTTATATAAGATTTAAAGGAAAACCAGGCGAACAAGCTACCATGTTCTTCTATGATCCAAGCGGTAACGCATTAGAATTTAAAGCCTTTAAAAACGATAACCAACTTTTTGCTTCATGAATCAACTACCTCCAAGACTGGTAAGACAACTTTTTGTTATACTATGCATATTAGCCTTAGGATCTTTGATCTTTGTACAAATATTGCCTTATTTATCAGGATTTTTAGGGGCAATTACGATTTATGTAATTAGCAGAGGTATAATGTCTAAATTAATTAAACGCAATTTAAACAAGCATCTTGCAGCTGGCATAATAATGTTAGGATCATTTATATTAATTATTTTACCCATATTTGGTATTATCTATATGTTTAGCTCAAAAATAAGCAAAGCCGTAAGTAGTTCTCAGCGTCTATTTAACGCGGTTCAACAACAAATAACAATCTTACAACAAAGGTTCAATTATGATATATCAACTAACATAGACACCTCGTCATTAACAAGTTGGGTCTCACAAAACCTTCAATCTTTTGCAGGAAGTACCTTTAATGTGTTTATTTCGATAACCATAATGTATTTTATTTTGTACTATTTACTAATAAATCAAAAAGACATCAAAAGGTCACTTGAAATATATTTACCTATTGAAGTAAGTAACTTTCATATTATAGGAAGAGAAGTAAGTGATAAAGTAAGAGCTAATGCAATTGGTATTCCTTTAGTGGCTATTGTTCAGGGTGTAATTTCATTAATTGGTTATTTCATATTCGGGGTTCCAGATCCGTTTTTCTGGTTTGTGATAACAGCGATAGGATCAATGATTCCATTTGTTGGTACCGCAATAGGGTTTGTGCCTGTTACGATTATTCTATTTTCTCAGGGACTTAATTTACAAGCTATTGGATTGATCATATATGGGATAGTTATCGTGGGCTCTTCAGATAATTTAATAAGACTCTTTATTTTGAAAAGAATGGCCAATGAGCACCCATTAATTACACTTATTGGTGTAATTATAGGTGTTCCCTTATTTGGTTTTATAGGATTGATATTTGGTCCTCTATTAATTTCATTATTCTTAATAATTATTTATATTTATAAAAAAGAATACGGCGATCCTGAAACGCCAACAGAAAAAAATAATTTATGAGCGAAATTGATAAAGATTATGTTTCATCCGAGTCTAAAAAAATGGACGTAAATGATTTAGACAAAGCACTTACCAATGAAGAAAAGATAAGTGACAAATCTAAACGATGGGCAAAATATCGAGATCAAATCAAACTTTTGTTCGAAATGCTTCGTGATTATAAAAAAGGAAATTATCAAGAAACCCCATGGCGATGTGTCGCCGGTATAACCTTTGCCCTACTCTATATTTTAAATCCTATGGATTTAGTGCCGGATTTTATTCCTTTTGTAGGTGTAATAGACGATTTTACAGTATTTAGCATCACACTTAACATGGTTGGTAAAGATTTTGATTTATACAAAGACTGGCGTGCTGAACAGGTAGATGGCTAGCCTCTATTTAAATGCATTTCACGAGCTAAAAGTGTGTTTTTAAGTAACATGCTTATGGTCATAGGACCTACGCCGCCTGGGACAGGCGTTATAAATGAAGCTTTCTTGCTTACTGCTTCAAAATCAACATCTCCGGCAATACGATAGCCTTTTTTCCTGGTATCATCTGGTACTCTTGTAATACCGACATCTATTACTACGGCATCATCTTTAACCATCTCTGCTTTTAAGAAACCAGGGATCCCCAAAGCAGAAATGACAATATCAGCCTGACTGATAATTTGAGTAATGTTTTTAGTGTGACTGTGGGTTTGTGTTACTGTAGAATTCCCTGGCCAGCCTTTTCTACCCATTAAGATACTCATAGGTCTTCCTACAATATGGCTTCTCCCTATGACAACCGTATGTTTCCCCTTAGTTTCTACATCATATCTTTCCAGAAGCTCAAGAATACCAAAAGGTGTTGCGGGAATAAAACTCGTCATATCTAAAGCCATTTTTCCAAAATTGGCCGGATGAAATCCATCAACATCCTTATCAGGATCTATAGCCATTATCACCTTTTGGGTGTTAATTTGTGGAGGGAGTGGTAATTGTACGATAAAACCATCAATATCTTTATTTTTGTTTAGCTTATCTATTTGGCGTAATAACTCCAATTCAGTTATCGTATTTTCTAATTTGATGAGTGTAGATTCAAAACCAACTCTATTACAAGACTTGACTTTACTATTGACATACGTCTGACTCGCTCCATCATTACCAACTAAAACAGCTGCTAAGTGCGGAGCTTTCTCTCCATGTTTTTTCATCTGCTCAACCTTTTCCTTAATCTCTTCTTTAATCGTGTTGCTGATTTTCTTTCCGTCTAGTATTGTCATTTTTTGTTTTTTATGCTATTGCTGGTAGTTAATAGTTTGAGACTTATTAACTATCAATTAAAACTGTTGAGCTTTAGCTACTTAAGTTGGTTCATCATATCCATCATTTTCTTTTGTCCGCCGCCCTGCATCATCTTCATCATTTTACTCATTTCCTTGAACTGTTTGAGCAATTGATTCACTTCTTGTACACTTGTGCCTGAACCCATACCTATTCTTTTCTTTCTGCTGGCATTAATCAATTTAGGATTAGAGCGTTCTTCAGGTGTCATAGACTGGATAATCGCCTCAATATGCTTGAAAGAATCATCATCTATATTAACATTCTTCATCATTTTATTGGCGCCCGGCATCATGCCAATGAGATCTTTCATACTTCCCATTTTCTTAATCTGCTGTATTTGCTTTAAGAAATCATCAAATCCAAATTTATCTTTGGCAATTTTCTTCTGTACTTTTCTGGCTTCCTCTTCATCGTATTGCTCCTGAGCACGTTCTACTAAAGACACCACGTCCCCCATACCTAGAATACGATCTGCCATACGTTCCGGGTAGAAAACATCTATGGCATCCATTTTTTCTCCGGTTCCTATAAATTTGATAGGTTTATCAACTACAGATTTAATCGATATCGCTGCACCACCACGTGTATCACCATCTAATTTGGTTAAAACCACACCTTCAAAATCTAATCTGTCATTAAAGGCTTTAGCGGTGTTAACAGCATCCTGACCTGTCATAGAATCTACTACAAATAAGGTTTCATTAGGTTTCACTTCCTGATGAATACCATAGATTTCGTTCATCATCTCTTCATCTACAGCTAATCTACCAGCGGTATCAAGAATGACTACATTATGACCATTTTGTTTAGCGTGTTCGATGGCTCTTTTCGCAATCTTGACGGGAGATTTTTCTTCTTTGTCTGAAAATACTTCTACCTGGGTTTGTTCACCTACCACATGCAACTGATCAATCGCTGCCGGTCGATAAACATCACAAGCTACCAGTAAAGGTTTCTTTGTTTTTTTACGCTTAAGAAAATTAGCTAATTTGCCGGAAAAGGTAGTTTTACCACTACCCTGAAGACCTGCCATTAAAATAATTGAAGGCTCACCGCTTAAATCTACACCTTCTTCACTACCGCCCATGAGTTCAGTCAATTCATCTTTAACGATTTTGACCATTAATTCGCCCGGCTTTAATGATTTTAAAACATTCTGACCTAAGGCTTTTTCCTTGACATCTTTAGTGAAGTTCTTAGCGATTTTATAGTTTACATCAGCATCTACTAAAGCCCGTCTTACCTCTTTTAAGGTATCAGCGACATTGACTTCTGTAATCTGTCCGTGACCTTTTAGTACATGAAAGGCCTTATCTAATTTATTACTTAAACTATCAAACATCGTAATTCAATTTATCGCAAAAATAATCATTTGATTTGAATAGCTGAGTTACTCATCCTCCATCCTGTAAAAAAGGTTCAATTAATTAGTCTATTTTATCAGTAAGGCTAAGTAATAGAATATAAATCCAATACAGCATATTTATTAATCATTTTGAAGGCAAATTTTAAATTATTGGACACCCATATCTATTAATATTTAGATTAAAAGTTTAGCAAACAAATTTTTAGCGGTTTTAAGTGTATAATTTCCCGATTAATTTTGCATTTGATTTCTTCATTATTGAAAAATTAAATGAAGTTCAGCCGTTGATGTTTAATCATTTTATTTTGAAAAATCACAGCTGGATTTTTAAAAAAAATATATTTGTGATATTATATTGTGTACAAATGACATCAAAAAATGTAAAATACTGCTCTTTTTTACTCATCATATTAATCTTTACATCATGTGGGCTTCCTTACAAAAGTGGAATGTTAGTACTAAATGATGGTACCAAAAAGGAAGGCGTCATAAAACCCAAGGATGAGAATTTATTATTTAAGAAATCCAGTCATCATGATGATCCGGAGTCCTTTCATTACACGGAAATCGATTATGTTAAAAAACCGAATTTTGATGATGAACCCGCAAAATTCAAATATTTAAAGGTCGTAGGCGGGAATTTTAAACTTATAGAAGAAGTGATCATTGGTCCTGTAAGTCTTTATAAGAATACAAGTACTTATTATGTAAATCATTATGGAGCTACTGCAGGGATGCCAGGTGCTAATATGGGTGGATTTGGTGTGCCAATGCCACAAACTTCAACTGGCTATTACATAAGACGAAAGAACGATAGACATGTCATGTACATGTCATCCAATTATATTTTTACAAATACGCTAAAGAAAAAAGGGCCATGGTTCTTCAAGGATTGCCCTGAGCTGGTGAAGAAAATTGAAAACAATGATTT
>JAVLBJ010000038.1:0-12726 GCA_031581455.1 Psychroflexus sp. | reverse complement strand
CATGGTTCTTCAAGGATTGCCCTGAGCTGGTGAAGAAAATTGAAAACAATGATTTTAAAAAGGATGAAGTTGAAGAAGTAGTTCATTTTTATAATGATCATTGTGCTAAAAATTAGTAGTTTACTCGTTCTCCCAAGACTATATAAACCAACTGGAAAACAATTGGCGGAAAGAGAAATTGCTTTATGTAAGGGAATTGATACTCGCGAATGAAAATCAACTGGATGAAGGTATCGCCTATAAAATGCTGGCATATCGCTATAACAATCATATCGTTTTCAATTTAAACGCACAACTCAGCTACGTGAGCTTATATGTAGGTGCAATCAACAAAACGACAATACTGAGTAGTTGCTCAAGGACTTCAGTATCGGTAAAGGCTGTATCCGTATCAAAAAGAATATTGATACAAATCAAACCGGACTGGAAGCATTCATCAAACGGACGATAGCTATTTGGGAGAAAGGTGGTGATAAGGATTGTTGAGATACAGTAGTTTCAGGTGTTTTAGGTATTTCACTCCACCTCAAAAACTTTCCCACTTTGAGCGAGCTCCACATTTTCAAAGACTTCCTGGGCTTCTTGTTGAAAACGTTCCAATTTCTTATAGCGTGAGGAATAATGTCCTAATATCAATCGGCCGGCATTGGCCTTTTGGGCGATGATCCCGGCTTGTTTAGCCGTGGAATGCTTTGTTACTTCGCAAAGGTCTTCATGTTCTTCCAGGAAAGTGGATTCGTGATATAAGAGGTCAACATCAGCGATCTGTTCGGCTATCCTGGGCTGGAACTGCGTATCGCTACAAAAGGCATAAGCTAATGGCTTGTCCGGTGGAAAGGTCAACTTCTCATTATCGATCACGCGTCCGTCATCCAGCTTTATGTCCTTTCCCTGTTTGATGGAATTGTAATACACCGGATCGATGGGATATCGCTGAGCGGCATCGATGTTCAGCTTGCGCTCGCCTAATTTTTCCTGAAATAAGAAACCGTTCGTATAAACGCGATGCACTAAGGGAATGGTCGATACCGTAACTTGCTCATCTTCAAAGATAATTTCGGGTTCATCTGAGCTCAACTCGTGAAAATACAGCGAGTAGGACGTATAGGTATTGGCTAATTTCAGTTGTAACAAAATGATCTGTTTGATGCCTTTGGGGCCATAGATATGGATCTCCGTTTCCCGCTGCAACAGACATTGCGTGGAGATAAAACCGATCAAACCATAGAAATGGTCGCCATGTAAATGCGATATGAAGATATGTTTGACCCGCGTGAACTTGATCTTGTTCAATCGCATCCGCACCTGCGTACCTTCCCCGCAATCGATCAGGAATTGATGATTTCTGATGGTCAGCACCTGCGATGTGGGATGAGCCGTCGGTAATGGACTGGCAGAATGGCATCCGAGAATATGTAATTGCATCATTTAAAATCCCAAATCTCGTTCAATCATCTCCATCTGGATCACATCTTCAGCTTCTTTTAACGTTGGTACCGTGTTAATTTCCTCTGGCAACTCTTCCACTTTGAGTTGGTCGATCAATACCACCAGCGAATAGTTCTCCGGATGTATGGATTCGTGGATACTGACCATCTGCTTGATGTGTTCTTTATCGATATCGGCAAAACCCAATAGGTCGATTACGTAGTTCTCATCCGGTTCGTTCATGATATGTTGACTCACCGCTTTGATGAACTCACCTAAAACTTGCTGCTCCTCTACTTGTAAAAGAATATAATTTTGTTTATCGATCTTTTTCATAATGCTCGATTTTTGATGCTAATAGATATAGAACGGCCATGCGTACAGCCACGCCATTTTCCACCTGGTTGAGAATGATATTTTGATCGCCATCAGTAACTTCGCTGGATATTTCCACGCCACGATTGATCGGTCCCGGATGCATGATGGTTATCTTTTTACTCAATCTGTCAAGGCGTTGCTGGTCCAAACCAAAATACTTTACATATTCCCGCGTGGAAGGAAAATAGCTTTTGTCCATCCGCTCGCGCTGGATCCGCAACATATTGGCGACATCGCACCAGGCCAAAGCTTTGTCGAGGTCGGAGAAAACCTTGACATCGAGTTCTGCTATCGGCTTGGGGATCAATGTCAGTGGACCACAAACGCCGACGTTCGCGCCTAATTGCTGCAAAGCGAAAATATTGCTGAGCGCAACGCGGGAATGTTTGATATCGCCCACAATGAGAATATTCCTGCCTTTGACATCACCCAATTTTTCCCTCATGGAATAGATATCCAACAATGCTTGCGTAGGATGTTCATGTGTACCATCGCCGGCATTGATGATACTGGCATCCACATGATGCGATAAATGCACACAAGCTCCGGGATCTGGATGACGCATCACGATCATGTCCACTTTCATGGATAAGATGTTATTGACCGTATCGACAAGGGTTTCGCCCTTTTTAACCGATGATGAACCCGCTGAAAAATTGACCACGTCTGCACTTAGACGTTTTTCGGCCAACTCGAAGGATAACTTGGTGCGCGTGGAATTCTCAAAGAAGATGTTGGCGATCGTTATATCACGAAGGCTTGGCACTTTTTTGATGGGTCGATTGATGACCTCTTTGAAATGATCAGCTGTTTCGAAGATGAGATGCAGGTCTTCTTTAGTGATATATTTGATGCCTAATAAATGCTTAACACTGAGTTCGCTCATTCCGGTTGACTTATATAAACGGCGTCTTCACCGTGATCTTCTTTCCATTTGACTTCTACGCGTTGCTGATTGATCACATCCACTTGCTTTCCGTTGTAATCCGGCTGTATAGGTAAATGCCGACTAAATCGCCGATCGATCAACGTGAGCAATTCCACATGCTTTGGCCGACCGAAGGATTGGATGCCGGTCAATGCAGCACGGATACTTCTACCAGTATACAGTACATCATCTATGAGGATGACGTTCTTGTCTTCCACGACGAAATTGATATTGGTCTGATTAGCTTGCAGGATCTTCTGCGACCGCCGAAAATCATCACGATAGAAGGTGATATCTAATTTTCCGTATTTGATGTTTTCCAGTTGATGATCTTCCTTTAGGATACGTAGGAGGCGATTCGCCAGAAAAATGCCACGAGGCTGTAAACCGATCAATACCGCATTTTCAAATTGCTGATGGTCTTCGACCAGCTGACAAGCCAACCTTTGTAAGATCAGATGGACTTCTTTACTTTCCAGCAATTTTTTCTCATTCATAGAAAAACAAATTTACACAAAAGTAATATTTTTAAATGTTTTTTTAGGCGAATACTAAATATATGACTTAAGGATGTACCGATTGAAAGATCTGATAAGCTATGTATTTATCAAAAGGCGGTAAGAAAGTTTTTGGCCTTAACAGTCATCAGATTCCGTAAAACATGAAAAGAAGTTTTTAATAATGAAATCCTTTAATGCATAAAACATCACTAATGACTAACTTAAAACTCTGAGAAATTCTTTTTTAGCGCTCTAATCTTTAAAAAAAAACTCTGTTTCATTATGAAGCGATAAACTTGTAATTAATAAGTTACTCTTTTTGTTTATAATCTATTTACACAAATAACAGATTACTACTATCAATAAAAATTTCTTTTTATGAATGATGTTATTTAATGACATTAACATCAACATGGATGTTTTCTACAGGCCATTCGCTTTTATCAACCTCTACAGACTCTATCTTCTCAGCCACTTCCATACCTTCTAAAATACGACCAAATACCGTAAAATCTTTATTTAAGTGCATAGCACCATCCTTTTTTGTAACGATAAAAAATTCAAATGGCGATGAAGCGTTACTTTGATTACGCTCTGAACGTTTGGCCATAGATAACGCTCCATAGGTATGTTGGTGAATGGCATGATATTCATTTGGTATTTCAAAATCGCCAATGGCATCACGAAATTCCTGAGTTGATTGCCGATCTGAATTCCCGGCCTGAATCACAAATCCTTTTGCCACCCGATGAAAGAAAGTATCATCAAAATAACCTAACTTAGCAAGACGGATAAAATTAGCTCTATGCAGAGGCTCTGCTGCAAAAAGCTGAGCTCTCATAGTGCCAAATTTTGTTTTAATCTCAACGATGGTCTGCGGATTTTGCACCCCATATTTTTTAAGAAAAGGAATTAACTCGGTTTGTTTTAAAGTTTTGATATCTGAAAAATCCCTGTCAGATTCACCACCAGATGGAATAATAACTTTTTCTGCAGGGTCTTGTTTTTGATCTGCTTTTTCCTTATCAGTTGAATTAGATGTTTTTTTGTTTGTATTTTCGCTGCAGGCGATAATAAAAAATAAGCTGAAGATAAGCAGTAATGGATTTTTCATATTTTACAAATTTAGTACCAAAATTAAAAAAAATAGAATTACCGGGAACATCTGCTCAATATAAAATGGCGCCGCATAGTAGAAAAGAAGAGCTTGATGCTATTGATTTTGATACCTTAAAATCTAAAAAAGCAGCTGTACTTTGTTTAGTTTATCCTAAAAACAATAAAACACATATTGTTTTTATGCTTAGGAATACTTATCCAGGTGTACACTCGCAGCAAATAAGCTTTCCAGGCGGTAAAAAAGAAGACAACGATAAATCTTTTTTTGCTACTGCTTTACGAGAAACTGAAGAAGAAATAGGTGTAAGTAAAGCTCAAGTACAACTAATTTACCCCTTATCACAACTTTACATTCCTCCCTCAAACTTTCTGGTTTATCCATATTTTGGGTTTACAAATATTGAACCGACTTTCCAACCTGAGCCTACTGAAGTGGCAGAAATTATAGAAATAGAATTAAGTCATATTTTAAATGAAAAATGCATAAGTCGGCAAAATATTAACACTGCATATGCTAAAAAGATGGAAGTGAATTGTTTTAAATATCAGCAACATATTATTTGGGGTGCTACTGCTATGATTTTAAGTGAAGTGAGAAGTATTATTCATCAAGTTGATAAGGATTGATAAATGTATGATTAGAAAGAAAAAAAGTATTTGTTTTGGGCATGTAGATCAATTTAAGCAAAAAGCTCTACAGTGGGCGTATAATCAACAGTTAAAAAAAGATTCATCAAAAAAAGAACCCCTGTTGTTCCTGGACAGCAATGCTCATAAAGACCCATATAGCCGTTTTGATGCTCTTATAGCTTTAGGTCAAAAAAGTGAACTTTCCGCAAACGCGTCATCAGCATTTGACGCTTTGCAGAGTTTTTATAACCACAAAAAAGACTGGGTTATGGGCTGTTTGAGTTATGACCTGAAAAACGAAATTGAAGATTTATCTACCACAAATAAAGATGAGCATGAAACGCCGGATCTTTACTTTTTTCAACCTGATAAATTGTTGATTATTAAAGACCAGTATTGTCATTTTCACTATCCGGAAGCTATCATTAATCAAGCCTTAGTTGATTTTAATAATATAGCAGCACAAGCCATTGAAATTAACAGCTGTTCAATTGGTATTTCTATAAAGAAATCTTTAGAACGTCAGGATTATTTGAAAGCTGTAGATCATGTTTTAAAACATATACAACAGGGTGATGTTTACGAAATGAACTTTTGCCAGCGATTTTATGCTGAGCATGTACAGATTGATCCATTAGCCATATTTCAAAAACTCAACAAGCTTGCATCTCCTCCTTTTGCGGCATATCTTAATTTTGGTGAGCATTATGTGTTATCAGCTAGTCCGGAGCGCTATATTCAAAAGCATAAGAATCAACTGATTTCACAGCCGATAAAAGGTACGGCAAAGCGTATGAAAAATGCAGTTTTAGATAAAGAAATAGCTGAAACATTAAAAAATGATCCTAAGGAAAGAGCTGAAAATATAATGATTACAGATTTGGTGCGTAATGATCTGGCAAAAACAGCTGTTAAAGGCAGTGTGTATGTCGATGAGCTCTGTGGTCTTTATTCATTTAAAACGGTACATCAATTGATTTCTACCATTTCATCACAATTAAAAGACGATGTTGATATTGCCGATATTTTAAAAACGACCTATCCCATGGGAAGTATGACAGGAGCGCCAAAGGTGAGCGCTATGCAGATTATTGAAAAGTATGAAAAAACTAAACGCGGCATTTATAGTGGTACTATAGGTTACATTACCCCTGAAGGCGATTTTGATTTTAATGTTGTCATTCGATCTATATTGTATAATTCTTTATTTAATAGATTAAGTTTGTTTGTTGGCAGTGCTATTACATATCAATCTGATCCTCAAATGGAATACGAAGAATGCTTGCTTAAAGCTGAAGCCCTGCTGGAAGCGCTTCGTTAATTTTTATACATATTTGTAATTATTTACTGTTTATGAAGCATTTATTTGCTGGACATCTTATTAAAAATTTTCAGGAAATTACACCTGATAGTCATTTATTAGTGGCATTTAGCGGCGGCGTTGATAGTGTTGTACTTACAGCTCTGCTTCATAAATTAGGTTATCCTATTTATTTAGCCCACGTCAATTTCAATTTACGAAAAGATGAAAGTGATAAAGACATGGCGTTTGCTAAAGCTTTTGCAGATAGTTTAAATATCCCTGTTTATATTCATGAGGCTAATACAAAAGGCTATGCAAAGCAGCATAACATAAGTACACAGGAAGCTGCAAGGGCTATTAGATACAAATGGTTTAAAGATTTGATGAGTCAAAACCGCTTAGATTTTATCTTAACCGCTCACCATGCTGATGATTTACTAGAGACGGTGATGATCAATTTAGTGAGAGGAAGCGGATTAAAAGGATTTACCGGTATACCTGAAAAAAGAGATAACATTCTAAGACCACTTCTGCCTTACGATAAAAAGGAGCTTTATGATTATGCTAAGCATGAAAACCTTACCTGGCGTGAAGACCTTAGCAATCAATCTGAAGATTATTTGCGTAATAGAATTAGACAAAAGGTGATACCTCCATTAAAAAAATCAACTGAAAATGCTTTTAAACAAGCCATTAAGAGTATTAATTTAGCGAAATCATCTTATGTTTTGTTCGATAAATTACTCGATGAAAAATTGGCAAAAATATCAGTCTTTAACAATAGTGTATATTGGATAGACATCCATCAATTAAAAAAGGAAACACAAGCTAAAACCCTTTTGTTTCATCTTTTAAACAGGCTGGACATTTACCGCACAGATGATATATTTAAACTTCTAAATGCTCAGAAAGGTAAATATGTTGCAGACGGCAGATATAAAATAATTAGAGAACGCGATCATTTAGTGATTAAAGCATTAGAGGCAACTCAAGCGGATGATGATATTGAAATTCCATTACAAAACGGCTGTTACGATTTTGCTAATGGACAATTAAAGTTAGAATTTTGTTCTGAAATGGGTGAAACCTCTAAAAATATTGCTTATTTAGACTCCGATTTGCTCAAAGAGGTATTAATTTTGCGACAATGGAGAAACGGAGATTATTTTAAACCCTTAGGACTTAAGGGAACTAAAAAGGTAAGTGATTTTTTAAAAGATAATCATATAGCTCATTTTGAAAAGAAAAACCAGTGGGTTCTGCTCCATAATAAAAGTATAATTTGGTTAGTTAATCATCAAATAGATGATAGATTTAAAATAAAAAAAGATACAACAAGATGCTTAAAAATAACCTATTTAAACACTTAAGTCTAAGCTTTATTTTGCTCAGCTTTACATTGGTGTCAGCACAAGTCAACTTTGACAATGAAATAGAGGAACCCGTCAGCTGGGAGGTTGCTATAGAAAAAAAATCAAACTCTACTTATGAATTGATTATAGATGCTGATATCGAAGAAAACTGGCATTTACCCTCTCAAAAAAAATTACCAGAAGGAAAAATAGGCCCGTCCCCTACCCGTATTGAGTTCGATACACTTCAGAACAACTATGAACTAATCGGCAAAACTATTGAACCTGAAGGTGTTACCAAATTAGACCCTATTTTTAATACTAAATTGACCTATTTTGAAGATGAGGCGTTTTTTAAACAAAAGATCAAAGTAGATAAAAATACACAATCGCTTAAATTTGATATATATTTCATGATCTGCGATGATGAAAAATGTCTTCCCGAAGATAACATATCCTATATAATAGATTTTGAGAATCTTGAAGTAAACAATTATTCAGCAGAAACAACACAAGAAGACATGGCGGCTGCCAATGCATTAAGCATTCCGGTTGATCAGTCTCAGGTAAAATCGCTTTCCGGCGATGATGAGAAATCTCATGTAAACGTATTTTTTTTAGGTTTTTTAGGTGGATTGATCGCATTGCTAACGCCATGCGTTTTTCCAATGATTCCGCTTACAGTATCTTTTTTTACAAAAGGCGCCAAAACCAGAAAAATAGGCATTATAAATGCTATTCTTTATACCGTATTTATATTTTTGATTTATGCCTTATTAAGTTTACCTTTTCATTTATTAGACTCTGTCAACCCGGAGTTCCTTAACAACATCTCAACTAACACGATATTAAATGTGGTGTTTTTTATGATATTTGCCGCTTTTGCCTTTTCTTTTTTCGGGTATTATGAAATTACTTTACCGAGTTCTTGGAGTAGTAGACTTGATGAAAAAGCAACTAGTCTGGGTGGTGTTATAGGTATCTTTTTAATGGCTTTAACCTTAGCTATTGTATCATTTTCATGTACGGGGCCAATTTTAGGTTCATTATTAGGCGGTTCACTGTCTAGCGATGGCGGTGCTACTTTACTTAGTTTTGGCATGTCCGGCTTTGGGTTGGCTCTGGCATTACCATTTGGTCTATTTGCCTTATTTCCCAATTGGTTAAACGCGCTTCCCAAAAGCGGCGGATGGATGAATACCGTAAAAGTAGTCTTAGGATTTATAGAATTAGGACTGGCTTTTAAGTTTCTATCAAATGCAGATTTAGTAGAACATTGGGGTATTTTAAAACGCGAAATATTCATTGGCATCTGGATTGTGATTACGCTAGGCTTAGTGCTTTACTTATTTGGTAAAATAAAATTTCCTCACGATCCTAAAAAGGTGATCCTTAAACCTTCCAGAGTTATATTTGGCATTGTATTCTCTGTATTTTTACTTTATTTGATACCCGGTCTAACAAATACATCTTATGCTAATTTAAAATTTTTAAGCGGGTTTCCTCCACCCTTATTTTACAGCCTTTATGAAAAAGAAACCAAAGGGCCATTGGGTCTTAAAGCCTATAACAGCTTTGAAGAAGGTAGAAAAGCAGCTATTGCTCAAGACAAACCTGTTTTGTTAGATTTTACCGGTTATGCTTGTGTAAATTGTCGTAAGATGGAAGAGCAAGTATGGAGTAAACCAGAAATTTATAAGACCATAAAAGAAGATTACGTGCTTATTTCTTTATATGTTGATGATAAAGCTTCACTTCCTCAGGATGAACAATTTGTTTTTGAAAAACCTAATGGTGGTACAAAAGCTATAAATAGCGTGGGTGATAAATGGGCTACTTTTCAGACTTTAAACTTTAAAAACAACTCCCAACCTTATTATGTGCTTTTAAATAAAGATTATGAGCTTTTACAAGCGCCCATAGGCTTTGAACCAAATGCAAATGCGTTTGAAGAGTTTCTTAAGGCTGGATTAGATAATTATAAAAAATAAAGATTAAGTATAATAGAAGTAACGGATTTCAAGGCATTTCACTTTCCGTTTAGCATTTCGTTTACTTAATGTAATTACTTTCATATCAGAACTTTAGCCCGCATTACGTATAGTTAGTGTTTTCGGGTCGTTATTCTACTTTCAATCTCATTAAGCTTATTTGTGAGTAGTCTCTTCGTCACTTTAATGCAATCCTTTTTTAATGGTACACCAAAAATGAATATTGTATTTGTTGCTTCGTTTATACCGTTTTTGTATTGGATAGTTTTTAATTCAATTTGGTCTGAAGGATAACAAAGAAAACCGAATTTAAAGTTGGTCTTACTGAATGAAGAGTAGGCCATTATTTGATGTAAGTCGTGTCTATGGTCTTCTTTAAGGACTTGACTTTGGTCAAACTTGTTGTATAAATTCGATTTGTATTTGGCGTCTATAAAAATCAAAACATTATCCTTCTGAAAAATTGCGTCTGGCTCGATGTGCTTTAGTTCCCAGGAGTAATGCTTTGAAGTCCTAGAATGAAACTTAAAGTTTGAATAAAGTCGACCGCCTGTTTCTTTTGCAGCTTCTTTAAAAATATGTTGAATAAATTTTTCGAATACATCTGAAAAGTCTACCCGCCAAGCTGTGCTGTCAACAAGTTTAAAGTTTAAAATTCTATTGGCTTGTTCCTTGCAGGCTTTCACAGTTGGACTATCGGAAAATCTAATTTTGATTTTATTCGTTGCCTTTGGTTTATGATGATATAATCGTTCTTCAAGGAAACTCAATTTGTTTCGCAAGGTATTCTTAATTCTCTGCGGTGTATTGGCTGAAAGTAATTCGCTTTTACAAATATCAAAGACATATCTAATTTCCGAATATTCAGAATGAAATTCGCTCAATACATTTGTCCTTGCTGGAAATTTCAACTTATTTTCTACTTTGTATTCGTTGTTTATGTATTTAGTCCAATTGATTTGACCAGTAGGCTGGATTGATACTTTTTCAATGTTGTCAAACTTTCTCCATGGTCTCATTGACAGTTTCTCAAGAGATGATATAAATTTTACAGCCTCTAAATACAGTGGCGGCCTAAAATTCTTACCTGATGCTAATGGTAAACTGTCAATTACCTCTGGGCTAATTTCAGTTCCAAGCAGATTAAGAATTTCGATATAGTCTTCAAATCTGTCACGTCCAGTGAATCGAGGCATTACTACAAAATCACCGATTTGCTTTCCTGTGTCAGAAGCCCTCAAAGGAATAGAGCCTATGAAACCAGATGAACGGAATGTCAGTGCCGTGCTTTGGTCTGTACCAATTATGTATGGTTGAACACCTAGGAAGTTAAAATGCTCAGAGTTGTAGTCAATAAATTTCTGGAGGTATTGCCCAATAATTCTTTTGTCTGCTGACTTGAACCACTTTTTTTGCAAAGCAACTCCCGCCAACTGTTTTGATTGTTCAGTTAAGCAAGGAATTTCGCAAAAAACATCTAAGGGCTTTGTCATTCGAAAAGAGATAGATTTATGCTTGTTGAGAAATAGTTATTGAATTCTTCTTTCGCATTTCGTAAAAGCCCTTCTTGTAAATACTCTTTAATCAAAGGGAATATTTCATAGCGAATACGATTTTTCATTTCGTCTTCGGAGTTAGCGATAAAATATCCTTCTCCAGGCTGGAGGTTTAATTCAGGACTTGATGCATACCAATTAAAAATTTCCTCAATAACAGCAAAGTCCTCTTTAAAGAAAAACTCTTCCTCGGTTATTTTATTCACAGATACATTCTCAAGTCTTTTACTTGTTCCATCTATGATTTTAGGCGTTTTGCTATACCAGGCAAAGCGTCTTCGTAATGCAAAGTCAACCACAGCCAAACTTCTATCAGCTGTATTCATTGTGGCAATTACAGAAAAGTTATCTGGAAGCTTTGTTAATTTAAAATCAGGGGCAATTTCAATTTCAACATTTGAAACGTCCATCTTATGTTCGAATAAGTAAAATATTGGCCCTAATACATTTGAAAGATTAGCCCTATTTATTTCGTCAATTATGAGGATGACTCTTTCATTGTTATGTTCAACCGCATATTTCAAAGCCACTGAGAAGCTGCCTAAATTTTCTTTGTATCTCAGTTCGTTGTTTTCTGTGTCAGGCCTGATACCGTAAATAAAATCGGAGTAACTTGTCTCTGCGTGAAATTGAGTGAAGAAGGTTTTTGCTCCTATTTTGTCTGCAACACTTTTTGCGGTTCTTGTTTTACCAGTACCTGGAGGTCCTTGAAGAACTATGTACTTTCTTTCGTTTAAGAGATTTTGTATTTCCTCTGTTTCATCAATTCTTTCTGTCTTTAAAAATGGCTCTAAAGCTTCTGAAACTGATTTTCGGTGGTCTTTATTGGAAGGCCAATCTCTAAGTTTAGCATAACCGGCTACAAAGGCTGAAATAATTTGTTTTCCCTCTTCGCTTTCTGGATCATCAACGATTTGGCAAGTTGGTAAAACTTTGGTGTAGGTTTTAATTGTATTTTTTATGTGTTGTAAGTCCAGGTTGCCAGTAATTGATTTTGGTAGACTAGTTTCGATGTCTGAAAAGTCAGATTTACAAAATCCCCTCTGGTCAGTCAGCTTTGAAAATAATCTTCTAAGTCCAGGATAGGTTGCAAGATCGTAGTCATTCTTGAAGCCACTAGAACCAATTCCAAGACACACTAACCAAGGTTTGTTTTGGTCGTTTGGAAAAATCGTTAAGGAAAAGTCGTGAAAGGGGCCAGACGCCTCTTCCTCGGGATGGATAAAACCAAAATATGCTCCGTTATCTTTCAGCGCTTCCTGTCCGGTGTTGTTTCTTTCAACATATGGTTTGTTGAATTCGTTGTCCGTTCTGGCTCCAAACTGTTCAGCTTTTTCTTTTATGAATTGTCTAAAATTTTCTATGCTCATATTATTAACTTGAGTGTCGTTTTATAATGCCCGGTAACTCCTTACATAAAAACAAAACAAATAATTTATCATTTTTTAAAGGATAACAAATTGATTATCTTTATCAGTTCAGAAGCTAAACCTAGATAAAAATTTTCAATAAATCTAAAAAAATCCTAACAACTACACAAT
>JAVLBJ010000037.1:0-20309 GCA_031581455.1 Psychroflexus sp. | reverse complement strand
AAGGACACGGAGAAATTTAGCAAATATCTGAATTATAGCTCTGTAGGGAGATTATTTAATTTATTAAACACAGTAACATCATTAATACTTACTAAAATATTTACGTATCGATTATTCCTTTGAGGTATTGCTTTAAGCTACGATCTAAAATCCTATTTTTGTAAAAAACATTTATGATCAAGCGCTTAGTAATATTTGGTTTATTGGTTTTGCTTATCAGCTGTAATAGCTCTAAAGAAAAAAAAGCTGTTTTTAATAAAGCTGATTTTAAGAAAGTAGACCTAAAACATGCGGTTAATTTTTCTTTAGAACGCAATGCTAATCAGTGGCTGATACATGTTAATAAACCTTATCAAAACGCTAAAAATGGCTTTACTTATCTCATAAGTGATGGTCAGGTTAGTATTAATGATAAAGATTCTATCGACGAGGTCATCACGCGTCCGGTAGATTCTATAATTTGCACCTCTACCACTCATATTCCGTCTCTTAAAAACTTAAATATTTTAGACAAGCTTATAGGTTTTCCGGGAACTGATATGATTTCTACACCTGAAGCCAGGGCGAATATAGAAGATAATCAAGTGATGGAACTGGGTAATAACGGTAGATTAAATACAGAAAAAGTAATCAGTCTGCAGCCTGATGTGGTCGTAGGGTTTTCAGTATCAGCTGGAAATGAAACGCTCGATAAAATAAGTTCATTTGGCATTCCGGTCGTCTATAATGCAGATTGGCTAGAAAAGCATCCACTAGGCAAGGCAGAATGGATCAAATTTTTTGGTGTTTTAACCGGTAAGTATGAAGAAGCTAAAAGGTTTTTTGATCAAATAGAATCAAACTACGATCAACTTAAAAATAAAGCAAAGAAAGCAGATCATTCACCTCAGGTTATTGCCGGCGCGATGTTAAACGACCAGTGGTATTTACCTTATGGTAATAGTTGGCAGGCTCAATTTATAAAAGACGCTAATGCTAATTATATTTACGGTTATACGGAGGGCAAAGGTAGTATTTCGCTTTCGTTTGAAAAGGTATTCAAAAAAGCTAAAGACGCTGATTACTGGGTTGCTCCGGCACAGTATACCAGTTATGACAGTATGAAACAAGATAATAGACATTATGCTGAATTCAAGGCTTTTCAAAACCAACATGTTTATGGTTTTGCCGCAACTAAAGGTGAAAACGGTGGCGTTTTGTATTATGAACAAGCACCTAATAGACCAGACTTAGTCTTAAAAGACCTTATAAATATTTTTCATCCGGAATTAGTCGATAATTACCAAAATAAATTTTTTAAACCCTTGAAGTAATTGCGACAATCTCTTTTGTTTTTAGTGCTTGGCTTAGGTGTGGTATTAGCTTTTATCATCAATATTAGCCTGGGCTCTGTTAACATTGATTTTTTTGAGGTTTTAAAAATATTGAGTCTATCAGATAATGTATCATCTTCTGAAGCTTATATTTTGTTAGAATATAGATTACCCAAAGCCATTACAGCTATTTTAGTAGGTTGTGGTCTGTCTATTTCCGGTATGTTAATGCAGACCTTATTTCGTAATCCATTAGCCGGTCCTTATGTGTTAGGCTTAAGTAGCGGGGCGAGTTTAGGCGTAGCTTTATTGATTATGGGAAGTTCATTTGTAGGAGGCAGTATGGCAGTTTGGGCACAATCTAAATACGGGCTTATACTCGCTGCCAGTTTAGGAAGCTTTAGCATACTGATGCTTATAATGGCTGCATTATGGCGTATTAGAAATACATTAGCTTTACTGATAATAGGTTTGATGGTTGCCAGCTTTACAGCGGCTATTGTGAGCGTTTTATCATACTTTACGACTTCAGAAAATTTGCAACAGTACGTGTTTTGGTCAATGGGCAGTTTAAGCAGATTAAGCTGGTTGGACATTACCATATTATCTGTAATAGTGATTTTAGGTGTTTTATTAAGCTTGATACTACTTAAAAAGCTTAATGCTTTTTTATTAGGCGAGGCTTATGCTGAATCTATGGGCGTCAATACCAAATCAACCCGGTTTTTAATGATTTTGATCACCGGTATTTTAGCTGGTAGTGTTACAGCTTTTGCCGGTCCTATTGCTTTTATAGGTTTAACCATACCGCATCTGGCTCGTCAACTATTCAACACAGGTAATCATTTTGTATTATTACCTGCTATTCTACTCATAGGTAGCAGTATCATGTTGCTTTGCCAAACCATAGCAGAATTACCCGGCAGTGCTTATGTATTGCCCATAAATGCAGTAACTTCATTTATAGGAGCACCCATCGTTATCTGGTTGATACTCAAAAAACAAAATCTTATTTTTTAATGAAGTTAGAAGCAAAGGATTTAAAGGTTGGTTATAAGCAAAAAATAGTGGCTGAAGCAAAGCAACTGCGATTTTGCAAGGGTAAACTTACAGGTATTATAGGAATTAACGGGTCAGGTAAATCTACCTTGCTTAAAACTTTACAGGGAAGCCTCATCCCTTTAGATGGTCAAGTTATGGTTGATAATCATAACATTAATAATCTATCTAAATTTAACTTAGCTAAATACATAAGTATAGTAATGAGTCAATCTAGTATAAGTGGAGCGCTTAAGGTGAAAGAAATTATCAGTTTAGGGAGGCAGCCTTACACAGATTGGTTAGGCAGGTTATCTAAAACTGATGAACAACAAATTAGTAAAGCTATGCAGTTATTACAAGTTGAAGCACTAAAGCATCAGTATTTTAATCAGTTAAGCGATGGCCAAAAACAAAGGGTGATGATCGCTCGTGCTTTTGCTCAGGACACGCCTTTTATACTGCTTGACGAGCCTGTAACTCATTTAGATTTATATCATCAGGCTTTGGTTTTTGATCTTCTTAAAAACATCAGCCATCATCAGAAAAAGTCTGTCATATTTTCTAGCCATCAAATTAATGATATGATAGAAATCTGCGATGAGTTAGTTGTTATACAAGATGGCGATATTCAACAAAGAACTGTTAATCAGTGGTTAGATGATAACAGGCTTGGCCACCTTTTTTCAGATGAATATATCGTTTTTGATGAACAACATAAGCGGTTTAGATTAAACCGTTCAGACACTTAGCTCATGTCTTAAGCTTTTAAAATAATCAAATGCCTGAATCAGCCGACTACCATACCAACTAAAATATTCTCCATCAACGATTTTGATCTTTGAATTATCTAATGGGATTTCTTTAAAGTGCGCTTCTTTAAATGGATAAGGTTCAGTAGATAAAAACACATAATCCGCTTGATTGAGATCTTGTAAATCAACCTCAGGATATCTTTTTTTATCGCTAAAGATATTTTCAAACTTGTTGATTTTAAGCATTTCATGGATAAATGAATCGCCACCTACAGCCATCCAGGGATCTTTCCATATCAGATAAGCTACCTTTATAGGAACTTGTTGCTCAGCAAACATCTTGAATTTTTCGTATGTGTTCTCCAAGTCATGAATGATTTGCCTGGCACTTTCAGCATTATTAGTTAATCGCCCATATTGTTTGATCAATTCCAAACAATCCTCAATATTATGAACATCGCTTACATGAACCGAGCAAATACTTTCTAAGTCTTGAACATCTTCCCGTTGATTTTCTTCTTTATTCGCGATGATCAAATCCGGTTCAAGTTTTTTGATTTTTTGATTTCTCACTTGCTTTGTGCCGCCAATTACAGCTGCCTTTTTTCTCATATGCTCTGGATGGACGCAAAAGCGTGTAACTCCTACAATTTGATTCTCTAACCCCAAATCTACTAACAATTCAGTAAGACTGGGCACCAAACTAACGATGCGTCGTGCCGGTCTTTCAATTTTCACACCTCTATGGAGTTGATCTTTTACATGGATCATATCATTATCAATTTTTAATGATGATATTTTAATCAAGTGTATTAAACATCATGCGAATAACTTTTCATACCTTACATCTAATATATCAATTAATGCTATTTATACTAATTCAAAGGATCAACTGGTGAACTTTCATACTATCGAAGGGTAGTTCAATTTATAATCCAAAATTCCTAATTCCTAATTCAAAACATCACTCTTTCTAAGTAATCCACGCCCGGATTGGGCAGAAGGTAATACGGTCATTTCACTAATGTTGACATGTTCAGGTTGTTGCAACATATAAAAAATGCTATTAGCAATATCTTTAGCTTCCAGTGCCTTATACCCTTGATAGGTTTGACTGGCTCGCTCCTTATCGCCTTTAAAACGCACTTCACTAAATTCAGTTTCAACAAGCCCTGGATTGATCACGCCAACTTTTACATTGGTATCATGTAAATCATAACGCATACTTTTCGTCAATGCGATAACCGCGTGTTTTGTAGCGCAGTACACATTGCCCTTAGGATAAACATCTTGTCCGGCGATAGAGCCAATATTTATGATATGTCCGTGATCATTTTGTTCCATTTGCTTCATAATAGGCTGGCTGATGTATAGCAATCCTTTAACGTTGATATCTATCATTTGATCCCAGTCATCTATATCAGCATCCTGCATTAGTGAAAGCCCATGCGCGTTACCCGCATTATTGATGAGCACATCAATTTTAGCAAATGCTTCCGGTAATTGACTAACTGCCTGATGACAGGCCTTTCGGTCTCTAATATCAAAATTTAATAAGTGAACATCAGTTGTTTGCGCTAAAGATGCTTTTAAGTTTTCCAGTCGATCTTTTCTGCGTCCACATAAAATGAGGTTATAATGCTGTGCCAATTTGTAAGCTGCTGCTTTGCCAATACCGCTTGTGGCTCCGGTAATAAGTACTGTTTCCTTATTCATTTTATTTTTAGTGTAAAAATACAATTTATCTGACGTATTAGATTTATCTATTAAGCAAAAGTAGAATTGATAATTTGTAAGTAAGGAACAGATAAAAGTTACTACTTTTGTATAAAAATGAAATTGTTATGGAAACAAATCTAGAACATATCAAATGCTTGATTATCGGCTCTGGTCCTGCGGGCTATACAGCAGCTATTTATGCTGCAAGAGCAGACCTACAGCCGGTAATGTATACCGGAATTGAACCTGGCGGACAACTAACAACCACGACTGATGTTGATAATTTCCCGGGTTATCCGCAAGGAATTGAAGGGCCTAAAATGATGGAAGAGTTAAAAGAACAGGCTGAAAGGTTTGATACAGATGTTCGCTTCGGGAGAGCGACGCAGGTAAAGTTTAGTGATGAAGATGGCGGCTTACATTATGTGCAAATAGATGAAGAAAAATGGGTAGAAGCTGAGGCAGTTATTATTTCGACAGGTGCATCAGCTAAGTACTTAGGTTTAGAAAGCGAACAAAAATTACGTGGTGGAGGCGTTTCTGCATGTGCGGTTTGTGATGGATTTTTCTATAAAAATCAGGAAGTGGCCATTGTAGGTGGTGGCGATACAGCAGCTGAAGAAGCTACTTATTTAGCTAAGATTTGCAAAAAAGTCACCATGTTAGTAAGACGTGATGAAATGCGTGCTTCAAAGGCTATGCAGCATCGTGTATTTTCAACTGATAATTTAGAAGTAAAATTTAATACTGAGGTTGATAAGGTTTTAGGTGATGATGTTGTTGAAGGCTTACGCATGGTTAACAATCAGACCCATGAAAAATCAGAAATTCCCATTACCGGGTTATTCATCGCCATAGGTCACAAACCTAATACTGATATTTTTACAGATTATTTAGATATGGATAATGCCGGTTATATATTTACAAAACCGAAATCAACGCATACTAATGTGCCAGGTGTTTTTGCCAGCGGTGATGTTCAGGATAAGGAATATCGTCAGGCTGTGACGGCCGCCGGAACCGGCTGTATGGCAGCCTTAGATGCGGAAAGATATTTAGGGCGCGTAACTTCTGAAAAACAACAAAAGGAAAAAGCAGTTGCAGATAAGTAAATCTTTTCCTACCATTAAAAAACCGAGTGCAAAGCTCGGTTTTTTAGTGTTTAATTTTTAACTAGTTCAGGATAATCTGTTCTTTCTATTATTGAACTCACATTAGAATCTTCCTTTGGGCTAAATAGAGCTTTTTTAACGGGATAAGTCTCTAATAAATCATCATCAAATTTAATATTTATTAAGTTTTCAACAGCTGCTGGATCATTTAGGCTAAGCCATTTAGTCCATTGTGATCGCTCTAAAATTAAAGGCTGCCTATTTTTGATGTTATGAATTTCTTCAAACAGAGGCGACGCTTTTTTAGTAATGATGCTAAAGGTAACCTGATCGTCTATTCGGGTATAGATGCCACCCAGCATCAATAGTTGACCTTTTGCATTTTTGATATAAAATGGATATTTTGTCTTGTTATGAGTATGTGGTTCAAAAAACCCGCTTACCGGGATTAAGCATTTTTTACTCAATATGGAATGTTTATAGATAAAATGATTAAACAGCTTCTCATCTCTGGCGTTTAAGCCACCACCAAATTTCACAGCTTTTTTATAGTATTTATCTAATTGATCAGGTTTTTCATGTGGTGGCACTATTCCCCAATAAGCCGGAATCAGAAGATCGTTTCTTTCTTGAGTAATGATCAACATAGCCGGATGTGTAAATCCGTTAAGATGATACTGCGGTTGATCAAACTGGTTACGGTAGCTTTCATTGGCTAATTTCGTTTGCGTCTGCTGTTCAATGGCATTAACTCTTTCTATTGTGGAGGTATGAAAACACATAATTAGATTTTATCAAATATTAGAAAAATAGACCAAACACATTTTCTAGGTGTTCATTGGTTATTAGTTCAATTTATTTTTAAAAACGATAGTTTAATATTAATCAACTCATCGCCTATACTATTAGATTTTGGATAGATTATATGATAAATTTAAATATAATTTTATAAAAATTTCCATAATTAAGTTTTTGAAATTTAATAAATTGTTAAAGCTTTATAAATACAAATAAAATATTTATCCAAATTTTTTAAAATTCTACTACTTTTAAATCAATGAAAAAATCTATAAGCATTCATTGGTTTAAACGCGATTTGCGTTTACAAGACAATCAGGCTTTACAACAAGCGTTAGTATCAGATTTTCCGGTTTTGTTGATTTATATTTTAGAACCTGCATTACAACAAGACCATCATTACGATAGGCGACACTTTAGGTTTATCAAACAATCTTTAGCTGATTTAAATCGATCTTTAGAAGCATACAACACTCAAATTTTAGTTTTAGAACAAGAAGCCGTAAATGCATTTTCATATTTAGCTGATCATTTCACGATTAAAGCAATTTACAGCCACATAGAAACCGGTTTACACATGACCTACCAGCGTGATAAAGCTGTGCAAGCGTTTTGTAAACAGCATGAAATCAACTGGAAAGAGTTTCAAAACAATGGCGTCCAGCGCTTTCGCAAAAATCGCGATCAGTGGAAAGAACAATGGTATGATTATATGCAACAGAATGTCATTCCATTTAAAGCAACAGCATCAGATTTTATATCAAAATCTTATTTAAATCAATTAGGTATCAAATCAGCAGACATTCGGGTAGACAAACATGAACTTTTTCAGCCGGGCGGAAGGTCAATAGCTTTAAAGTATGCAGACAGTTTTTTTAATCATCGGTTAATCAACTATAATAATCACATCAGTAAACCAGATTTGTCAAGGCAATCTTGCAGTAGGTTATCACCCTATTTTGCCTGGGGGAATCTGAGTATTCGTGAAATTTATCAGCACGCTAAAAAGATGAAAAATGATAAGCAGAAAATCAAGCATAAGAAAGTAGGGCGCGATTTAGCCGCTTTTCTATCACGATTACGCTGGCAAAGTCATTTTATTCAAAAATTTGAGCAAGAACCTGCGATGGAGTTTAGACCGGTGAATAAAGCTTATAGAAATGTTTGGACGACTAATCATGATTTTATCAACGCCTGGGAAAATGCTAAAACAGGATATCCGTTAATTGATGCGTCTATGCGATGTGTAAAAGCTACGGGTTATATAAATTTTAGAATGCGGGCTTGTGTGGTCTCATTTTTTTGTCATCATTTATTTCAGGCCTTTTGGCATGGTAGTGCATTTCTAGCCAAACAGTTTTTAGATTTTGAGCCAGGCATTCACTATCCGCAGTTTAATATGCAGGCTGGCGTTACCGGGATTAACACCATTAGAGTTTATAACCCAACTTTAAACGCGCAAAATCAAGATGCTGATGCTCAGTTTATTAAGCACTGGTTACCAGAGCTGAATCATTTACCAGTTAAATATGCTATTCAGCCATGGACGATGACGCCTATGGAAGAAAAATTTTATGACTTTGTGATAGGGGAAGATTACCCTCAACCTATAGTTGATATCAAAAAAACAAGAAAGCAGGCATTAGATAAATTATACGGCATAAGACAACAGCAAAAAGCCCAATATGAAAGTTTGCGAATTTTAGAGCGGCACACCAATGCAGAACGTGACTAAAAACAGTTTTATGTGTTAAAATAACCGATTTCTTTAGGTCAACTGAGGTATAGTCGATATTTTTGTCTCTATTAACAGTTCATGAAAAAGAAATACGTAAACATTATTTTTTTTCTGGCGTTGTTTATATTAGCCTTTGCATTTAAGGCATATGAAACACAGTCTGTAAACAAAATCTTAGAAATAAAAGAGCCTGAAATTAAAAATAATTATGAGCTTGTAGATGTTTTTACGTCTCCTTACAATGTTATAAGCAAACCAAAACTTGCCTATCTTTCTGACTATGTAGGCAAACGCGCCAAAGCTCTTCGTTTTAACGGGGAAATATTAATTGCTAAAAACGATCACCTTATTTTTCATAAAGCTTATGGTTATAAAGATCCCATAAAAAAAGTGAAGCTAACAAAAAATCACTCCTTTGAATTAGCCTCAGTGAGTAAGCAATTTACAGCCGCTGCTGTTCTTAAATTACAGGAAGAAGGAAAAATAAATATTGATGAAACTGTAGCTACCTATCTGCCTTCTTTTAGATTTAATCAAATAAAAGTCTCTGATTTACTAAAGCACCGCTCTGGATTATGGGATTATATGTTTATCACGGAAAGATACTGGGATAAAGAGGAAGCACCTAATAATAAAGATGTTGTTTGCCTGATATCAGAGTATGAAAACAGATTGTCTTTTACACCAGGTAGAAGATTTGATTATAATAATACGAACTATGTTCTCTTAGCCAGATTAGTAGAAATGCAAACCGGTTTATCATTTAAAAATTATTTAGAGCAAAATTTTATAGAGCCACTTTGCATGAGTAATACTTATGTAGGATTAGAGGCTAGAAAATACGATCAAGTTCTTAATGCATTCCAGCCGTACAGATATACCCATTTGCCTTTGCCTCCTAGTTTTCATAATTCAGCTTTAGGCGATAAAGGTATCAATGCATCAGCAAAAGATCTGTTTACCTGGTTCATGGCAGTTAAAAATAATGAAATACTTAGCCAAGCTTCTATCGATTTAATGTTTAACAAATCTGGGAAATTAGGTAATAATTATGGCATGGGTTTTAGAACAAAATTTAAAAACGGTAAGTTAAAAGAAATCTACCACAACGGATTATGGGATGGTTTTAGGAATGGGTTGGTTTATTTACCAGAAGATGACATTACTATAATAGTGCTTAGTCACACCCAAAATAGAAGAAAGTTTTACATGCAAAAGCAAGCCCTACAAAAAGCTAAGCAGATATTGCAGGATTGATGTCATATTTAAATCCCACCATTACTTTACTTAAATTTTATTGAATATTTCTAAAATATAACTTAGTCGTTGTAAGTTTTTAATAGCCTTAATTTATGAGAGTATTCTCTGGTTGAAGCGTTAAATATTCCCTGATGATCTATTAAATCGATGCGAACCTGACCATGCGCATGTATTATTTTGTTTTCCCCCATCATAATGCCCACATGCACGATATCGCCTTCTTCATTATCAAAAAAAGCAAGGTCACCAGGCTTGCATTCTTCTATAAAACTCAATGATCTACCTTGTTTAGCCTGATCCTTAGAATCGCGGGCTATTTTTATACCGCAAATTTTATATACTACCTGAATAAATCCACTACAATCAATTCCAAAAGGACTTTTGCCACCCCAAACATAAGGTGCATTTAAATAAAGCACGGCTATATCAACAATATGGTGATAAGATTTCATTTGATCATTGCTTTTACCATCAAACTCATGATTGAGCAACTTGCAGGCAGCCAGAGAAGACCCTATGTGAATAGGTATAAGTTGATGGTTTTCTGTAGTGACGAACTCAATAAGATCAGCGGAACACCAGTAATGATGTTGATTTAATTCCTGAGCCTTTGCTGATGATATTTCTACAAATTGCTTATTATCTACCCAGCCTTCATAGCCATCATAATTCAACCTAATAAAAGACCAATTTTTTTGATAATCTAAAATCTCAAAATGATCGCCATAGATGAGTTGAGACACCAAATCAGCCTTTTCTGAAGCATTGCTTCTCAGCGGGACTGCGCTTAAGTGGCAAAGGCCGTATTTCATTTAACTTCTTTTTATTAAAATAGATGAAGCCCCACCGCCGCCATTACAGATTGTTGCAGCGCCTAGTTTTGCGCCATTATGCTGTAAGACACTTATTAGCGTGTTGATAATTCTAACGCCTGAACATCCTAAAGGATGTCCTAAAGATACAGCACCACCATGGACATTCACCCTGTCAGGACTCAGCCCTAGTAGTTTCATGTTAGCTATTCCTACAACGGAAAAAGCTTCATTAAATTCAAAGTAATCAATGTCACCACTTGACAGCCCGGCTTTGTCTAATGCTAATGGTAATGCTTTAGCAGGCGCAGTAGTAAATCTTTCTGGCTCTATTGCTGCATCAGCATAGCTTAAGACTTCAGCGATAACTTCTAAGCCTAAATCCTTAGCTTTTTCTTCGCTCATTAAAACCAAAGCGCCGGCGCCGTCGTTTAAAGTAGAGGCATTTGCTGCTGTGGTTGTACCATCTTTAGTAAAAGCCGGTCTTAATTTGCTGACTTTATCAAACTTGATATTTTTATATTCTTCATCCTCTTTCATGATGATAGGATCACCTTTTCTTTGAGGAATTTCAATAGGAACTACTTCATTATCAAACTTTCCAGATTCCCAGGCGGCCGCTGATCTTTTATAAGATTCTATTGCAAATTCATCAAGTTCTTCTCTTGATATATCATGTTCTTTAGCACACAAGTCTGCGCTACATCCCATGGCTTCCTCATTATAGGCATCAACTAATCCGTCTTTTTGTAAGCCATCTACAAGTCTATCGCTGCCAAATTTAGTACCTTTTCGCATTTGGACATAATGGGGTATTTGGCTCATGCTTTCCATGCCACCGGCAACAATAATTTCTTGATCGCCTAAAGCGACAGATTGTGCTGCCTGCATAACAGCTTTCATACCACTGGCACAAACCTTATTAATAGTAGTACAAGGTACTGTATTAGAAATTCCGGCTCCCAGAGCAGCTTGCCTTGCCGGCGCCTGTCCATTGTTTGCCTGTACAACGTTACCCATCAAAACTTCGTCTACCTTTTCTGGATTTAAATTTATTTTTTTTAAAGCTGAGGCTATCGCGTGCGCACCTAATTTGGTTGCTGGAATATTAGATAATGTACCGAGAAAACTACCAATTGGTGTTCTGGCACTGCTTACTATGACTACTTTTTTACTCATTGTGTTTGTGTTTTTTTAATCGATTGCTAATTTAATAAATTAGAATCATATTTACAGGATTTAATTTAAGTATTAGGAATCCATGCTTTATTTTTTTAAATTATTCGAATTAAAAACCTAAATCGTTTATATCTAACAACAACCAGTCAATTAACGCAAACCTACCTAATTAATCTTCAATAGCTATGCGTCTATCTTAATTATACGTCCATTTGCCATCATTCCAGTAAACAAACTCCAGCTCAAAATGATAAAACATACCTCCATAATTATTTAAATTGTCTAAACCTATAACATAATTTGGCGTACAAAAAGCGGTGTTGTTTTCTGTTGTCACGATATATCAGTCATCTCATAAGCCTGTATTACAGGTAAATATGTTTTGGTATAAAATAAAAAATAGCGTATGTTAATTTTTACTTATCAAATTTCATAATCAATGCAAATATAGAAAGTTGATATTCATCATTCTTTACTGTTGATTTTTTTTGTCAGCCAAAATTATTAAGCGCATAAGTTTCTTTAGTGCTCTTATATTTCATTTATATTTGTTGATTAAGTTTTTATCTTGCTGGATTTATATGAAAAATTTTGTAGATAGCATATACAAAAATCAATCACTGATTTTTAAAGTCTTACTTTTTTTAAGTACCGTGTCTTTGATTGTCTATTTCTTTCCAAAAGGAAGCCAGTTTAAATACGAAATAGTTAAAAATAAACCGTGGCAGTATAAAAACCTTTACGCACCCTTTGATTTTCCTATTTATAAGTTAGAGAAAGAGCTCAAGCAGGAGAAATCAAAAATCAATAAAAACATTAAACCCATTTTCAACTTTGATCAAAGTATAGTTGATCAGCATAAAAAACAAACTGAAGATATAGTCCGCAGCAATATGCCGGATAGCTTGTCTAATTCAACCTATAACATGCTAGAAAGCTATGTTAAGCTTACTTTTAAAGACGTTTATGAAAATGGTATACGCGTTGACGTAAACCGCTATTCCAATCAAAGACTCGTGCTGCTTAAAAGAGGGAACATCATAGAAGAGGTGATTTTAGGAAGTGTCATCAAGGAGACAGAATTACGTCAGGAATTAGTAGACAGAATCGAGGAAAATAACCTTACAGATTATAAACCCCTTTTGCTAAATACATTCTTCGATTTATTTGAAGTAAATGTCACATTTAATGAAGAACTAACCCAGCAGCGAATAAATCAAAAACTCTCTCAGATATCGCCTAGTAAAGGTGTGGTTAAAAAAGGAAGTAAAATAATTGCAAAGGGAGAAATTATAGAAGATGAAAAGTATAAAAAGCTATTATCACTAAAAAAAGAATATCAATCTCAAAACTGGGAAGAGTCAAGCTATTATGTAGTGGTAGGAGGTTATACCATGTTAGTTGCCTTAGCATTACTGATGCTTATGTTTTTTATAAAACAGTATAGGCCTGAGATTTATGATAATCAAAACAAGCTAACCTTTGTCTTTTTCAATATTTTATTCATGGTGTTTTTAACGCTTCTGGTAATGCGATTAGAAACAAAATACATTTACATAGTACCATTATGCGTGCTACCATTAACACTCAAAGCTTTTTTTGATGCGCGTTTAGGCTTGTTTACACACGTTATAACCGTATTGATTTTAGGGTTTATAGTGCCTAACTCTTATGAGTATATGTTTTTACAAATCATAGCTGGTATTGTAACCATATTAACCGTATCAGAACTATATAAAAGGGCTAATCTTTTTATTTCTGTCGCACAAATCACCTTTGTTTACATATTCTCTTACTTGGCATTTAATATGATTCAGGAAGGAAGTATCTTGAATATCGACTATGAAAACCTATTGCTATTTTTATTAGGCGGATTAGGGTTACTCTTTGTTCAACCATTGATTTACACTTATGAGAAACTTTTTGGCTTAGTTTCAGATTTATCACTTTTAGAGTTATCAGATACTAATACCAAATTACTTAAGCAATTAGCTGATGTAGCGCCGGGTACATTTCACCATTCACTTAATTTAGCCAATCTTGCAGAATCCGCAGCTTATGAAATCAACGCTAATGCTTTGTTAGTAAGAGTAGGTGCGTTGTATCATGATATTGGAAAAATGAAAAACCCACTCTATTTCTCTGAAAATCAACCAACTAATACATCACCACATGATGAGCTGCCGGCTTTAGAAAGTGCCAAAATCATTATCAGGCATCGTTCTGATGGTGTTGAAATGGCTAAAAAATACAACCTCCCGGACAGAATTATTGATTTTATAAGAACTCATCATGGCACTTCTATGGTTTACTTCTTTTTTGCTAAAGAAAAAGAGAATTCTACTGAAGAATTAGAGGAAGAAGACTTCAGATATCCTGGCCCAAAACCCTTTAGTAAGGAAACAGCCATTTTAATGATGTGCGATAGTGTAGAAGCCGCCAGTAAAAGTCTTAAAGAACCTACAGCTCATACAATTGATGAGTTTGTAGAAAAAATAATTAACAAACAAATAGATGAAGATCAGTTTATAAATGCAAATATTACTTTTAAAGAAATCCAACTTATCAAGCGTATTATCAAATCCAAATTAAAAAACATATATCATCTTAGAGTAGAATATCCTGAATAATAAATAATTATGATTATAGCCATAGACGGTTTTTCTTCAACGGGAAAAAGTACTTTAGCGAGACAATTAGCAGCTCATTACAAGTACCTTTACATAGATTCTGGCGCCATGTACAGAGCAATTTCCTTATTTGCGATAGAAAGTGAATTTTTAATCGATTTTAGCTTAGATAAGAAATCACTCATTAAAGCTCTACCTGATATAGATATCAGCATAATCCACCATCATGATAAAGAAAATCAGGTTTTTTTAAATGACACAAATGTCACGTCTAAGCTTAGAAGTATGAAAGTGTCAAATCTGGTTAGTGAAATTGCCATGATAGCAGAAGTGAGAGAAAAATTGGTTTCTATTCAAAGAAAAATAGCCAGAGATCATGATGTGGTAATGGATGGAAGAGATATAGGAACCGTAGTTTTTCCTCATGCAGATCTAAAGTTGTTTATAAAATCTGATGTGCGGATAAGAGCAGAAAGGCGATGGCAGGAAATGACACAAAAAGAAGACGATGTTGATTTTGATGCAGTTTTAAACAACTTAAAACAAAGAGATATAAAAGATACCTCCAGAAAAATAGCTCCATTAAAAAAAGCAGATGATGCTGTAGAGCTTGATAATACCTACCTTACAAAACAACAGCAGTTAGATAAAGCAATACAACTTGTAGAAAATCTAACCTATTGATGTTGTTTGCCGTATCAAAAAAATAGTATTATTTTTGCAATCCTTTTGAACAACAAGCGGAATACTCAAAAGTAATTTAAAATGTAATCATGTATAACAACTTCTGATGAAAAGTGTTGTTTAAAATTCCGCAATCGTCAGGATACAAATTAATTAATCAGCGTATGGCTGAAGAAAGCAAAAAACAAGACGTTCAGGAACAAAATGCTGCTGAACCCTCTTCAACAACAGAAGAGACCAAAGAACAAAACCAGGCAGAATCAACTAAAACCGAATCTGCAGAAGATCATTCTGCAAAAGAAGTTGAGGCTGATTCCGGCTCTGAAGTAAAAGAGGCATCTTCTGAAAAAGAAGATACTGCATCAAATGAGGTCGAATCGACACATGAAGAAAAAGACCCTGAACAATTTTTAGAAGAATTTGATTGGCATAAATACGAAGAAGGTATTGATGAGGTTGATCAGGATAAGTTAGATAACTTCGAGAAAATGGTTGAAGACAATTTTGTTGATACACTTCATAACGAAGTGGTAAAAGGCAAGGTTGTTAAAATTACTGATGATGACGCCATTATCGATATAAACGCTAAAAGTGAAGGCGTTATTTCTTTAAACGAATTTCGTTATAACCCTGATTTGCAGGAAGGCGATGAAGTAGATGTGTTTATTGATAAACGTGAAGATGAAGAAGGTCAATTAAAGTTATCTCACCGAAAGGCAAGAGTTATTAAAGCATGGGAACGTGTTAATCAGGCTCAGAAAGACGGTAGTATTGTAAATGGTTACGTCAAATGTAGAACAAAAGGCGGGATGATTGTTGATGTATTTGGCATTGAAGCATTCTTGCCCGGTTCACAGATTGATGTTAAACCTATTACAGATTATGATGCTTACGTAGGTAAAACAATGGAATTTAAAGTTGTGAAAATCAATCACGAATTTAAAAATGTTGTAGTCTCTCATAAAGCGCTTATTGAGGCAGATATAGAAGAGCAGAAGAAAGAAATTATAGGTCAGCTTGAAAAAGGTCAGGTACTTGAAGGTGTAGTTAAAAACATAACATCTTATGGCGTATTTGTAGACTTAGGTGGCGTAGATGGATTAATCCACATCACAGATTTATCATGGTCTAGAATATCTCACCCAGGAGAAATACTTGAAGTTGATCAGAAGTTAAATGTTGTTATTTTAGATTTTGATGAAGATAAATCCAGAATTCAATTAGGACTTAAACAATTAAGTAAACATCCATGGGAAACCCTTGATGAGAACCTTAAAGAAGGTGATGTTGTAGAAGGTGAAGTAACGGTAATCGCAGATTACGGTGCTTTTATAGAGATTAAAGAGGGCGTTGAAGGTCTGATTCATGTTTCTGAAATGTCATGGAGTACTCACTTAAGATCTGCTCAAGACTTTGTAAATGTTGGTGATAAAGTGGAAGCTAAAATACTAAGCCTGGATCGCGAAGAGCGTAAAATGTCACTTGGTATAAAACAACTTACACCAGATCCGTGGACGGATATTACCAGTAAATATCCAGTAGGTTCTAAGCATACCGGGAAAGTTAGAAACTTTACAAACTTTGGTGTCTTTGTAGAATTAGAGGAAGGTATTGACGGTTTAATTTATATATCTGACTTGTCATGGACTAAGAAAATCAAGCACCCTTCTGAATTCTGCGAAGTAGGAGACGAATTAGAAGTTGTAGTTTTAGAGCTTGATGTTGAAGGTAGAAAACTTAGCTTAGGTCATAAACAGACAGAAGAAAACCCTTGGGATAAATACGAAAAAGAGTATGCTGTGGGTACAAAACATACAGCAGAAATCAGCGCTATTGTAGACAAAGGTGCTACTATTCAATTTACCGAAGATGTTCAGGCCTTTGTGCCATCAAAGCATCTTGTAAAACAAGATGGTCAAAAGCTGAAGAAAGGAGAAGAAGCAGAATTTATCATTATTGAATTCAACAAAGAATTCAAACGTGTTGTAGCTTCTCACTCTGCTATTCACAAGAAAGAAGAAGAGCAAATCGTTAAAAATGCCAAGAAAAAACAAGAAGATGCTCAAAAAACTACCATTGGTGATGCCAATGCAGAGCTACAGGCATTAAAAGATAGAATGAATAAGGGAAATGATAGCTAATTATTAATCATGCCCTATTAAATTTAACCCCTTGATTATCAAGGGGTTTTTTAACGGCTAAAAAATAAGCGACAAAAAGGCAGGGTTTATATAAAATATCAAGACAAATTGGCATAATTACCTGCTGGCATTTGTTTTGTAACTATTTAAGTAAATAACCAAAAAAAACATAAACTATGAGTATTATAAAAAGAAAAAACAGCAATTTGTTTCCATCATTTTTAGATGATGTGTTAGGGAAGCATTTATTAAACCCGTCAGCTGAATTTGGTAATGTTGGCTTTAATTTGCCAGCAGCAAACATTCAAGAATTTGAAGATAAATTTGTGCTAGATTTAGCAGCACCGGGTAAATCTAAAAAAGACTTTAATATTGAGTTAGATAATGATGTCTTGACCATATCTTCAGAAAAAGAAGATAAAACAAATGACAGCTTTACTCGTCAGGAATATAGCTATGAATCATTTACAAGAAGCTTTACCATTCCTGAAAGTGTAGATTCTTCAAAAATTAAAGCTAACTATGAAGATGGTGTTTTAAAATTAGAATTACCTAAAAGAGAGGAAGCTAAAACTCAACCTAAGCGAATGATTGATATTTCATAATCATCATAGCCTGAAATTTACCAAAACCGCCTTTTAAAGGCGGTTTTTGTTTATCGCTTTAGTGTGATATTTCCGGTAAACAATTTATTATCAATTTTTAACTTATACCAGTAATCAGACGAAGGCAAGGGTTTGCCCTGAAAGGTTCCATCCCAGGCAAAAGGTTGATTACGGGCTGAAAAAATAATTTTTCCATATCTATCAAATAAATGAAATGTAAACTCACCATCTAAGTGTACTTCCTTGATGATTAATCTGTCGTTAACACCATCCTGATTGGGTGTAAAAAACTCTGGAATTATCAAATGTAAATGATTGGCTGCGTCACTGCCACAATCATTATTCTCTAACACCACAATATTGTATAAACCACCTTCAACATTTTCAAAAACCGGTGAGTTTTGAAAGTTAGCTCCATCTAAAGAATAACTAAAATCTCCACTGTTTTGCATGATGATTTCTATATCATTATCATTACTTATCACATCTTGAATCTGAGGACTTGTATAGCTTGATACTGTAAAAGTTTGTGTCGCTGTACATCCATCTTCTGTTGTTAGATTTAATATATACTCACCGTTTTCAGAAACCTCAATTTCTTGAGTTGTGTCGCCGGTATTCCATTCGTATTCAGCTACTGATGCTCCGGCTGTCAATGTTATAATCTGGTCTGAACACTTTACTAGTTCTTGATCTTCTATATCTGGAATTTCATTTATACTAAGCCTAACCGCTATTCTCTGTTCAGAAACGCAATTTCCACTTTCTGAAACTGATTCAGCATAGTAAGTGCCCGGTTGGTCTGTTTGATAGGTAAATGAATCCTCTAGCAATAAGTTTCCACCTTCTTCAGCATCATACCAGTCTACTGTTACAGAACTTTCTTCTACTACCGCTAATGTGGCCGTTTGACCTTCACAGATAGTTTGATCTCCTAAACTAATGGGCAACACAGGGTCTTCTTGTATAAGCTGAAAAACATTTGATATGCTATTGCATTGTGTGTTGTTTACATTTACCGGATCTTCTGCCACTAAAGTACGGTAAAAGCCTTCCTGAAAAGGATCGATAGTTAACGTTTCATCGGTTTCACCATCAATATTTGACCAGTCTTCCCCGTTTAAACTCTCTTGCCACTGGTAAAAATGTGTGTCATACACGCTAAAATCAGGTTGAGCGGTTATCGTGACGGGATTTTCCGCTGTATCGTCACCACATAAAGTGATAGATTCTTCATCATTTGGGCTTTCCACATCGGTTAGATCTCCACACGATCTAAATACAATATCATCTATAGCTAAATCGTTACCACAGCCGCCTTCGCCATTATTGAGCATTTTAAGAATAACCGCCGTTTGATTATCAAGTGTGGCAAAAGTAAGTGCAAACTGCTGCCATTGTGGTGTTGCGCTTCCATTGATTACTCCTGTATCGCCCTCAGCAAGTAATGTAGTATCAGATTCATCCCATATTTGAAATCTCACATTTACTGGTATTCCATTTCCTGGACAAGCATTAGTACTACTGTCATAAACATTCATCAAAAAAGCAGAGAACTCGTATGAATTATTCTCGCAAAGTCCTTGTATAGGTATTTGATAAAATAAACCTGCATCAAAACTGGCATTAACAATTAAAGCTTTTCCATTTTGATTACCTGTATGATCTCCGGTATTATGAAAGGTACTAAGTTGTTGAATGTTTTCAGATATGGTGTATTCCCCATCAAAAGGGCCTTGATTTACATAAGTATAAGAAGTTACTGAAGCTGGTAAGGGAGGTCCGTTTGTGGTGCCCTGACCAAAGTCTTCTTCAAATATAGGATCGCCGGTATTCCCGGGACAGAAGCTTAATTGACTAAAAGAAAAAGTAAAAGTCATCAGAATGGCTACTGATGACAAAACAAATTTTATATTAAACATTAATTATATCAACTTTAATCGATCTTTTTAATTTTAAAGTCTTTACGGTTATTTTGAAGTTTTTCTTGTACACTTGAGTAATCGTAAATATTTAAATTAGGATCATTAGCAAAATCAGCTGGTAATATAGCAATTCTAAAGGATTGATTTTCTATAAAATCAAAAGGAATTGTATCCAGATTAGCATTACCATCTAAAAAAATGTTTACATCAAAAAAAGTATGATTAAATGTATAAACTAATTGGCTTCCATCATTTAGATAGAAGGTTTGTGGTAATGGTGTCCACACATCAATAGGACCTGAACTATCAGAAATTTGATTTTCTAAAAGATAAACCATCACAACATCACTTTCAAATACTTCTATATCTGGCGGGAATTGTATTAGTGTTTGATGATTATTGCTAGAAGTAAAGTTTACATTAACCTCAAATACTTGACCAAGAATATTAGTACCCGGTGGGCCTTGTGGCCCCATAGGACCGGGGTCTCCTTCACAGGATGTCAAAAAAAGCAACAGACCTACAATTACAAATTTTAGTTTCATAGTTTTATTTTTTAAAATCCAGACTTAATGAATTAACACAATACCTTTTACCGGT
>JAVLBJ010000036.1:0-20414 GCA_031581455.1 Psychroflexus sp. | reverse complement strand
CATTTATATTAAAACCAATGATGACTAAGCTATCTCCATCGGGGTCTGTATCGTTTTGGAGTAATCCTTCGTCGGCATCCACATTCAAGTTGACATCTTGTTCTGTGGTATAACTATCATTTACAACCTCTGGAGGATTTTGCCCAAAAAAAATATCTGAACAGAGAAACAACAAAATAATAAGTATTGTATAAAGTTTCATTTGGTTATATATGTTACTTATAGTTGATCACACTTAGTAGTTAAATTAAATGCACAACTTATAAATATTTATTCTTATAATAAATCAATGATGTTTTATCTACCACTACAATAGATTACAGATTAATTTTGCTTAAAGATAATAATTATTTGTTCTCCAAAATCCTTTAAATTTAACTTTCAAAAGGTTTGTTTATTTTTTTTAAACTGCTTAATTCCAACTTTATAATTCTTTTCATTAACTATTGCTTCATGTAAAATAGTTTCACGTGCTACTAGTAGTCAATTTATCAATCTTTATATGAAAATCATATATAATTGCTAGTTAATTGTAACATTAACTTACAACTCACCCTTATTTAATGTAGACATAAAGCTTTATTAAAAAAATAAAACCAATAGGGCATAAAAAAACTACGCCCATACTAAGCGTAGTTTTTATTAATCAATTTACTGAAAGATTATTTAATCATCGATTAATTCCGCGTATTGGACTATGGCATTTTTAATCGTATTAGCTAATAACTGGTTGCCATCTGGGTCTACAGGACTAATCTGTATAGTACCGTCGTTATTACCATCAACAGCTGAAGAGAAATCTACACTTGCCACAACCGATGGAAGATCAAAGTTAAAAGTAATGCTGGTATTGTTATTAGCATCAATTACTAAATTCTGTCCGGCATCTTCATAATCAACTTCAAAATCTTCATCAAAAGTGTGGTAAAACTCAAATGGCGTACCGTCTATCATACCGCTTAGTAAAATAGATTTTTGATATAAAGGACTAGACGGGTTGCTGCTAACATCCATTTTAAACTCCACTTCTTCATACACGCCTTCCGGTATGTTGACGTCTACTACAGTTGTACTTCCCTGACTTAAATCTAATTCAAACGGACCGGCTAAATTTATCTCATCATCGCTGCCATAACTATTGTCATCTGAACCATCGTCATCTGCTCCGCAAGGCTCGTCATCCTGCTCACTTGCATAAAGGGTGAAATCTGCTTTAAAGTAAAGTTCTAATCCGCTTTGCAGTTCTACTTCATACAAATAAGGATCGTCTGAATCATTTTCCATTTCGGCTTTACAAAAGGGATCATCTGGATGATTAGTTGTGATGTAAGTCTGAATTTCTTCAGGAAGTTCATCAAAAGTTAAATTGACATCTTCATCATCATCGTCATCATCGCTCTTAGCAAATAGCAAACCTTGCGTATTTTGACCCTCGGCATATTCAAATTCAATTTTTCTAATGTTGATCATAAATTCGCTTACATCAACATTTGCTTTAGGGCGCCCCGCCGTTAAACCACTGGTAGCTTTAATCGTTAATTCACCTTTAGGTTGGGTAGCATCTGTAGTCACATTAGACTCATCATCACTACAAGCGATTAACAAACCGCCAAATAAAGTCATTACAGCAATTTTCTTTAAATTTTTCATTATTCTTAGATTTAATATTTGTTAGTAAAACAACTCATGATTTAATAACCCTACTTTTTTAAAAAAATTATTCAAAAACCTGAAAAACGGGTAAAGCTTGATGATTAAAATCCCAAAAAGCTTGATTTTCATAGGGCGATCCGTCTGTTGCAGTCTCACCTTTAAAAGCAATCCATTCACTTCCCCAACTTATAAAACCTATTCTGTCTTCTGAAGCTTTCATAATCGATTTAATCTGAGAAAAGTAGCTTTTTTGCCCTTGAGGCGTTGGTTCAAATTGAGATAAAATTTGATTTTCTGACCCGATGATATTATTGGTTTGATCATACCATTCTAATGTAAACGGATAAGCGGTTTCAACGAGTAACACTTTTTTATCGTAATTTGTTTCCAGCCGATCAATAGATGTATCAAGATCAGAAAGGCTCCTGCCATGCCACCTGGGATAATAGCTTAAACCAATTATATCAAAATCTAAAGCATCAAGTTGGCTAAAAAATGAATTAGCATTTTCGTGTCCGGCAAAATGCAAGATGATTTTTGTTTGTTCATTTGTATCTCTAACGGCACGTATTCCTTCTTCTAATAATCCTTTCATTTGATTCAATTGGTTAATATGGCCTAAAGGATGTAAAAAACCGCTGTTAATTTCATTACCAATCTGGATAAAATCAGGCTTAATATTATTGATAATGCGTTTAGTATAATTAAATACACTGTCTTTTAAAGTTTCATAATCAGCATTTTGCCAGAGAGCCGGCGTGTGCTGATGACCCGGATCTGCCCATGTATCAGAATAATGAACACTTAATAAAACATTTAATCCCAAACTATGAATTTCATCTGATAATGCCCTGACTTTAGTAAAACCAGATGTGTTTGATAATGGATTTTTCCACAATCTGAGTCGGATTGTATTCATCCCATGATTTGCAGCAGTGATGAGCATATCTTCTTCTTCGCCGTTATGGTTTTTTACAATGGCGTTGCTTTGTCTGATCTCAGGCAGCAATGACATATCCATTGCTTTTATGAAATCTACAGACGGTTGCGGATCATTGTTATCTAGTAAAGGCTCATCGCTTTTACAAGACTGCAAAAAGATCAACTGCAAAAACAAAATGCAAGCTAAAAATCTCAAAAGCATCAATTTATAATAAAGTCGCATACTCAAATTTAGAACAAAAAATCAAAAACTAAAATGAAGGATATATAATTTTTTCGATAATCGATTCAGGTGTTGTATTTTTAAAATTTATAAAATTATCAAAATGAAAATATACACTAAAGGTGGTGATCAGGGAGAAACCTCGCTATTTAGCGGGACGCGAGTGCCAAAGCATCACTTAAGAATAGAAAGTTACGGCACTTTAGATGAGCTGAATGCTTTTTTAGGCTTAGTTCGCGATCAGGACATCCAGAAACAGCACAAGGATTTTTTAATCGTGATTCAAGATAGGATTTTTAGGATAGGCTCGCATCTCGCAACAGAATATGATAAAGCAAAAGCCATGCAGAAACTTCCACAAATAAAAGAAGACGATGTACATCTCATAGAAGCAGAAATAGACCGCTTAAATGAAGATTTACCTCCAATGACGAATTTTATACTCCCGGGTGGTCATCCAGCGGTTTCTCATTGTCATGTAGCGCGCTGTGTTTGCCGTAGGGCCGAACGTTTAGTGGCTGCGCTTCACGAAATTACGGATTTTGATGATAGCATTTTAAAATTTATTAATAGGTTATCTGACTATCTTTTCGTACTGTGTAGGTCTTTAAGCCAAAACCTGGATGCTGACGAAATTAAATGGTACCCTGAATTGCCAAAATAAAAAAATTCGCTCATGTTTTAATCAAATACTAACTTGATTGTTAGTTTAAAAAAATTACATTTGCAAAAATTTGAAATACAAATTTTATGTATTGGACTTTAGAATTAGCCTCTTATTTAAGTGATGCGCCATGGCCAGCCACAAAAGACGAATTAATAGATTACGCTATTAGAACTGGTGCACCATTAGAAGTTGTAGAAAACCTTCAAGACATTGATGATGAAGGGGATACTTACGACTCAATAGAGGAAATCTGGCCTGATTATCCTACAGATGAGGACTACCTTTGGAATGAAGATGAGTACTAAACGTAAATATTTTTATAATAAAATAACACTTAAGGTCTCACAAAGAGACCTTTTTTTTTCGTTATCTTTGAATGACTTTAAAAATTAGAATATGGGTTTACTGGATACAGCAATCAAAATGTTTGTTGGCGACAAAAATAAAAAGGACTTAAAGGCGATTAATCCTATCGTTGAGCAAATAAAATCAGCTGAAAAACAGCTAGAGCAATTAAGTTTAGATGAATTAAGATCAAAAACAACTGAGTTTAAAAATAAAATTAAATCGGCTACACAATCTGTCCAGTCAGAAATTGACAAGGAAATGGAAAAGGCTGATCAATCTGAAGATATCGCCCAAAAAGAAGCGATTTATGCCCATATAGATGAATTAAAAGACAAACGCTATAAACTTTCTGAAGATACCCTTAACGAGATTTTACCGGAAGCTTTTGCCGTGGTAAAAGAAACAGCTAAACGTTTTTACCACAATGACAACCTGGAAGTTACAGCTAACGAAAAAGACAGAACATTTTCTGCTCAAAAACATTATATAAAATTAGAAGGCGATAAAGCTATCTGGCATAACCAATGGGATGCAGCCGGTAAAGCCGTTACTTGGGATATGATTCATTACGACGTACAACTTATAGGTGGTATTGCCATGCATCAGGGTAAAATTGCAGAAATGCAAACCGGTGAGGGTAAAACATTAGTTGCTACCTTACCACTTTATTTAAATGCCTTAACGGAGAAAGGAGCCCATCTGGTTACCGTTAATGACTATTTAGCCAAGCGTGACAGTTTATGGATGGCACCACTGTTTGAGTTTCATGGCATGCGTGTAGATTGCGTAGATTACTATCAGCCAAATTCAGAAGACAGAAGAAATGCTTATAAAGCTGATATTACTTATGGTACAAATAATGAATTTGGATTTGATTACCTAAGAGATAACATGAGCCATTCCCCGGAAGATCTTGTTCAGCACGAACATAACTTCTCTATTGTTGATGAGGTAGACTCTGTGTTAATAGATGATGCCAGAACACCCTTAATTATATCTGGTCCTGTACCTAAAGGAGATGATCATGAATTTAATGAGCTTAAACCAAAAGTAGCTCAAATAGTTGATGCCCAACGTAAAAAACTCACCAAAGTTCTGGCTGAAGCTAAGCAGCTTATAAGAGAAGGAAATACTAAAGAAGGGGGTTTTAAACTGCTTCAGGTACAGCGCGGTTTACCTAAAAATAAAGCACTTATCCGCTTTTTAAGTGAAGAAGGCATCAAGCAGCTTCTGCAAAAAACAGAGAATTTCTACATGCAGGACAATAACAGGGAAATGCATAAAGTAGATAATGAGCTCTATTTTGTAATAGAAGAAAAATCAAATCAGATAGACTTAACAGATCAAGGTGTAGAATTCCTTTCTGATGAAAAAGAAGATGACTTTTTTGTCATGCCGGAAATAGGTATGGAAATTGCTAAAATAGAAGATCAAAATTTACCTAAGGAAGAGGAAATCCAAAAGAAAGAAGAAGCTTATAAAGATTTTAGCATTAAAAGTGAACGTATTCATACGATGCGCCAGTTGCTAAAAGCTTACACCCTATTTGAAAAAGATACGGAATATGTAGTGATTGATAACAAGGTGAAAATCGTAGATGAACAAACCGGTAGAATCATGGAAGGACGCCGTTACAGTGACGGATTACACCAGGCCATAGAAGCTAAGGAAAATGTGAAGATAGAAGATGCTACCCAAACCTTTGCTACCATAACCCTGCAGAATTACTTTAGAATGTATCGTAAGTTAGCAGGTATGACTGGAACAGCGGTTACTGAAGCTGGCGAATTTTGGGAGATTTACGAACTAGATGTAATGGAGATCCCTACTAATAAACCCGTTATCCGAGAGGATAAACAGGATATGGTATTTAAAACCAAACGTGAAAAATACAACGCTATTATAGATGAAGTTGTACAATTATCTCAAGCCGGCAGACCTGTTCTCATCGGTACAACATCAGTTGATATTTCTGAGCTCTTAAGCCGGATGTTAGAGATGAAAAAAATAAAGCACAATGTCCTTAACGCTAAACGCCATAAAAAAGAGGCAGAAATCGTTGCTGAAGCCGGAAATGCCGGTGTAGTTACCATTGCCACCAATATGGCAGGACGTGGTACCGATATTAAATTGAGCGATGAGGTGAAAAAGGCCGGTGGATTAGCCATTGTAGGTACTGAAAGACACGACTCCAGACGTGTAGACAGGCAATTGCGCGGTCGTTCCGGTCGTCAGGGTGATCCGGGAAGTTCTCAATTTTACGTCTCTCTGGAAGATAACCTGATGCGGGTTTTTGGAAGCGAGCGTATTGCTAAGTTAATGGACCGCATGGGCCTAGAAGAAGGTGAAGTTATTCAACATTCTATGATTTCAAATTCCATTGAACGCGCTCAGAAAAAAGTAGAGGAAAACAACTTTGGAACGCGTAAAAATCTGCTTGAGTATGACGATGTCATGAATGCGCAACGTGAGGTGATTTACAAAAGACGTTACCATGCCCTATTTGGTGAACGCCTGCGTATTGATATCGCTAACATGATTTATGATACTGCTGAAGTGGTAACCCAAACCAATAAGCAGGCTAATGATTACAGCAACTTTGAGCTTGAAGTCATCCGTTTTTTCTCTATGAATCCACCTATTAGTCAGGAGGAATTTGAAAAGATGAATGAGCAAAAAATTATAGAAAAACTTAACGATGAAGCTTATAAACATTATCAAGATAAAATAAACAGAAGTGCAGAAGAAGCTTTCCCTGTTATTAAAAATGTTTATGAGACACAAGGTGAAAAGTATGAACGTATTGCTGTGCCATTTACAGATGGTCAAAAAACGCTACAAGTTGTTACAAATCTTAAAAAGGCTTATGAGTCAGAAGGTGAGCAGCTAATTAAAGATTTTGAAAAAAATATAACGCTGGCCATCATTGATGAAGCCTGGAAAAACCATTTACGTAAAATGGATGAGTTGAAGCAAAGTGTCCAACTAGCCGTACATGAGCAAAAAGACCCTTTATTAATTTATAAATTTGAGGCTTTTGAGCTGTTTTCTGCTACGCTGGAAGAAGTTAATAAAGATGTTATTTCATTTCTTTATAAAGGGGAAATTCCACAACAAGAGGAATCTAAGATTCGCGAGGCAAGATCAGGAAAAAAACAGGAAAACTACAACACGCGAAAAGATGAAGTTCAAAATTTAGATCAACAGGCAGCGCAAAATAGACAAGCTGGCCAGAATACCGGTGGACAACAAAAGTTAACAGAAACAATTGTAAGAGATAAGCCTAAAATAGGTAGAAACGAACGTGTAGTAATTCAAAATGTAAAAACCGGTGAAGAAAAGACTTTAAAATATAAGCAGGCTATTCCTATGATAGAAAAAGGCGAATGGGTTTTACGACAAGAAGATCAGTTATCATAAACCGTTAAGATAAATCAGATGAAAAAATTTGAAACCGAATTCAAATGGGCAGTTTATTTTATGTTACTCCTTTTTATCTGGTTTTATATGGAAAAGTTGATGGGCTTACATGCTAATTATGTACGTTTCGAAGGTATTTTTTCTATACTGATTTTAGCACCTCAGGCTTTTTTATATCATTTTGCGCTTCGCCAAAAAAGAGAAAAGTATTTTAAGGGCAACATTAGCTGGAAACAAGCTTTTTTCTCAGGCGCTATTTTAACGCTGATTATAGCTGGGTTATCACCAATAGTTAGCTACACCACAACCGCTGTGATATCACCAGATTTTATGGACAATTTAAGAATGCAAACCGGCCAGTCTAAAGACATCTACTCCGCTAATCGCTTTTCTACCAATTTGCTTTTTAGTTTATTATCTAATGGTATTGTTATCGCTGCGATTATGGCGATATTAATAAGGCAAAGAGAGAAAACTAAAAGTAAATAATTTAAAGACATCAGCTCTGTAGTTCAATGGATAGAACAAAAGTTTCCTAAACTTTAGATCCAGGTTCGATCCCTGGCGGAGCTACTTTTTTTAGTATATATAGCTCTTGTAGAAGCGTATGAGCATCCTTCTTTGCGTTCTTTTTTTTCCTCTGTGGTGAAAAATTATAAACAATAAACACATAACCAAATCAACTACCTCATTTATCAGACAGAAATCCTATGCTTTTTTGGACCAATAAAGTGGCTTCAGCCGGAAGATCATCTTCATGCCATGGATGTCTGGTGTTGAACACATGGTCCGCCTTATCGATGATCTCTAACTCGGCTTCGGGTTGCCATTCCTTAAGTTGATAAGCTTCATCTACTTTTACCGTGGGATCCTCACTGCCATGAATCAATAACAAAGGTTGATCGATATTTTGTATGGCATTTTTTATGTTAAGCCTATCTTGATGTTGAAGGAAATCTTCGTAGAATTGATAAAAATGTGGCATTTGCTGCTTTGTCCGACCATTTTCTACATAATAAACACCTTCATTCTTCCATTTTTCAAGTTCATCGCCCTGAGGAAATCTGGATTTGATATCGCTGATGCTCGCCCAGGTGATGACGTTTTGAATACGCTTATCTTCTGATGCTTTTATGATGACAACACCGCCGCCTCGACTGTGCCCTATGATGGACAGGTTTTCCTGATTGATCTTTTGATCTGATGAAAAGTGATCTCCTATCCAGTTGATCACTTGATCTAGGTCATATAGCTGCTTAGAAAAATTATCGTTGCCAAAGGCGGTAAGTTCAGGAAAATCTATAGGTTGCTCTTTAGTACCTCCATTATGGGAAAAATTGAACTTGATGAAACAATAGCCGGCTTCAGCAAATGCTTCTGCCATCAGATGCCAGGCACCCCAATCCTTAAAGCCTTTATAGCCATGACAGAACAGAACCACAGGCTGGTCATCCACTTCAGAAAAAGTCATATCGATCACGATATCCCTTTGATCGCTTCCTTTTATAACAACATCTTTCTTTAAAATCATAATGCCTTTTTTAGTCCAAATGTAAGATATATCTAAAAATTAGTTCTAAAATTAATACATCAAAATAAAGAAGGATTTCTCAATCTAAATCGCTTAATTTGTTAGTCAATTATTAATATGGAGTTAAATAGGTTTTTTTCGATACTGCTTTTTTTGATCACTTTGACTTTGAAAGCTCAAGATCCTAATAGCGTAGAAGATGTTAATGGTCTCGCTGTTGGTGATTCAATTGATAATTTTGCTACCCAAACCTATGAGCAAGGCCAGCTGAGCTTAGATGAACTCTTAAATAAAAACGAATATGCAATTGTTGTGTTTTATCGAGGTCAGTGGTGTCCGGTCTGCAATAAACACTTGAGTGCATTGAACGATAATTATGCGTCCATTAAGGAGTTAAATGCTCAAGTCCTTGCCATATCACCTGAAAAACCTGATTATCAATCGGAAACAAAAAGTAAAACCGGAGCGGAGTTTGTCTTAGGTTTTGACAAAGATTACAAGATCGCCAAACTTTTTGATGTATTGTATAAGCCAAATGCAGCTAAACGAAGCATGTACAATATTGCTTTAGGCGCAAAGCTCAAAAAGGCGCATAGCGACGATAGTCAACGACTACCCGTTCCGGCCACGTTCATTATCAACGCTGATAAAGAGATCATCTGGCGACATTTTGATAGGAACTATAAGAATCGATCCTCAGTTGAAGCCATCTTAAAAGCACTGAAAAATGCCTAATATACAAGTTGTTCAACCGGAAGAAGCCACGGGCGAGCTAAGGAAGATCTATGACGAGCTTAAACGATCGCGCGGACAGATCGCCGAGGTCCACAAGATACAAAGCTTGCGACCTAAAAGCATCACTAAACACATGGAGCTTTATATAGAGATCATGTTCTCCAGGTCTGAATTGAGCAGAGCACAGCGTGAGATGATGGCCGTGGTGGTATCGGCTGAAAACAAATGTGCTTATTGTGTAAATCATCATGGCAATGCTTTAAATAAGTACTGGGAAAACGATGAGAAAGTCAATCAATTAGCAGATGATTTTTTATCATTAAACCTATCAGCTATAGATCAACAACTCTGTAAATTAGCTGTTGCCTTAACGGCTGATCCTTCATCGGACAAATGTCAAAATATCAACAGAAGATTAAAAAAATTAGAGCTTCCTGATGCGGCATTTCTGGATGCCACTTTAGTCATCGCCTACTTTAATTTCGTTAACAGGATTGTGCTCAATCATCAAGTAGAATTAGAACAAGATCAAGGTGAAAACTATAAATATTAATGTCATGAAATCAACACAAGATGGATTTGCTTTAGTGCTTTGCTGGCCGGAAAAGAAATGTCTGCGGGCTTATTCCTGGTACGATCATTTGATGAAATTAGCAGGCGTTATGAAAAATGATGTTTACGCAGTGGGTCATTCTGCAATAGTTCTGGTCAATGCTGATGGCGATTGTCATTATTTTGATTTTGGACGTTATGGAACGCCTATTGCCTTCGGTAGAGTTCGCGATGATAGGTCTGACCCTTTTTTAACTATTGATGTCAAAGCCGATATAAAGGATGGAAGGATGACTAATATTGATGCTATACTTGAAAATATCCAACACATAGAAGAAACAGAATGCGACGGAAAATTGATGACCGCCGCTTTGCCTATTGATTTTAAGTCGACTTATACTCAGGCTAAACAGCTTCAAGATAAAGGTTTAGTGCCTTATGGTCCATTTGTTTTAAATGGCACGAACTGTTCCAGATTTGTAAGAAACTTGATGATGAATGGGCAATTATCTCCTGTTCAGAAATTTAAACTTAAATATCCGTATATGATCACGCCTTCACCGGTTTATTTGGTAAAGACCATAGGCGTTGATGCTGTGGCGGAATCGACTGGAACAGAAAGTGCTACTTTAGATTTAGAATATGCTTAGCTATTCATTAGATCTTCTATTTCTTCAATATCAATAGGGATATCTTTCATCAGGTTCTTAGGTTCACCTTTTTCCTGTACAACGACATCATCTTCCAGGCGGATGCCAAATCCTTCATCAGGTAGATAAATGGCCGGTTCTACGGTAAATACCTGATTTGCTTCTATCGGTTCGTGCAATAGGCCATAATCATGTGTATCCAACCCGATATGATGAGAAGTACCATGCATAAAATATTTTTTATAGGCCGGCCAGTCGGGATTTTGATTTTTGACATCCGTTTTATCAAGTAAACCTAAGTTTAACAGTTCATCTGTCATCAGATCGCCTGCTTCTTCGTGATAAGATTTCCAGTAAGCGCCGGGAACCAATAGTTTTGTCGCTTTGTCCTTCACGCGTTTTACGGCATTGTAAATTTCTTTTTGTCTTTCTGTAAATCGACCATTCACTGGAACTACTCTAGACATATCACTGGAATAATTAGCGTATTCAGCACCAACGTCTAAAAGGATGAGCTCACCATCATTACACTGATTTTTGTTTTCTATATAATGAAGCACGGTGGCGTTTTTACCGCTCGCGATAATGGGTGTGTAAGCAAACCCACGAGATCGGTTGCTAAGGAATTCATGCATGAACTCAGCTTCGATCTCATATTCCATGACACCAGGTCTTACGAATTCCAAGATCCTTTTAAATCCTTTTTCTGTGATCTTGCAGGCCTGCTGCATAACCTCTAACTCTTCAGGTTCTTTAACACTGCGAAGATGCTGTAAAATAGGATTGGCCTTTGCCACCTGATGTGCCGGATAATTATCTTTTACCCATGTATTAAATCGGTCTTCACGGGTTTGGGTGTCATGTGCAGCGCGATAATGTTCATTGGTATTGATGTAAATGGTATTTGTCTGTGCCATAAGTCCGTGGAAAACCGTTTCAAAATCCTTTAGCCAGTAAACGGTCTTAACACCGCTGGTCTTATAGGCCGTGCTTTTATTTAATTTCTCCCCTTCCCAAACCGCAATGTGCTCATTGGTTTCTCTAACAAATAAAATTTCTCGGTGTTTTTTATCGGCGGCATCAGGGAATAGCACGAGTATACTTTCTTCCTGATCCACACCGCTTAAATAATACAAATTCCTATCCTGCTGGAACGGCATTGTACTATCTGCACCTATAGGGTAAATATCATTGGCATTGAAAACCGCTAAACTTTTTGGCAGCATTCTCGTCATGAATTTTTCTCTATTTTTAGTGAATAGTGAAGATGATAAAGGTTGATATCGCATAAAATTGATTTTTTACAAATGTAGGTATTCTGATAAAAATTGATTTTTTAAATCCGTAGATAGGATCAACAGCTTAAAATCACTTTTAAAACAATTCTAAATTAGTATTAAATATGTATACATTCTTGTTGATGAAGCATTTCTAAAGTAAATTTGTGTAAAATTTAATTATAGATGGCTAAAATATTATCATCATCGATAGCACGTAAAGTTTCTATGGCGTTATCAGGCTTATTTCTTATAGTGTTTTTATTACAACATTTTACAATTAATATTACCTCGGTTATAAGTCCTGAAACTTTTAATGAATGGTCTCATTTTATGGGAACTAATATTTTAGTGCAAGCTGTCTTACAGCCGATATTGATTTTTGGTGTTGTATTTCATTTTGTAATGGGATTTATTCTAGATTATCAGAACAGGAAAGCGAGAAGTGTAAAATATGCAAAGTTTAGCGGGAATGCTAACTCACCTTGGGTTTCCAGAAACATGATCTACTCTGGATTAGCTGTATTACTTTTCTTAGGACTTCATTTTTACGACTTTTGGGTGCCGGAAATGAATACAAAATATATAGAAGGTGACATGTCTGGCATGATGATAATCGATGGAGAAAATCAACTTCGTTACCACCACGAAACGGTTGAGAAGTTCGCACATCAACCAGTAAGAGTAGGCATTTATGTATTAGCATTTGTGTTTTTAATGCTGCATTTACTTCATGGATTTGCATCTTCTTTTCAGACAGTAGGATTCAACAATAAATATTCAGAAGCTTTAAAAGGATTTACAAAAGCTTTTTCTATAGTAATACCAATGGGCTTTGTGTTAATCGCATTGTACCACTATTTTTCAACCTTTTAAATAAATGATGATGTCAGAATTAGACGCGAAAATACCGGAAGGACCGATAAGTGAAAAATGGACGAGACATAAAAATGAGATAGATCTCGTTAATCCGATTAATAAAAGAAATATAGACGTAATTGTCATAGGGACTGGCCTGGCAGGTGCTAGTGCCGCTGCCACTATGGCCGAGCTTGGCTATAATGTAAAAACATTTTGTTATCAGGATTCACCCAGAAGAGCGCACTCAATTGCTGCCCAGGGTGGCATAAATGCTTCAAAAAACTATCAGGGTGATGGCGACTCAGATTATAGATTGTTCTATGATACGGTTAAAGGTGGCGATTACCGCTCAAGAGAAGCTAATGTTTATCGTTTAGCAGAAGTATCCGGTAATATTATAGACCAGTGTGTTGCTCAAGGTGTTCCTTTTGCCCGAGAATATGGAGGTCTTTTAGACAACCGTTCTTTTGGTGGTGTTTTGGTTTCCAGAACATTCTATGCGAAAGGTCAAACCGGACAGCAACTATTGTTAGGCGCTTATTCTGCGATGAACAGGCAAATCAATCGCGGGAAAATCATGCCTTATAACAGACATGAGATGATGGATGTCGTGCTAAAAGATGGCAAAGCCCGCGGTATTATCGCACGAAATCTTGTAACCGGAGAACTAGAAAGACATGCGGCTCATGCTGTGGTTCTTGCTTCCGGAGGATACGGGAATGTTTTCTACCTTTCCACGAATGCCATGGGAAGTAATGTAACAGCCGCCTGGCGCGCCCACAAAAAAGGTGCTTACTTTGCCAATCCATGTTTTACGCAGATCCATCCAACATGTATTCCAGTTTCTGGTGAACTACAATCCAAGCTCACCTTGATGTCTGAATCCTTAAGGAATGACGGTAGAATTTGGGTGCCAAGAAAGAAAGAAGATGCGGAAGCGATACGACAAGGTAAATTAAAGCCAACAGAACTCTCGGAGGACGACAGGGATTATTACTTAGAAAGAAGATATCCGGCCTTTGGTAATCTAGTACCAAGGGATGTTGCCTCAAGGGCCGCTAAAGAAAGATGTGATGCCGGGCATGGCGTTAATAAGACAGGACAGGCCGTTTATCTGGATTTTGCCAGTGCCATTGAGCGTTATGGAAAAGAAAAAGCCTTTAGCTTAGGATTAAATAATCCAAGTAAAGAAAAAATCACTGAATTAGGTAAAGAAGCCGTATCCGAAAAATATGGTAATCTATTCGATATCTATGAAAAGATCGTCGATCAAAATCCGTATGAAACGCCTATGATGATCTATCCGGCCGTTCATTATACCATGGGTGGACTTTGGGTAGATTACAATTTGATGACCACTATTGAGGGTTGCTATGCCATAGGAGAAGCTAATTTCTCTGATCATGGCGCCAATCGATTAGGTGCATCCGCATTAATGCAAGGTCTAGCAGATGGTTATTTCGTGTTGCCTTATACCATAGGTGATTACTTATCCAATGATATCAAGACCGGGCCAATTCCCCCAGATAGCGAGGAATTTGATGAAGCAGAGAAAGGTATTAAAGACCAGCTAGAAAAATTCTTAAGCATAAGTGGAGACCAACCAGTGGATTATTTCCATAAGAAATTAGGGAAGATCATGTGGGACAAATGCGGAATGTCCAGAAATGAAAAAGAATTAAAAGAAGCCATCAGCGAAATTCAGTCACTTAAAGATGAATTTTGGAGCAATGTAAAAGTTCCGGGAAGTGCAGAAACCAAAAATTCAGAGCTTGAAAAGGCCGCTCGAGTGGCAGATTTCTTAGAGTTAGGAGAATTGTTCGCTAAAGATGCACTGGAGAGAAATGAATCTTGTGGTGGTCACTTCAGAGAAGAATATCAGACACCAGAAGGTGAAGCTTTAAGAGACGACAAAAACTTTAGATATGTAGCCGCCTGGGAATATACGGGAGAGCCGAGTAAAGCTGAGCTACATAAGGAACAATTGGTTTACGAGAACATAGAACTAAAAACAAGAAGTTACAAATAAGGAAAAAGGATATGGAGTTAGATTTAAAAATTTGGAGACAGAAAGATCAGCATACAAAAGGTTATTTTGAAGACCATCATTTAAGTGATGTTGAAAAAGATATGTCATTTCTGGAAATGTTAGATGTCTTAAATGACCAGCTTGTAAAAAAAGGAATAGAACCAGTAGAGTTCGATCACGATTGCCGCGAAGGTATTTGCGGGTCGTGCTCATTACAAATAAACGGTGAGCCGCACGGGCCAATGCGAGGCACGACAACCTGCCAATTGCACATGCGTAAGTTCAATGACGGCGATACTATTGTTATTGAACCTTTTAGAGCAAATGCATTCCCGGTTATCAAAGATCTTGTTGTAGACCGGTCATCTTTTGATCGTATCCAACAAGCCGGCGGTTATATTTCCGTTGGCACATCAGGGAATACGCAAGATGCAAATGCAACGCCTGTTGAAAAAGAGAACGCAGACATGTCTTTTGCGGCGGCTACATGTATAGGTTGTGGAGCCTGTGTAGCAGCATGTAAGAATGCGAGCGCAATGTTATTTACATCAGCTAAAGTATCTCAATTTTCCCTTCTACCACAGGGTGAAGTTGAAGCTTCTGAAAGAGTACAAAATATGGTTCGCCAAATGGATGAAGAAGGCTTTGGTAACTGTACGAATACCGGTGCTTGTGAAGCAGAATGTCCTAAGGGTATTTCTCTTGAAAACATCGCCCGAATGAATAGAGAGTATTTATCTGCCAGCTTAAAAGGTTAATAATTTAAAAAAATATCTTTTACTACTGCAAAAGATTTTGGAAATTTAAACCCCGGTAGCATTTGGCGGTAGTATAACAATAACAATTCAAGAACATTTAGCCGTTCTTCCCTGTTGATATTAATGGCATGGCTATTCGTGATATCAATATTACCCTGAATGATTTCTGCTAATTTTAAGATATCTACATCATTCAATTGATTGTTTTCTAATTGATTATTAGTTAGATCTAAATGTTCCTGTAATTGACTAAGTTCAGGATAGATTCCCAGGTATTTAGAGAATCCTATAAGGAAAGCTATATGAAAGTTCTGAGTTTGTTGATGCGTATCTAACCAGAATATGGCATTTTCTAAATAAAAAAATAGCTGATCATTTACTTCTTCTTCCTGAATAGCATTGCCAATGACTTCTGATAAGAACAATACTACTGTAGATTTTTTGATATCCTGATGAATAGTGCTAAGCGGTTCATCAATATCTAATTCTTTAAAATATTGCAGCTGCTTATTTTCCCTGTATTGAAATCCAGCTTGAAGAATGCTAAGTGGTTGGAAATAACTTTTTTTATTTTTCCGCTTGCCAGGTTTGCGCACCCCTTTTACCATAAAGGTTAACTTGCCTTTTTCCTTAGAAAAGCACTTAACAATCATGTCAGTATCAGAATAATTGATAGAAGTTAATATGATAATTTTAGACTGAATATACATCAGCGGATGATCATTATTTTTTCAACTTTAGTTTCTATTTGATCAGCGCCTGTAACTAAAACCAGATAAACCCCAGAAGCCACTTTATGACTGCCAAATGCACTTGTGTCCCACTGAATACTACCACCGCTAGACTGCTCTTCAAATACTAAGTTACCCGTGATATCTGTAATTTTGACATTAGCATTATCAGTTAAGCCCTCTATGGTTACTAATCCATTAAAACCGGGTTTTACAGGATTAGGGAATATTTTAATATCGGTAAGGTTGTCTTCAGCACTGGTAACTGATGATTTGAAGGATACTAATCCTTGAGTCGTCCCAAAAAAAACACGACCATCAGCGCCGTTTATACCTATACTTATTACCTGATCACTGGGCAAGGGTGAGTTGTCGCTGGTGAAACGATTGAGTGTTTCCTGACCGTTAGGTGATACCTGAAAAACCCCTGATGACGAAGTGGCAATCCATTTATTATTAGCACCATCAACCTGGATATCTGTGATGGTCTGCTCAAATAATAGTTCCTGAGGTGTACCATTATCATCAAAAATGATAGGTGATATGTTGAGCCGTGCCTCTGGGTCAAACACTGCTGATGGATTAAAAAACACACGTAAACCTCTGTTAGTTCCTACCCATAGGTTTCCATTATTATCAAACCTTAATGCGGTAATATTAGGGTTAGCCGCAAAAACTTCCGGAAAATCTACACCAGTATCAGACGAGGTGGCTGCTTCACTCTGATCAGTATTAGGATTATAGGCGATAATACCTTCTCGAATAGTAGAGAAGTACAGATTCCCTACCGGGCTGGCTACAACTTTAGCGGCTGCTGTTGATAAGGGATTGTTCAAGCCGTCTGAGGTGTCGTAAACCTGGAAATTGCCACTCCTGTCTAAGCTCTTAAGCGGGTTTTCTGTTCTATCATTGATAAAATATAGCTCGTCATTAACAAAAACAGATGATCCTATTCTGACGTCATCAGGATTAGTGACAACCATACCGCCTGATTCGCTGGCAAGACCACTTATAGCAGAATTTTCAGCATTATAATGCTGGACAAGACTGTCGTTTTCTATTTCTAATATGCCATCATAAAAACTAGAGATATAAGCCCGGTTAGGATTGTTAGGATCTATGGTAACATGTGCTAATTCAGCTAAATTATCAATTTGATCATTTTGAAGATTTACCCAGGAACCATTTTTAAAATGACTGAGTCCACGTCTGTTCAAGGGAAATGGATTATAAAATACAGAGTATTCGCCGTAAACGGCCCACACTTCATTTCTATCAACAGCGATATTAAAGATTCTGTTTAAAAGCGGCCCATTAGGGCTCAAAAAGTTTAATTCATTGTCTGCAACAACTTCTATCAAACCCAATTTCTCATCACCTACGAATAAATTATCATCTTCAGAGATAAAAACTGTCTGCAAATTTTCATCTTCTTCCTCAAAGCCATCAAAAACTATATTGATATTACCACCGATGGTGTAATCTAATACGCGATCTTTTCCCACTAAAATCAGATGATCGTTATTAACGCTCATTTCTCTAATATTAAATGCAAATTGATCAATAACAATAGTAGAAAAACCAGGTGTTAACTGTAATAATGTGTTATTGAGCTGCATAGCATAAACCTGATCGCCAAGAGATTTTATAAATTTAAAATTATTAGAACCAATAGCTTGCCAGGCATTAAAATCTATAAGGTTAGGGTCGTTGAGATTGGCATAACGGATACCGCCACCTATTGTAGCAGCGTAAATGATATTGTTTTGCACAGCGATTTCACTGACGATAATTTGTTGACCTCCATTGCCTATGAAAAAAGAGTCACCAAACTCGAGTTGATTTAAATTATAGGTCGCTATTCCAAAATCGGTGGCTATATAAGCTAAATCACCATTGATATAAAACTGATTGATTTGTTTCTGATCTGGCGAAATACTCTGTTTTTCAAGTATGTCTACCACAAATTTGATTTCATCAGTCGCTAAGTTGTATACCTGAATCAAGCCATTTTGAAAACCTATGAGAATAAGATTTTGATTTTCAACCGGCTGAATAGCACTAATTTTATCTCCCGATAAACCATTAATGGTAGAAAACTTTTTGACTGTACCATCGTTAATTTGATAAGAGAAGAAGCTGTTATCTGCTGCGACAAATAACTTATTGCCGCTCTTTTTGATTTGCTGTGTATTAAAATAAGAGAAATAGCCTTTCCAATTAATCGTATCGCTTTGACCGTGACTTACTACGGTACATAGGCAGACTGAAAAGGCTATTAATATTCTCATGGTTTTTTACAAGTATGAACTTTGCAAATTAACCATTTATTACACAAAAGGTGGATAAATTTATTTTAGACAACGCCCTGAGCTAACATAGCATCTGCTACCTTAACAAATCCGGCGATATTTGCGCCTTTTACATAGTTGACATTAGCCTGATCATCAGCACCATATTTCACACAAGCATTATGAATGTCTTTCATTATATCCTGTAATTTATCATCTACTTGCTCAGCAGTCCAGCTATAACGCATTGAGTTTTGCGCCATTTCTAGTCCTGATACCGCTACACCGCCAGCATTTGAAGCTTTACCGGGTGAAAAAAGAATATCATTTTTTTGTAATACATCAATAGCTTCAGGTGATGTAGGCATATTAGCACCTTCTGTTAATACTTTACAGTTTTTATCAACTAGCTTTTGCGCATCTTCTTTATTTACTTCATTTTGGGTAGCACAAGGTAGTACAACTTCTGCGTTGTCATTAACACCCCAGGGTTTTTGACCATCAAAATATTCTACACGATCAAATTGATTAGCCACTTCTTTAATTCTACCTCTTTTGTTGTTTTTGACATCCTGAATAGCATCAAATATTTCTTGATCAATACCATCTTTTACATAGATGTAACCAGAAGAGTCTGACATAGTAATTACTCTGGCGCCGAGTTGCGCGGCTTTTTTACAAGAATACTGGGCTACATTACCAGAACCGGAAACCACTACATTTTTATCGCTTATGCTTTCGCTTTTTCTGGTTAAAACCTGTTCAGTAAAATAAACAACACCATAACCTGTGGCTTCTGGTCTGATCAATGATCCGCCGTAAGAAAGCTCTTTCCCGGTAAGGATACCTGTAAATTCATTCCTTATCCTTTTATATTGACCAAAAAGAAAACCAATTTCTCTGGCACCTACGCCAATATCTCCAGCCGGGACATCAGTATCAGCACCGATATGTCTGGATAATTCAGTCATAAAACTTTGACAAAATTTCATTACCTCATTATCAGATTTACCTTTAGGATTAAAATCAGAGCCGCCTTTTCCGCCGCCAAGTGGAAGCGTGGTGAGGCTGTTTTTAAATACTTGTTCAAATCCTAAGAATTTTAAAATGGAAAGGTTAACGCTAGGATGAAAACGCAAGCCTCCTTTATAAGGGCCTATGGCAGAATTCATCTCAACTCTATAACCCGTATTTACCTGAATATCACCTTGATCATCAAGCCAGTTCACTCTAAATGTGATGACTCTTTCAGGTACAACCATTCTTTCAAGAAGTTTTTTGCCTTGATACTTTGGATTTTCATCTATAAACGGTAAAACCGTTTCTACGACTTCTTCTACTGCCTGAAGAAATTCTTTTTCGTGTGGATTAGATTGCTTTACCTGATTTAAGAAGGTTTCTACTCTTTTGTCCATGTAATTTTTGTTTAAAATGCAAATATATTACATATTATTGTAAATAATGTAATATCGGACTTTCTTAAAGATGATAATTGACGATTTATTAATTAACGGTCACATCGTGATTTATAGAACCGCTCAAGCTCTATTCCATCGATGGAAAACTGATCAGGTCCTTTAATGACCGATCGATATTAGATGTCAGTCAATTAAGCGCTGGCGTTTACATCCTTCAACTTGAGACCCGATACAACAAGATCAATAAGCGGTTGATTAAGCGGTGATGAACATCTTCAGATAATTTAACAATGCTATTGGAATGAAATGATGCATCAGACCGGTTCAA
>JAVLBJ010000035.1:0-20557 GCA_031581455.1 Psychroflexus sp. | reverse complement strand
CTTACTTTTGCAAGCATGGAAAATTTTAGCATTAGACCGATCATAAAGGAAGACCTGTCTCAAATCTTGGGATTGATCCGTGAATTGGCGGTCTATGAAAAAGAACCGGATGCCGTGGAGATCGATGAAAATGACCTGGCGGATGGAGCATTTGGTGATCCCGCGGATTTTTCCTGTCTTGTAGCTGAACTGAAGGATCAGGTGGTTGGTATGGCCTTGTTCTATCACCGATTTTCCACCTGGAAAGGCAAGAGCATTCACTTAGAAGACCTTATCGTAACGAAAAAGTATCGGCATCAAGGCATCGGCAAGGCTTTGTTCGAGGCTGTTCTCAGGCAAGCACATCAACAAGGTTTAAAACGCGTGGAATGGGTGGTGCTGGATTGGAATCGCTCCGCTATCGATTTCTATAAAAAGTACAATGCTGATATTTTTGACGATTGGCGTACGGTACAACTCAGTGAAGAAAATCTAAAGAAATTCGCAGATGCAAATTTATAAGTTCGGCGGTGCATCGATAAAAGATGCCGCAGGTATAAAAAATGTAAGAAAAGTATTAGAAACTACTGGTTTTCAGGATAAGCTTCTCGTGGTCTCTGCTATTGGTAAGACCACGAACGCACTGGAAAGTATCATCAGTTCCTACTTTGCAAAGGATGATCAACTGGAAATGAAAATACAAGACCTATATGATCATCACTTAGAAATCATCACGGCTTTGTTCCCGGAAAGAACACATCCTGTTCATGATAAGGTCAACTATTATTTTAAAGAGCTGCGTATTTTCTTTGAACGGAACAAATCGCCCAACTATGACTTTGTTTACGATCAGGTGGTTTGTTTCGGCGAATTGATGAGCACCACAATTGTGAGCTTATATCTTAATGATTATGAGATTAAAAACACATGGATAGATGTCCGTGAAATGATAGCTACAGATGCTACTTATCGCGATGCGCAAGTAGATTGGCAACAAACTAAAAAACAGATAAAAAATTTAGTGAAACCTCATCAATTATACATTACGCAAGGTTTCATCGCTTCAGATGCTAATAATTTCACCACGACCTTAGGAAGGGAAGGAAGTGATTATACGGCGGCGATCATCGCTTATAACCTGGATGCGACCTCAGTGTTCATCTGGAAGGATGTGCCCGGCGTACTCAATGCCGACCCACGCGAATTCAATGATACGCAATTGCTTCATCAGATCTCGTACGAAGAAGCCATAGAGCTGGCATTTTACGGTGCCAGTGTCATCCATCCTAAAACCATCCAACCTTTACAGGAAAAGGAGATCCCACTGGAAGTCCGCTCCTTCTTAGACCCGAAAAGCCAGGGAACGATCGTACAAAAGGGAGATGCCATCAGACCGATAACGCCATGTTATATCGTGAAAAAGAACCTGGCATTGCTTTCGCTCTCCAGTCTGGACTTTTCTTTTTTCGTGGAAGAGAACATTAGTGAACTGTTCGCACTTTTCCATCAATATCAGATCAAGGCCGATCTTATCCAGAATTCCGCCATCAGTTTTTCCGTTTGTATCGATAATAAATTTGGGCATTTAGATGAAGTTATACAAATATTAAAGCAAAAATTCAGGGTTAGAGCCTATGACCCGGTATCTCTATTTACTATTCGCCATTTTGATGAAGCGGCTGTCAATAGCATAGAGCGTAAACATAAGATATTGCTCAAGCAAGTTACTCAGGAAACCATTCAATTTGTGGTGGATAATTGACCCTAAAACATCAACAACAGCGGTTTTCTTTCTGAACAGGTGGGCAATCTACTGAACCATAACTGCAATATACACAACAGTCGCCTTTTTTGGGTTGAATGATGTTATGACAATTTTCACATTCATAGAAAAATTGACAGGCGTCTGTAGGCATGGTCTCTTCTTTCTTATGAGCACATTCCGGGCAATTCAACCTTGATCTTAGTACTACTTCCATTACTTTTCTTTTTCAATCATCATTTTCTGTACTTCTCCATTTTTATAGTTTATTAAAGCTGAATAAATTTATGAATATTTATCCAAAAGTTGCAGGTTTTCTAAAAACCAGAACATATTCAGTGAAACAACACCTAATATATTCTTATATTTGTTAACACTTATGGGAATAGTAACGGGTAAAGATGTGGCTAAATCTATCAACCTAAAAGGTTTGGGTTGGGCCGGAACATTTATTGGTCATACGCTCATGCATCTAACGCAAATGAGCAAGATCAATCATATTTACGATAAGCACAGTCATTTAGAAGGAGTTGCCTTTATAGATGCAGTTCTTGTCGACCTGGGCATCAACTTTGAAGTGCCGGAAAAGGACCTGAAACGCATTCCTCAAAAAGGGGCTTTTGTCACCGTTTCTAATCATCCTTTGGGTGGAATTGACGGCTTGCTCTTGTTAAAACTAATGCTACAACATCGTAGTGATTTAAAAGTGATGGCCAATTTCCTGCTTCAGCGTATCCAGCCGATATCCGATCTAATATTGCCGGTTAATCCTTTTGAGGATAGAAAAGAAATAAGGTCCAGTTCCACAGGCATCAAGAATTCTCTACGCCATACAGCAGACGGACATCCGCTGGGGATATTCCCCGCAGGAGAAGTTTCAACGATACGAAGTGGCAATCAATATGTAGACAAACCCTGGTCTACCGATGCGATGCGCATGGTCAGGAAAATGAACATTCCAGTAGTTCCGGTTTATTTCCATGCCAGGAATAGTAAGGCTTTTTACCGGATAGCGAAGATCAGCGATACTTTTAGAACAGCCAAATTACCCAGCGAACTTTTTACGCAGAAATATAGAAAGATCAGAGTTCGTATAGGTCAACCCATCAATGTTAATGATCAGAACGAGCAGGAGAGTATCGAAGCTTATACAGAATTCATCCGTAAGAAAACCTATATGCTTGCCTCCGGATTTGAGCGAAAAAGGTGGATTAATCAAATACCGAGTAGTATTAAAATCCCCAGAAGTCCTAAAAACGTAGTAAAAGAATCTGAAAAGGAAAAAATAAAAGCAGAGATAGAAACCTGTAGAAATACAGATAAAAGGTTTTTTATCAGTAACAATTTTGAGGTTTTCTTAGCGCACAGCAAAACAATACCGGTTATTCTAAGAGAAATAGGCAGATTGCGCGAAATCACCTTTCGCCTTGTAGGCGAAGGCACAAACAAGTCAATTGATCTTGACAAGTACGATTATTTATACCACCATTTATTTTTATGGGACAACAAAAATGAAAGATTAGTTGGCGCTTACCGTATGGGCTTAGGTCAGGAGATTTTTCCTAAACATGGCATGAGCGGTTTTTATCTCAATGAACTTTTCAGGTTCGAAGCAGAAGCACATCGAATCATGAAGGAAACCATAGAAATGGGCCGTGCCTTCATCAGCAAAGAGTATCAACAAAAGCCGATGCCACTGTTCCTCCTTTGGCGAGGAATCGTTCACTGTACCATCCGTTACCCGGAGCATAAATATCTAATGGGTGGCGTGAGCATCAGTAACCAATTCTCTAATTTCTCCAAATCACTGATGATAGAGTTTATGAAGTCCAATTATTACGATCCTTTCCTGGCGCAGTACATCAGACCTAAAAAAGAGTTCAAGGTTAAACTAAAAGATGAGGATAAAGATTTCTTTTTTGATGCTGGAAAAGCAAATTTGAATAAATTTGATAAATTAATAGACGAAATAGAACCTAACAATCTACGGATGCCGGTATTGTTAAAGAAATATGTCAAACAAAATGCAAAGGTCATCGCCTTTAATGTGGACCCTTTGTTCAACAATGCGGTAGATGGTCTGATGTATATCAAGATCAAAGACTTACCTGCCAGCACGGTAAATCCGGTATTAGAAGAACTGCAAAAAGAACTCGAAAACAAATAGATTATGGCTTCCCTCTTTACTAAGATCATCAATAGAGAAATTCCGGCGCATATAGTCGCTGAGGATGAGGATTTCATCGCTTTTTTAGACATCAACCCTAACGCTAAAGGACATACACTTTGTGTGCCTAAAAAAGAAGTAGATAAATTGTTCGACCTGGACGATGATACCTATCAGAACTTGATGCAATTCGCTAAGAAAGTAGGCTTAGGTATCAGACGCAGCATTCCTTGTAAGCGCGTTGGCATGAGCGTTGTAGGGCTGGAAGTGCCACATGTCCATATACATTTGATACCGCTCAACAAAATGAGCGAAATGACCTTTCAGGATAAAGTAAAAATGGAAGATCAGGAATTAAAAGAAGTAGCCCAAAAAATAGCTGATGGTGTGAATTAAATGGAAACTAAGCGCGATACATACATTTCTATAAAAAACTGGTCTGAAGAAGATAGACCTCGTGAAAAGCTTTTGCAAAAAGGGAAAAAGGCACTGACCAAAGCAGAGCTCATCGCCATATTGTTAGGTTCTGGTTCGCGTAGCGAGAGCGCTGTAGACTTGAGCAAGAGGTTGTTACATCAGCAAGATGATCGACTGAAAAAGATAGCCAGAATGAGTGTTCAGCAGCTCATGCAGTTCAAAGGTATAGGTAAAGCTAAAGCCGTAAGTATATCAGCAGGATTAGAATTAGCTAATCGCATGATGGAAGAGGATGGTTTAGAGCTAGATAAAGTCAATTCTTCCTCATCGGTTTACACCATTATGAAACCGCTATTGGGTGATTTACCACATGAAGAATTCTATATGATTTATCTGAATAATTCTAATAAAGTTATCTACAAATATCCTTTAAGTCGCGGTGGTATGACCGGTACGGTTGTCGATGTAAGAATTGCACTTAAAAAAGCTTTAGAGCATAATGCGGTATCATTAATCATGGTGCATAATCACCCTTCCGGCAAAACACAGCCAAGCCATGCCGACAAACAACTCACGCGCAAACTTAAACAAGCCGGAGAATTATTAGATCTTAAAGTATTAGATCATGTTATCGTAACAGAAAATGATTACTTTAGCTTTGCCGATGAAGGTCTGATGTAATGGAAATACTGGTATACATACCTAAAGAAACGCCGCGAATCAATTTTGTTTTCAAGCATATTTGTAAGCGCATTTTAAACTTAGACGTTAAATTTACGACTAAGGTAGAACCTTTTATCGCTTTTAAGGGCGTTAAATTTTCTTATGCTAAAAAACAATTAGGGAAAGAAGTTTTTGTAGAACAATACGGCCTATTAAACGAGCAGGGCTTTAGCGACATGGAGATTAAAGTGGGCCAATGGAAAGATATACCCTGTTTTTTCAAAACCTCAACCAGCAGCAGTATACCTTACGATATTTTTTCAGCTTCCTTTTACTTGCTTACGCGTTATGAAGAATATCAGCCTTATGTAAAAGACACCAGTGAAGGTTTTCCTATAGAAGAAAGCATAGCCTACCAGAACGGTTTTTTAGAACGTCCGGTGGTTGATGAATGGGCATTTGCCATGCGAGATGTTTTAAAAGATAAATTCCCGGAGCATGATTTTCCGGAGGGAAAGCCTCAGTTAAAAAGTATCATAGCTGTAGAAGAGGTATTTGCCTATGCCCAAAAAGGCTTTGTTCGCCAGATAGGTGGCTTTTTTAAAGACTTATCTCAACTTCAGTTTAAATTGATTTTTAAGCGGATAGCCTCCATCATTAGATATCAGGCTGACCCCTTAAATGTGTATGATGAGTTGGTTGAATATTACCAGAGCCATGATTATCCTATGCACTTTATGTTTCAGCTGAGCAATTATTCGCGATATAGTAAAAACTTAAGTTATAACAGAACAACCTACCAGCGGATTATCAAATCAATGGGTGATTATGCCCATTTGGGCTTATTATTAGGATTTGAAGCTGTTCAGGATCAATCTGTTTTTGTAAAAGAAAAAAAACGCTGGGAGCAAATTGTAAATGAAGAATTAGATAACGCTTTGATTAAAAGACATGCTTTAAATTTTCCGGATGTGTATAAAAGTATGGAAAAATTAAATTTGAGTAGCGATTATTCTATGGGCTATAAAAACAGCTTAGGATTTAGAGCGGGCACCTGTACACCGTTTTTATTTTATGATTTAGACTTAGAGCAACTATTGCCTTTAACTATTTACCCGTCAGCTTTTAACAGCATTATATTGGCTGATCATGACAAAAATGATATCGTAGAGCGCATCAAGAAAATCAAAAAACGTATTTTACGTTTAAACGGATATTTTTTAGGTATTTTTGAAAATAAAGATTTTGCTGAAGAAGAGGACGCCAATGCAGCAAAACAAATAATTCATATCATTCATGAAAAAACCGGGGATTAAGCATATTTTTTTCGATTTAGATCATACGTTATGGGATTTTGAGACAAACTCTGCTATAACTTTTGAAAAGATTTTTAAAGCATGTAATGTTGATTTACAGGTAGATAAATTTATGACACATTATACGCCTATTAATCACAGATACTGGAAAATGTATCGAGAAAATAAAATAGAGCAGAGTTATTTACGCTATTCTAGACTAAAAGACACATTTCAGGCAGTTAATTTTGAGGCTGATGATCAACTAATAGATTTATTGTCCAATCAGTACATTGAAAATTTATCTAATGAGACAGCCTTATTGCCTTATGCTAAAGAGATTTTAAATTATTTAGGTGATAAATACCAATTGCATATCATCACTAATGGATTTGATATTATTCAGTATAAGAAACTTAAAAACAGCGCCATAGATACTTTTTTTAAAACAGTAACCACTGCTGAAGAAGTTCAGTTAAAAAAACCACATCCTAAAGTGTTTTATCATGCGCTAGATAAAGCTCAGGCTCACAAAAAAGAAAGCCTGATGATAGGTGATAATTTAGAAGCTGATATTCAAGGCGCTATACAAATAGGGATGCAAGCCATTCACTTATCAGATGATAAAAACCGTTATAAAAAATCTATTACTCAGCTTGACGAGCTAATGCGAATTTTGTGAAATCTTTTTTTATGAACCTACCTGACTTACAAATTAAAACACAAGATCAATTAAAAAAGAAAGACCTAAATGCCATCACACATTTTAATGAATTAATAGATGCTTTAAATGATAAATCCTTAGATCAGGAAAATGTAGATTATATCAAAGAACATATAACTGTTATTAAAAAAAACCTCAACTACAATACGATTAAAAAGAAAGAAAGTAAAATTTTAGATTATATCAAAGACAAAAAAGGCTATGTGGCTAAAAACCACTACATGTCTTTATGGATTGCCCTGGGAATGTCCGCTATCGGCGTACCGATAGGTGTCACCATAGGATTAGCACTGGACCAACTGGGTTTTATGGGAATAGGAATAGGTAGCGGCCTGGCTATGGGGATTGGCATTGGCAGTGCAAAAGACAATAAAGCTAAACAAGAAGGGAAACAATTGCCCATCACTAAATAACCAACATGAAATTAAAAACGATATTTTTTTTCAGTCTGATCATTCTAAGTTTTAAAGCTTCCGCTCAAAATGTGTCTGATTACGAGTACATCATTATTCCGGAAAGATTTGATTTTCAGGAACACAAACATCAATTTCAGCTCAATAGTTTATTGCGTGTTCTGTTTCAAAAAGAAGGCTATAATGTTTTAATGAATACTGAAAGCAAGCCTAAAAAATTAGCTAAAAATCCTTGTTTAGCTTTAAATACACAGGTGGAGAAACTTTCATCTATGTTGAGCTCAAAATTTCAAATTAAATTATTCGATTGCTATAATAAAGTGATTTTTAGAACTAAAATTGGAGAAAGCAGAAGTAAAAAACATAAAGATGGTTATAAAGAAGGGATTCGTGAGGCATTTGAATCTATAAAAACATTAGATAAAAGAGAGAACTCTTCAACTGAAAGCCAAACTAATAAAGCTAATCAGATAAAAGATGACATTAAAACCTTAGCCTATTACAAAAAAGACGGTGAAATTTACAGATTAGCCAGACAACGTAAAGGCTACATGATTTATAAAGCTGATAAAAAAGTAGCCGAAGTTATAACCCAATCAGACGGCAGCCTAAAATTTAAAAATCCCAAAATTAGTGGTATTGCCAGATTTACTCCAGAAGGCGATCTTATTGTAACTTATCAGGATCAAGATATCAACAGACAAGTTAAAATGACTTATTATAAAGTTCAGGAATAGTTTTTAATTCTCTGCCACAATTGACTTAACCGCTTTTTAAGCGAAGCTTCCCGACCATTATCAGATGGTTTGTAGAATAATCGTTCTTTTAGTTCATCAGGTAGATATTGCGCTTGAGTGAAATTCCCCGGATGATCATGCGGATATTGATAATCGCTTCCATGGCCTAATTCCTTCATCAGTTTCGTAGGTGCATTTCGTAGATGAACAGGAACATTTAGATCGCCTGTACTATCCACCTTAGCCATGGCTTCATTGATGGCCAGATAGCTGGCATTGCTTTTTTCTGATGCGGCCAAATAAGTAGCGCATTGACCTAAAATGATCCTGGCTTCCGGCATACCCACAGATTGCACCGACTGGAAAGTAGTATTGGCCAGGACCAATGCCGTAGGATTTGCATTGCCGATATCCTCAGCCGCTAAGATCAGCATTCTTCGTGCGATAAACTTGATGTCTTCACCACCTTTGAGCATTCTGGCCAACCAATAAACGGCCGCATCAGGGTCGCTACCACGAATGGATTTGATGAATGCTGAAATGATATCATAATGCTGATCGCCGGTCTTGTCATATCTTGCAGCTGTATGCTTCACAAGATCACCGATCTTTTCATCAGTGATCTCAATATCTTGCTCCTGCTGATGACAGGCAAGCTCCAGTAAGTTGAGCAATCGCCTGGCATCGCCTCCTGAATGTCTGAGCAAAGCATCATAAGACCTTATCTGTATCTTCTTCTTGCTTAGTACCACATCCTTAGCGATCGCCTGATCTACGATCCTTATCAGTTCATCTTTACTAAGCGATTCTAAAATGTACACCTGACAGCGCGAAAGCAGAGCAGAGATCACCTCAAAGCTTGGATTTTCCGTGGTCGCGCCTATCAATTGGACACTTCCCTTCTCTACAGCACCTAAGAGCGAATCTTGCTGTGATTTGCTAAAGCGATGGATCTCATCGATGAACAAGACCGGTCTTTTACCTTTGTTAAAGAGATTATCACTGCGTTCAGCTTGATCTATAGCCGCACGAACATCCTTAACACCGCTGTTGATCGCAGACAATTTGATGACCTTGGCTTGGGCCTGATCAGCGATCAAATGCGCCAGGGTTGTTTTACCTACGCCCGGCGGACCCCATAGGATCATAGATGGCACCAGACCATTTTGCATAGCCTTGTATAAGGACGCATTTTTTTCCAGCAATTGTTGCTGACCTATAAAATCGGCCAATTGCTTAGGGCGCATCCGTTCTGCTAAGGGTTGTTCCATAGCTCAAAAATACAATCTATTTTGAGCTAAAGGAACTTTAGTTTAGCTTTTAGTTTTATAACTTTGTTCAATGAGAACTGAAAGACCACCTTTATCTGTTGTTGATATCGCCATTCCGCTGGCGTTTCCGCTTTTAATGTGGCTGGTCTATTGGTTCGAGATCACTTTTCATTACAACTTTAATGATCTGGGCGTAAGACCGGGCGAATTATCGGGTTTAGTTGGTGTACTTTTTGGGCCGTTCATTCATTCCGGTGTTGAACATTTGTTCAATAACACTATACCGATGTTCCTGCTCAGCTTAGCCTTAATGTATTTTTACAGACCTATCGCATTCCCTGTTTTTATCCTGGGATTTTTGGCCACCGGATTGCTAACCTGGTCCATCGCCAGACCATCCTATCACATAGGCGCGAGCGGAGTGGTCTACATGCTTTTTGCCTTTTTATTCTTTAAGGGCATTCTGTCCAAACACTTTCGATTGATCGCCGTTTCCATGATCGTCATTTTTATCTATGGAAGTCTGGTTTGGGGTATTTTCCCGGGAGAAGCTGGCATTTCCTGGGAAGGCCACTTGTCTGGACTCATCTCGGGAACCCTCTTGGCTTTTGTTTATAGAAAAAAAGGCGTGATTTTCAAATATCCCCATGAAATACGTAAGAAAGATGAGGATGATGAGTTTATGCGCCAATTCGATGAAAATGGGAATTTTAATCCGGTAGACCAGGAGGAAGAGCAATACAAAACATCTGATGACGTTTCACATACTGCCGATAATGAAGCATACAAGATAAAATATGAGGTAAGGAAGCGGAAAAAGTAATTAAAGTACTTTTATTGTTAAAATGTCATCATCATCTAAATACCTAAAAACAAAGAACGCAAGCGCAGTGACTTGCGTTCTCTATCAAGTCTTACTGGATCAAAAACTTAAAAAGATATATCGACTTCCTGGCCATCCTTATTAAAGCTAAACTTGGCTAATTTCCATTGCGGTCGTTGGTCTTGTGGGTTAGTTCCGCTCATCGCCCAATCTTCTAATGGCATGCCTCGCTGATCAAAATCCATCTGTTGATTTCCATTTTTATCATGAAGTGCGGAAACTGCGTATTCGCCATAGGGCAAGTTTTCAAATGTGACGGTCAGGTTTTCTTTTCCTTCAACCTTAACAGACTTGCCTTTTACAGGTTTATTCAAAAAGCCGTTATCATCAAATACACCTATCATCATAGTACCTTCGCCTGTCGGGTAATTCTTCAGTCTGACCTTTAAATCACCTGATTCTTCAGTTTGAATATTGAATGCTAACACTAATGATAAAATAATTCCTAAGATTTTCATAGTTCTTGTTTTTTTAAATTCATTTCAAATGTAGGTCGTCCATTCAATCCAAATGGTATGTAACATTCTGAATTGTTGATTTTCAGGGACGAGTTGTCATCTACTATTATACGCTTATGCGTATAAGTTTCAGAAAACACCAATTTTTATACGTGCATGCGTATAATTATCGGTATTCTATAATACAGGAATAATTGCTATGATCAAAGTATTTTTATTTGAAGTAATAATATTTAGCATAAGCTGATCTAAGATATCAATCTTACCGCATCCTTGGCAAAGTAACTGGCAATCAGCTTGGCACCGGCGCGTTTAAATCCGATCAACTGTTCTAATAAGAGCGCATCATGATCTAACCAACCTTTTTCCGCTGCGGCCTTGAGCATCGCATATTCGCCGCTTACCTGATAAACGGCTATGGGTAGTTGGGTTTGATAACTTACATCATTAATGATGTCCAGGTAAGGCAGACCAGGTTTGATCATCAGGATATCAGCACCTTCGGCTTCATCGAGCAGGCATTCCTTGATGGCTTCTTTGCTGTTCGCCGGGTCCATTTGGTAGGTCTTTTTATCTTCCGGGATGTCTTGCTCTTCCACCGGAGCTGATCCTAAAGCATCCCGAAATGGCCCATAAAAAGCTGAGGCATACTTAGCTGCATAGCTCATGATACCGCAATCGGTATAGTCAGCTTGGTCTAAGGCTTCTCTAATGTGAGCAACACGACCATCCATCATATCACTGGGAGCGACAAGATCCGCGCCAGCTTGCACATGACTTAGGGCCATTTTCCCCAATTGCTCGTTCGTCTCATCATTGATGACCTTACCGTTCTTAACTATGCCATCGTGACCTACACTGGAATAAGGATCTAAAGCAACATCGGTCATGACAAGTAATTGCGGCGCTACCTCTTTTATGGTCTTGATCGCGCGTTGCATCAATCCGTCAGGATTCAGAGCTTCCGTTCCTTTTATATCTTTTTGATCGGCCTTGGCCTTGACGAATAGCAAAACGGCCTGTAAACCCATATCAACTAAAACGCGTGCTTCTTTTTTCAGCTCGTCTAAGCTCAGCCGGTATTGTCCTAGCATCGATGGAATGGGTTCTTTAACGTTCTTACCTTCTACGATAAAAAGCGGCATGATAAAGTCTGAGGGATGCAATCTATTTTCCCGCACCATATTTCTGATCGCCTTGTTTTGGCGCAATCTTCTCGGTCTAATTATCGGCTTCATCTATCCAGTTTTTTGGGTTTTTCAATACGTCTATAAGTTGGGCTTCATCAGAATGCTCCGGCGGATGATAATTGTATTTCCAGTTGACCTCTGGCGGCAGGCTCATCAGTATACTTTCTATTCTGCCCTTGGTCTTTAGACCGAACAAAGTCCCTTTATCATGCACTAGATTGAACTCTACGTATCTACCCCGACGCAGTTTTTGCCAGTCTTTTTGATGTTCTGTGTAGTCGATATCCTTACGCTTATCAACAATAGGTAAATAAGCTTCCAGAAAATGATCACCTACATCGGTCACGAACTTATACCAATCTTCCATACTACGCTGGTCATCATCTTGTAAATGATCGAAGAACAATCCACCTATACCGCGTGCCTCATCCCGATGCGCATTCCAGAAATACTCATCACAGCGTTCTTTATAAGGCTGATACAGATCTTTCCCGAGTCGATCACAAGCTGACTTGCAAACCTGGTGAAAATGGACCGCATCTTCATGGAACAAATAATAAGGTGTTAGATCTAATCCGCCACCAAACCATTGTTTCTTGAGATTTCCTTCCAGATCGTGCATTTCAAAATAGCGGAAATTGGCATGGACCGTAGGCACCATCGGATTTCTGGGATGAATGACCAGACTAATACCGCAAGCGTAAAAATTTGACCGTTCGACTTCAAAATAGTTTTGTAGCGACTCCGGCAAAGGTCCATGAACAGCTGAAATATTTACGCCGGCCTTTTCAAATATCCTACCATTTTCTAAAACGCGGGATCGACCACCTCCACCTTCTTCTCTATCCCATCGATCCTCAAGGAAACTTTTATCCACTTCATATTTCTCCAGAGCACTGGTTATCTTATCTTGAAGTTGGCTAATATATTGGTAAAAACGTTCTCTAATATCCATTATTACAAAGGTAAGACATCGTGAATTCCAAATGGCTTAAGTTTTTGTAAAATATCATCTAACGTCTTCCGTTGGGAATCGACGGTCTACTTTTTTCATCAATCCCTGAAGGACTTTTCCAGGGCCAACTTCTATGTATTTAGTAATACCTTCACCGATCATGGCGTTCATGATCTGCGTCCATTTTACTGGAGCTGTCAATTGGGCGATAAGATTTTGCCGGATAATATCAGCATCAGATGTTTTTTGCGCAGTAGCATTCTGATAGACCGGACATTTTCCCGCGTGGAACTTCGTTTGTTCTATAGCTGCGGCCAGTTCTTCTCTAGCCGGCTCCATCAAAGGTGAATGGAAAGCACCGCCAACAGGGAGTTGCATTGCACGCTTGGCACCGGCTTCCTTTAGTTTTTCGCAAGCTTTATCAATAGCTTCCATACTACCGGAGATGACCAATTGCCCGGGACAATTATAATTGGCCGGAACCACGATGCCGTCTATTTCCTGACAAACCTTTTCCACGGTCTCATCTTCTAATCCCAGAACTGCTGCCATGGTAGAAGGTTCGGCTTCACAGGCTTTCTGCATGGCTTGCGCTCTTTTGGAAACCAACTGTAAGCCATCAGAAAAGTCTAGGTAGCCACTGGCGACGAGAGCAGAAAACTCTCCCAGAGAATGACCGGCCACAAGATCAGGCTGAAAATTTTCTCCCATTTCCTTGCTCAAGATCACGGAATGCAGGAAAATAGATGGTTGGGTGACCTTAGTTTGTTTGAGGTCATCGGCTGAGCCTTCAAACATGATATCGGTGATCCTAAAGCCCAATAACTCGTTGGCTTGTTCAAAAAGTTGTTTTGCAGAATCAGAATCTTCGTATAAAGTGGAGCCCATTCCAGTAAACTGAGCACCTTGTCCAGGGAAAACGTATGCTTTCATGATATAGAATTTTAATGCAAAAATAGGTTTAAATCGATAGCAAACAAATATTGATGACTACCTGTACTTTTTGATGATGTTCTCAACCGAGCTTAAATAACCAGCGCCAAATAAGTTGAGATGGACCAATAAATAGTAAAGTTGATAGAGGTTGACCCTGGAGTGCCATTGGGATTCCAGCGGATAATGCTCATGATAAATAGCAAATATCCTAGCGGAATAGCCGCCGAAAAGCTTCATCATGGCCAAGTCCATTTCCCGGTGTGCATAACAAGTAGCCGGATCGATGAGCACCGGATCGCCCTGTTCATCGGTCATATAATTACCTACCCAGAGATCACCGTGAATAAGTGATGAAGGTTCATCGGGAATAGCGTCTTCTACATTATTAAAAAATCTGTCGTTTAAAGGAAGATCAAATCCGCAGTTGTGGGCCATTTTGACCTGTGGCTCTAAACGTTGATCGATATAAAAATCAGATGCTTTGGCTTTATGATCATTATATTGTGGCAACTTACCGATGTAATTATCTTCATGAAAACCAAAGTGATCCGCAGACACCTGATGCATTTTGGCTAATTTTTGGGCAAACTGCTCATCAAAATCGCTTGATGGTGAATTAGCATCGATATATCGCATCAGCAGATAGGAATTTTCTCCTAGTTCACCGGTTGCGATAACTTCCGGAATCTTAAAGCTTTTGGCCTTTCTCAATTCATCTAATCCGCTGGCTTCGCGTTCGAACATCTTAGGGTAAGCCGATCTGTCATTGATCTTTACCACAAATTCACCTTCCTTACAACTTAGACGTTGTACTTCATTGATGTCACCACCGGATAACGGTTGTGCATTGTTGAGATGTAAATTTTCTTCTTCGGCTAGTAACATTAGGTTCATAAAATTTCATTTTCTTCTTTAAAAAATACAAACTTCGTGTACTTTGTGCCTTTGTGGTAAAACATCCCGACTTGCGATTAATTGAATTCCTTTTTTATAAAAGTTTGATAGGTAAAGGCATATTGATGTTTTTCATCCTTATCATGGAATTCTTCTTTTTCTAATTGCCAGTCATCGGTCAATTCCGGAAAAAAAGTATCTGCCGTGAACGTTCCATGCACTCTTGTCAATTCTATTTTATCGGCAATAGCTAATGCCATCTTATAGATCTCGCCGCCCCCTATGATAAAGTTCTCATCGTCTTGCGGACAGATATCCAGTGCTTTCTCTAAACTGCTTACAGGAATACAGTTCCTATCTGGATAATCTTTCTGCCTTGAAATGACCACGTGCGCCCGGTTCGGCAAGGGTTTCGGGAAAGATTCAAAGGTCTTTCTCCCCATGATGATATGGTGATGAGAGGTGATCTTCTTGAATCTTTTAAAGTCATCCGGCAGATGCCATATCAATTGATTATCCTTGCCCAGTTCGTTATTCTCGCCAGCGGCGGCTACTATAGTTAATGTCATGTGTTCTCTTTTCTTCCTTTTGACTGTTGTTCTACTTTCTTTTCTAATTGACCTATTTTATCCAATTGTTTCTTCATCAATCTATTCATTTGCTTTTCTTCCCATTCCTTGCCCATGAACTTGGTGAGCAACAATACGTTAATAGCATGAATGATCAGAAGGAACAACCAAAAGAGCATGGCCGTTACGAACCAATACATCTCTAAAGGTTGAAAATCAATTTGGTAGCCAATGAGAACGTTGAGTATGGCTAAGATGATGCTACCGGCAATGAAGCTTACCAGATGCATCATCAACCTCCGCTTTTGTTTTATGCGTTTTGAGGCGTTCTTTTTAAGGTCTTTTTTGTAATTTTCCATATTTGAATGATTGATCAAAATTACATTATCTCATGCACTTAGACCATTTACGAGAGGAATTTTCACTTCTGGATGACCATATTTTTTTCAATACGCCGGCAACGGGTATCATTCCGGCATCAGTTTACAAGAAAAGACATCAATTCCTACAGGAATATGTGAGGGATCCAGATAAGATGATGCAAAATGAGGATGATCATGTGCTGAATTGCAAAAAGAAGATCGGTGAAATCTACAATGCGGAAATCGATGAGATCGGACTGGTACCCAATTATTCCATCGGAATGAACTTCCTTTTAGAAGCTCTACCCAAAAATGCGAATATCTTATTGATCGATAGCGATTATCCGTCCGTCAATCTGCCGGTGAAGTCGAAATTAAAGAACATCCATGAAGTTGCCCTTTCTGTTGATATTGAAGAACAAATAGAAGAAAAGATAAGGTCCCATCAAATTGATTATGTAATATGTAGCCTTATTCAATATTTAAATGGCATAAAGTTAGACCAGAATTCAATAGTGGACATCAAAAAAAACTATCAAAATGTAAGATTTATTATCGATGCTACACAATACATGGGTACAGAACAGTTTGATCTCGCCAAAAGCCCGATAGATGCCATAGGTACCAGCGGTTATAAATGGTTGAACGCAGGATTAGGTAACGGATTCTTTCTGATCAAGAAGGAATTCAGGGAACAGTTGGAAACCAAGAGCATAGGCAGTAATTCACAGGCTTACAAACCGGATGGTCCTTTTACGTCTACCGGTTTTATGGAGCCGGGACATTTAGACCTAATGGCTTTTTACACCTTACAGGAGGCGCTAAAATTTCACTATGATAATGTTAGTATTGATGTTATTGAAAATCAGATCATCAAATTAAGTCAGAAGTTAAAACGAGGTTTAGCAGAACTAGGTTTATTAGAAGATATTGTCATTCAAAGAGACGTCATTTCTCCTATCTTTTCACTCGATGCCGACGAAAATCTATTCCATTTTTTACAAAAGAATAAGGTAAAATGTTCCATGCGTGGTGGTAAGATCAGGATAGGAGTAAACTACTTCAATACTGAAGCTGAAATTGGTCGTTTTTTTTCAATTCTAAGAATAAAGAGTTAACTAATAATGTTATAGCTCTTGTTTTATTAATAATTCCTGGTAGGGTAGTTTTTTTCTGTCGTCTCATTTAGAGGGCAAATGCGTTTATAAAAATAAATTGAAATTATTACAAAATGATACCCCTAAAGAAATTTCTCGAGACTAAATCAGTTTTTTGAATGAAAAAATACAGCTGTTAATCAGGTTTTTGTCGCCGGTGATTTTAACAACTGGAAAGAAAATGATTTCTCATTAAAAAAACTTAAGAGCGGTAAATTTAAGGGTGAAATCAACTTACCTAAAGGTGAGACAATCAAGTTTAAATACCTTATCGATGGTAATTGGGCTAATGAGGCTGAAGCAGATGCTCATCAGCAAAACGAATTTGGTTCAGAAAATTCTGTTTTAGCACTTTAATCCGTTTTAAACACATAATTCTTGTAAAGCTCATCGGTATCAGAAAAGCTGGTATCTACGTGTAACTGTGACTTTTCTGCGAGCCAGTTAACCACATGATCGTTGTATTTTTGTGAAATCTCCGTATGGATGGTTTCCCATTTATGAAAATCAACTTTCATGTCTAATTGATCAATATTCACTCGCTGATTTTGTTTGCTGATTAAAAAACTGCGTGCCGTTCCGGTTTCAGGGTCATAACTTTCCCAGTGCATAAATTGGTCAAGATTAAAATCAGCAATAAACTCATTATTGATCCTTTTCAGTAAGTTTTTATTAAAAGCTTCTGTCACACCATGGCTATCATTGTAAGCATCTACTATTTTCTGCGGATGCTTTTTTTGATCAAACCCCATAAAAAGCATATCAAATGCGGCCATGCTTTGCTGAATTTGTTGCAGGAAATCTATAGCTTCTTCATGAAGTAAATTACCAATATTAGACCCTAAAACAATGATGACTTTTTTACGCTTGTTGTAACTAGACAAATCTTTTAGCACATCAAAATAAGAACCTTGCTGACATTTTATAGAAACATCAGGCATTTCCTTATTTATATTCTTTTCCAGATCATCTAATACATTTTGGCTTATATCTATAGGCAAATAATTAAAGTCCATTTTTTGATCTACCAGTTCTTGCAAAATCAATTTGGTTTTTTGACCGTCACCGGCACCTAATTCTATAAGATCAAAACCGTCTTTAGCATAAAAATGCTGGCATATTTCCTTTTTATTCTGCTGCAGAATATCAAACTCAGCTTGAGTTAGGTAATATTCCGGAAGCTTCATGATTTTCTTAAACAGTTCATCTCCTTCTTTGTTGTAAATAAATTTAGAATGTAAGTGTTTAGGATAATCGCTTAAGCCTTCTTTTACATTTACTTCAAATTCTGTTTGTGTATTTGTTTTCATTTCTTTGATCTTGCTAATCTAAATCCGCAGAATTGCCAGCGCAAATGCGGATGGAAAAAATTTCTATAGGTTGGTCTACTATGACCTTTTGGTGTTGCAACGGACTTTCCGCGCAACACCTTTTGATTAACCATAAACTTACCATTATATTCTCCCAGGGCGCCCGGGGCTTTACTAAAACCCGGATAAGGCAAATAACTGCTCTCTGTCCATTCCCAAACTTTTCCCCAATCTATTTTTGACTGAGCAGTTTCCCACTCAAATTCAGTAGGTAATTTCTGACCTTTCCACTGCGCAAAAGCGGAAGCTTCATAATATGATAACTGAATTACGGGTTTACTTATATCGATAGATTTCAAACCTGATAATGTAAAACGCTGCCATTTGCCATCTATTTTATGCCAATACATGGGTGCTTTTACTTTATTTGTATTTATCCAATCCCAGGCTTCTGCGTGCCATAAAAGTACGTTTTTATAGCCACCGTCTTCTATAAATTCTAAGTATTCTTGATTTGTGACTAACTTATTGGATATAGAGAATGATTCCAGATAAACCTTATGTGGTTTTAATTCATTATCATAGCAAAATCCATTACCATGATATCCTATAGCGTAAACACCTTCATCAAAAGACAACCACTCTTGAGAGTTTTCTTCTTTTTTAGCCTCTTCAAATTGCTCATCATATACCGGGAAAAGCGGATTATGGCCATAGATATATTTAATATCAGTTAACAAAAGTTCTTGATGCTGTTTTTCGTGATGAATACCTATTTCTACTATTTGATGGAGTTCCTTTTCATTGGGAAACTTATCTAAAAGTATTTCTATAGCTTTTGTAACATGTGCTCTATAATCGTAAATAGCTTGAACAGTAGGTCTGGATAGATTGCCTCTGTTAGAGCGATAAACCTTATCTCCTACACTTTCATAATAACTGTTGAAAACGTAAGCATATTTAGGGTGATACCTTTGATAATCAGCATCAAACTCAGACAATATAAATTCCTCAAAAAACCAGGTTGTATGCCCTAAATGCCACTTAGGTGGCGACACATCGGTAATAGGCTGAACCACATAATCTTCTATGGCTAATGGCTTACAAATCTGTTCTGTTTGCTGACGAGTGGCAGCAAATTGATCTTTTAATTTCATTTCCATCTACTTCAATCCTTAAAAATAAAAAATATGCCTAAACCTGGACTTTCTGATTGTAATTTTAACGAATGTAAGGCTATTATACAGCTACTGGCGCTTTGATTCTAGGATGCGGATCATAATCAAGCAGCTCGATATCCTGATACCTAAATTTATCTAAAGATTTAACTTCAGAATTTAGCTTGATTTTAGGCAAAGCTCTTGGCATTCGGGTGAGCTGTAACTTCACTTGTTCTAAATGGTTTTGATAAATATGAACATCTCCAAAGGTATGTATAAAATCGCCAACTTCTAAATCACAGACCTGAGCCATCATCTGTGTGAGCAATGCATAAGAAGCTATATTAAAAGGGACACCTAAGAAAACATCCGCACTACGTTGATACATTTGGCAAGACAATTTATTATCAGCTACATAAAACTGGAATAATGCGTGACAAGGCGGAAGTGCTGCTTTGCCATCAGCAACATTTTCATCAAATGATTTTGAAGTATTAGGTAAAACTGATGGATTCCAGGCTGAAACCATCATCCTTCTACTATCTGGATTATTTTTAAGCTGGTGCAATACGTTTTTTAATTGATCTACACTTTCTCCGTTCCAATCACGCCACTGTTTCCCGTATACCGGTCCAAGATTTCCATTTTTATCCGCCCATTGATTCCATATTTTCACGCCGTTTTCCTGTAGGTAACTAATGTTTGTATCACCTGAAATAAACCAAAGCAGTTCATGAACAATAGATTTAAAATGAACTTTTTTTGTTGTAACCAGCGGAAAGCCGTTACTAAGATCAAAACGTAACTGATGGCCAAAAACACTTATGGTTCCAGTACCTGTTCTGTCTCCTTTTACCGCTCCGTTTTCTAAAATATGACGTAATAAATCGTGATAAGCCTGCATAAAATGATTTGATTTTCAAAATATAAAAATAGAAAAAGATATAGAAACTAATAAAATTAAACTCAGGTAATTTAGTTAAACAAAAGCTAATACTTATAGTATTACAATTTACTGAATTACAGCAATGCCAAATAAAAACAATCATATATGGTCTTGCATTTCTTAGACTTTGCTACTTAAGTTACCTGTTCTGACCCATAATTAATAACTATGATAATTTACATGAAACTGAAAGTAAAGAAGTTAAGTTAAATCAATAATTCATCATCAGTAATTCATAACTCATAATTCATAAATCAACCTAAAATCATTCCGGCAATAGAAGCAGATAGCAATGATGCCAGCGTTCCA
>JAVLBJ010000034.1:13549-20821 GCA_031581455.1 Psychroflexus sp. | reverse complement strand
AAATATTTTTTATTAAATAGATTTTATAAATTAATAAAAATACTATATTTGCAGTCCAATTAAAATTAATATGAATGTTAGTAGTTAAAGTAAAAGATGGCGAGAAAATAGACAGAGCTTTAAAACGATTAAAGCGTAAGTTCAGAGACACGAAGGTACTTCAGGAAGTTCGTGATCGTAAAGAGCATAAAAAAGATTCTATGGTTCGCCGTGAACAACTTAAACGTGCTAAATACAAGCAAAATATCAAAGATAAACAAGACTTTTAAATAAACACTTAAAATTAAGGTGGCTATAAAAAATCAACTTGAATGCATCAAGTTGATTTTTTTATACCTATTTGCCAGTTTAAGATATAACCTTCACTATTTCTAACATTAAAGACAGTTTGATTCTCAAATATTAAGTATTGCCCTTTAATACCTACCAATATGCCATCAAAATCAGGGGTTTTTTCAAAGTTTAAGCTACTTAATTTTTGTGGATATTGATTAACCGGGAATTCTATTTGCCATAATTCAGGTTCATCATTAATATGCTTTTGAACTTCTTCTGGTAGATATTGACGCATTGACTTAGCCAATTCAATCAGGTCTACATCTTCTCTTTTATTTTGTAACATCTGACGCCATTTGGTTTTATCAGATAGATGATCTTTTAAAGCTACTTCTCCAATGCCTGCTAAGTATCTATTAGGCACCTCTGCTAAGACAACTGCTTCATGTGCGCCTTGATCAATCCAGCGTGTTGGTATCTGGCTTTTTCGGGTAACACCTACTTTAGGATTACTGGAATTAGCGATATAAATGATATGAGGCTGGAGTTGCACCTTTTTCTCATAGGCTAAATCGCGGTCTTCTTCATCAAGATGGGCTTTGCTAAGCTCAGGTTTCATGATCCAATCGCCCACTCTTGGAGATGACTGAAAGCAGTCAAAACAGAAACCCTGGCGGAATATTTTTTTGTTTTTATGACAGTTTAGACATTCATAATTTTTAAAACTGATTTCTATGTGTCTTCCTAAAAGTTGATTCATCATAATAAAATCATCCTGAAATGAAAGGATATACTGGACAGGTTGATTATACTGGGTTTTCATTTTTGTGGTTACGCCTTCAAATTGCATATTGGTTTTCTTTTTTAGGTGAATTTGCTTATTTTTCCGTTTTGTAAAGATAAAATAAATGCCGATACCTTTAGTGAATTCCATAGCTTCATGGATGCTTAAAAAGCGTATTCATGAAATGGAGTTATTTATGAAATACCCGCATGAAGTTCAAAATGAACTGTTATTGCATCTGATTGATAAGGCCAAAAAAACAGAAATTGGTTCTGAATATCATTTTTCTGAGATTGATAATTATGAAGCTTTTAGAAAAAGAGTTCCCATAAGGACTTATGAAGATTACGCTGATATGATTAACCGCTCACGTAATGGAGAAAGTAACATATTCTGGCCTACGCCTGTCAAAATGTTTGCAAAATCCAGCGGAACTACAAATGCTAAAAGCAAGTTTATTCCTTTAAGTCAGGAAGCATTAGAAGACAATCATTACGCCTGTGGTAAAGATTTGCTCTGTTTGTATCTAAACAATAATGAAAATGCGTCTTTATTTACGGGAAAAAGCCTGCGATTAGGCGGTAGTAAAAATATTTTAAAAAACAAAGGAACCTATTATGGTGATTTATCAGCCTTAATGATAGATAATAGTCCGCTCTGGGCAAGTTTTAGCAGTACGCCCAGCAACGAAGTATCATTAATGAGCGATTGGGAAAAAAAATTAGAGGCGATTACTAAAGAATCAGTTGAACAGAATGTAACCAGCATGGCCGGCGTGCCTTCCTGGATGTTAGTGTTGCTCAATCATATTTTAGAAAAAACGGGCAAATCACATTTACTTGAATTATGGCCAGAACTGGAGGTCTACTTTCACGGCGGTGTAAGTTTTGACCCTTATTTGAAACAATATCAAGACATTATTCCTAAGTCTGATTTTAGGTACTATGAAATCTTTAATGCATCAGAAGGTTTTTTTGCCTGTCAGGATCAAAATGATTCAAAAGATTTACTTCTAATGCTTAACTACGGGATTTTTTATGAGTTTATCCCCATGGATGTTTACGGAACTGAGCGTGAAAAAGCAATTCCGCTTAGCGAAGTAGAAAAAGGAAAAAATTATGCGATTGTTATTACCACAAATTCAGGACTCTGGCGTTATCAGGTTGGTGATACTGTTAGGTTTACATCTCTAGACCCTTACCGTATTAGAATTACAGGAAGAACAAAACACTATATTAATGTATTTGGTGAGGAATTGATTATAGAAAATGCTGAAGAAGCCTTACGAGAGGTTACCCACAAATTTAATCTTCATATAAAAGACTACACTGTAGGCCCGGTTTTTATGGAAGGTAAAGAAAAAGGAGCGCATGAATGGATTATAGAGTTTGAACAAAACCCTAAAGACCCAAAGGCATTTAAAGCTGATTTAGATAAATGTTTGCAGCAGGTTAATAGTGATTATGAAGCTAAACGTGCTAACGACACGACGCTTACCGAGTTAAAGCTAAACATAGCAAAAGAAGGCTTATTTTATGAATGGTTGAAGCGTAACGACAAATTAGGCGGTCAGCACAAGATACCGCGATTATCTAACAAAAGAGACTATATCGAAGAACTATTAGACATCAATGATAAGATATAAATATCTGATTATCGGTTTAGTAATAATCCTTTCAGGATGTAAATCTAGCTTTAAAAGCTATAAAGATGGAATTGTTTCACTGTATGATGGTCAGGCTCATTTAATGAATGGAACTTATTATGTAGACCCATTTTATCATTCTGATGAATATGTAGAACTTCAGGAACTGCTCGATCTTCAGAATACGTATAAATTTCTTGAAAAAATAGAATTTAAATTTATTGATGACCAGACATTAAAAATAATTTATACAAACGGTCTTTCTGAAAAGACTAAAATCATAAAAGGGAAACTTACAAAAGGTGGTTTTCAAATTGATAGAATATTTTTTGTAATGGGAATTCCGGGCTTTTTATTTTCCTATATAGATAAGCGAAAAATGTTTTATTTAGGGAATGATGATGATTTGATATATCAATATTATTACAAAAGCTCAGGTCATTTCTTTGGTCGAATAAATACCACAAAAGAAAGCAAAATCATTAAATTTGATCGCCAGTTACCTAAGTGAATTTAAAGCCTGATCAAGCGCATTTGCGGTAAAATCAAAATCCTCATAAGTTAGGGCATCATTTAAGAAATAGCTTTCAAAAGGACTAGGCGGCAAGTAAACGCCTTGATCCATCAACGCATGAAAAACCTTAGGGAATTGCTGATTATTTCCATAAACTGCTGAATCAAAATCTACCACCTGATTCTCACAGAAATGTATAGACATCATGGAGCCAAATTGATTGATTTGATATGGGATACTGTATTTTCGCAAAACCTTATCACAAGCAGCTTTGAGGTATTGGGTTTTCTTTTCCAAACGTTTATAAATGCCATCATCTTCATTTAAGATTTTAAGCGTTGTGTAACCTGCCGCCATGGCAATAGGGTTTCCACTTAGCGTTCCTGCCTGATAAACCGGTCCTTCAGGCGACAAGTAGCTCATGATTTCTTTGCTGGCGCCAAAAGCACCGACGGGCAATCCGCCACCTACTACTTTACCGAAGCAGGTAATATCAGGCTTAACGCCTAAAACTTCCTGAGCTCCTCCTTTAGCTAAGCGAAAACCGGTCATGACTTCATCAAAGACAAGTAGAATACCATGAGCATCACAAAGATCCCGTAAACCCTTAATAAATTCTGATTGAGGTGGAATACACCCCATATTACCGGCAACAGGCTCAACTATAATGCAGGCAATTTCTCCTTCATTATGCTTTACTAATGCTTTTACACTTTCTATATTATTGTAATCAGCAGCCAGCGTATCTTTAGCTGTTCCTTGCGTAACGCCAGGTGAATTTGGTGTTCCCAGGGTGCTGGCGCCGCTTCCAGCTTGTATTAAAAAAGCGTCAGCATGACCATGATAATTGCCTTTAAACTTGATAATTTTATCCTTACCCGTATAACCTCGTGCTAATCTTACAGCGCTCATACAAGCTTCTGTGCCTGAATTAACAAATCTGATTTTATCAATGCTATCTACCATTTTTACAGCGAGCTCAGCTATTTTAGTTTCCAGCTCGGTTGGAATACCATAAGAGCTTCCTTTTTCCGCTCTTTCTTTAATAGCCTCTACCACTTCAGCTCGCGCGTGACCTAAAATCATCGGTCCCCAGGAGGAAATATAATCTACATATCGATTACCATCTTCATCATAGAGATAAGCCCCTTTAGCATGTTCTACAAAAAATGGCTCTCCTCCTACTCCTGTAAAAGCTCTTACTGCTGAGTTGACACCTCCAGGTATTACTTTCTGGGCGGCTTTAAATAATTGACTGCTGCGTTCGTAGCGCATAAATTTCTTAGTTTATAGGTTCTAAATAAAGTTTTTGACCGATTTCTATATTGCTTGACTTTAACTGATTGAGCTGCATAAGCTCATCAACTGTTATCTCAAAACGCTTAGAAATATTATAAAGTGTATCTCCTTTTTTAACAGTATAGCGTTCAGGTTTATCTGATGATTTTTTAATTTTTTGAGGTTTGAAATTTCCTTTGATTACTTCTCGATCAAATCTAGCTAAATTGTAGTCTTTAACTAATTTCATCAGTTTATTAGGATATCTTCTATCGGTCGCATATCCGGCTTTTTTCAATCCTCTAGCCCATGACCTATAATCATCCATATCGTAGTCAAATAAAAATCTATAACGCGATCTGTTAAACAGAAAAAGCGAATGATCTCTAAATGAATAATGCGGTCTGGAATAAGCCCTGAAGCACTCATCTTTCCTATCATCATCATGGTAAACTTTTCTACCGTTCCACCCGTTACACTTAATACCAAAGTGATTATTAGAACGACTGGTTAAATAGGATTTTCCTGAGTTAGATTCTAAAATTCCCTGAGCTAAAGTTATACTGGCCGGAATACCGTATAAACGCATTTCCTGCTGAGCAATATCTGAATACCTATGGATATAAGCTTCTACTTTATTATTAAATTTTGAGGGTTCAATGGGGTTTATCTTTACCATTGTCTCATCAGCTGATTTCTGAAGCTCTCTTTCCGATTCAGCCATAGCTTTTGATCTTTTAGTGGGCTGTTTTACAGCTACTTTTTTACCTCCGCAAGACATAAGCAACATTAGTAACAAGCTAAAAACAAAACATTTATAAATTACTGAGGTAAGCTTCATTCAACTCTAATTTCTGCAAATGTAAAAATACTTGTTTTAATTGATTTGAAAACGATTAAATTTGCGGTAAAATTAAATAATGACCAAATTAACCGGCATATTAATCTGTGTAGTATTTACTTTCTTAAGCTGTAAAAAAGATAAATTGAATACTGAATCAAAAATTAAAACGGTATCAGCTATGAAAAATGTGATGATGGAAGGTGATTTAAGTGGGAAAATCAGATTAGACAGCTTAAAAAGCGATAAACATTTATTTGGTTTAGGGCCTATAGCCGACATGAAAGGTGAGATTACCATATATAAAGGTAAAACTTATCAATCATCTTATAATGATAAAGACTCTTTAATTGTTAGCAAAATTAGCCCTGATGTAAGTGCGCCTTTCTTTGTTTATGCTCGTGAAAAAAATCTATTAACTATTGATCTTCCTAAAAACGTAAATACACTAGATGATTTAGAAGACTGGCTAAAAGATAAGGTTAAAAAAGGTGCCAGAGCCTTTGCTTATCATATTGATACTAAGATAAATCACGCAGACATTCATATACAAAACCTACCTGATAGTGTTAAAGTCCGCTCCCCGAAAGATGCCCACATAGGTCAATTTAAAACCGATTTATCATCTACAGCTGTAAAACTCGTAGGTTTTTACTCTGATAGTCATCAGGGTGTTTTTACGCATCATGATACTCATCTTCATGTACATTTAATCGATCCTAAAAATCAACATACGGGTCATTTAGATGCTATAAACATGCAGGAGGCAAAAATAAACATGCCCGGAGATGTCTTAAAAACTGGTAGATAAGCCAAAGGTAAACCAGAAACCCTCATCGCTATGGAACAGATTAAACGTTCCTGATGCTAGATCAGCCACATTGAGCCAGGCGCCAATGCCGTAATCATCATGCCAAATATCTGAGCTTTGGTCATCAACCCAAACCCTCCCGATATCGTAACCGGTTAAAACGCCAATTTGCATTGGAGCAACAGATGTTTTAAACTGCGGGAAAGCATAACGTAAATCTACACTTCCTACTAAGGACTGATCACCGGTAAAACGTTGTCTCCTAAACCCGCGTAAGCCTGAATTGGCACCGATTTGTGGCGCCTGATAAAACTCATAGTTAGCTGAATTACCCACATTGATTTGAGATTGTGCCGTGGTTTTTAACGCCAAAGTTTTTTGTGCATTTAGCGGGTGAAAAAATGCCAAAGACGGATTAAAATAAGCAAAGGTTTTCTCTGTATCGTTTAAGTTGGCCGTCACACCTGTATTAAGTTTAAAATCGACCCCTTTAGCTGGTCTTAGCTCATCATCTACGTTATAAAAACTATAGTCTGCGTAGATGGATAAAAACTGCTTATGATCAAAAAACTTATCATCTTGTGCTAAGAACTGATCACCATTTACATCTAAAATACGGTTGTCTGTTCGTTCCAGCTCTCTGTTTTCAAACCGAAAGCCAAAACTATATTTCGCCCCATAACCCGATGATTTTTCCAATCCAAGCGAAGCGATGATACTTTCTAATTGAATACGATTAAAATCGCGATCTAATTCATCATCCGGATTGTTTGTTTCATTACCAATACCAAAGAAATTTCTGACGTAATTAGGGCTGGTAAATCTCAAGTTTGTGGCTAATTGAAACCCTTTAAAAAAACCGGAAAATTTACCTTCGTAGCTTAAATCATAACCTTGTTCAGCAAAATAATAGCCTGCACTTATACTGTGTTTTTGCTCATAAGGATTTTGAATAAACCCATATTTAGTCCAGTTGAAGTTAGCGCCTATTAAAAATCCATCATCCGGATTAAAACCCACTCTAGGAGTACTGGTTTTAGCTGTATATACTTTTTTATTTCTTAAAAATCGCGTTTTATCATAAGCATTCGTTAAATGCAAATTTGATTTTCCTTTTGATTTT
>JAVLBJ010000034.1:0-13449 GCA_031581455.1 Psychroflexus sp. | reverse complement strand
TTTGATTTTCCTTTTGATTTTACTTCATCTTTTGCTTCAAAATCGTAGATTTTAAGACGCTTTTTGTTATCAATTTGATATTCATCTTTATCGTATCCGCCGATTAATCTGATCATTGTGCCAGATTTCCCATTGCCTTTTACGGTAAAAATATCAGTATCATCTAAACCGTAAATCCAAACTTCTTTTGTGATATCATCACTAAATACGCGATGGCTAATGCGGTCTTCTCTTTTACCACCTTTATTTCTCCATATTTCAACTTTTGTATTTCCGTTATCTAATCTGTAAACGTCTATAAAATCATCTTTATCCGTAGCCTGCAACATGACATATCGACTAATATTATCGTAATAAGAGCTGATTAAGTTTTTTAAATTGGCTTTCCTTTTAAGCAAGGTTTTCTTAAGCTCCTCATTAGCTTTGCCCTTTACTTCAGCTGGCATTTTGGCAAAGGCTTTTTCAATAACCTCTTTATCAATATGATTTTGAATATAATCAACTTGTTTAAGCCATTCTTGTTTACCTTTATTCCTGAGCAATGATCTATCTAAGGAATGGGCGTTAAAAGAATACCACTTGATATGATCGATATCATCGCCATAAGATTGGTAGATTTTAGGGAAACTGGATAAAGCTCTTAAGGCATCAAACAATCCGCCATCAAAATTAGAAAATACCTGGTCGCGATCTCTCGGTATCGGCTGAAATACATGAGTGCCATCCTCTTTTTCTGTTTCCGCCCAGCGCCACTGATCTAAGTGCCTGTCAAAATCACCGATTAAGATATCAAACACGCGCGCTCTTATGTAGGCAACTTCATCCAGGCGATATTTTTCATCCCGGCGTATATGATCATAAAAATCTTCTGAGCTTTCTATACTGTGGTTAGGACTGCCAAATGATTTTAAACCAAGCCAGTGTTCTTCCGGTCTTTCTTCAATCATATAGAGCGAATTGCCATGTTCTTCATTAAATTTACCCAGTGTTTTTTGCTTAGGTACGTAGAAAAAATCAGGATTTGTGTGAGGTACGTTTATCGCGTCTGCTAAGGTAGGAACGGTTAAAAAGGCAAAAGGATGTGAAGCAGTAAGGATATCTTCTACTAAATCTTCAATAGCTGTATCTTTAAACTCATCTCTTAAATATTTATCTTTATAGAGATTAGTCTGAAGTAATCTTGTAGAATTCTTTTTGATTTCCCGAAGGTTATATTCTCGGTTTTGATCATCTACAAACCTAAGTGAATTGGTTTGATTACCACCGCCTAATTGAACCGGCTGAAGCCCACCATAAAGGGTGTCTAAGGCGACGACCTTTGCTTCTATGGGTTGATAATAAAGCTGTCTGTAATGATCACCCAGAATACTTTTCCCTAATTTTGATGGATCAGGATTTTGATCAGCCTGGTAAATACTGGCTTTAATAGTATTGTTAAATTGATCAGGTAAATCAGATATATCAATTTGCTTCAGTGAATTATATACTTTCTGCGTAGCTAATCGGGTGAGTTCGCCGTTTTCTAACCCGTAATAATCAACCGTAGACGCTCCGTTTTTGTTGATACGCAATCTTGCAAAACCTTGTTGATCAGTCGCAAATTTGCCGTTCCTAGCTAATCTAACATGGCTGTTTTTTGAGCCGGCGCCAGACACAATCTGTTTAATGCCATCTTCTTCAATGTATTGCAAATTATGTTCATGACCAGAAGTAAAAATTACGCGATCCCATTTTTTAGCGATGGTTTTCATACGATCTACCATGTATTGATATTTGCCGTTATTAATATCCTGAACTGAAGCTCCATTAGACCTGAGCAATACAGCTAATGAGCCTAAACCCGGCATAGGTAGCCAATTATTAACAGGAAAGATATGATCGTTTAAAGCAAATTTACCGCCGTGATGACCACTAGAATACAAGGGATGATGGAGGGCAACAATAATTGTTTTATTTTGATTCTTTTTAATCTCAGTGCCTAATTCCGTAAAAAACTCTTCTCTGGTTTGTAGCTCATGGCAGCCTTTGTTAATTTGCGGATGCTTATCCCAATCTGATAAAAACCACTGGGAATCTACTGTTACTAAATAGACATGCTCGCCTATTTCCTTGCCATCTATGGCACAACCCGGTTCCGGCAGCCAGTCATCTTTTTGATCAAAATGATCATCTATGTAGGCTTCCTGGCGTTTTACTGCGGGAATACCATCAGCATAGTAATCATGATTGCCGGGAATGAAAGTTACCAAACCATCAAATTTTTTAGCGATATCAATTTGATGATTGATACGCGTTTCAGCATCAGATCTCATCTTATCAGAAGTTACCGGCATCCCTTTGGGATAGATATTATCACCCAGAAAAACCAGGTGTGCATCATTAGTAGGGTTTTGTTCAATATATTTTTCTAATGCCTGTAATCCTTTTGATTTACCATAAGCGGGTGAATAGCCGGTATCACCTATTAACAAAACTTCCTTGATATTTTTTTGGTGTTGAGCTTGCTGCCCTAAAGCCAAAAAGGAAATGAATAAAAAGATGGCGACGTAAAGGTAGTTGAGCTTCATGAAAAATAATTTTAACAAAGTTAAAGAAGTTAACTTCAAGTTGAAATAAAAAATAGATCAACGGTATTCAGGGTTTTCAAAGCTCCAGCGACTGCCCTGATCCCATTCTGTACGTGAATTTCCATAAAATGGATAACCTCCATTGTCTTTTAGCATTTTTGCTAAATGCATTAGATTATAGGTCATAAAAGTAGTGTTGCGATTCGTGAAATCGTTATCTACAGCTCCAGATGCTTCATCTAAATAACTTGGCCCCGGTCCTACTTCACCAATCCAGCCTGCATCCGCTTGTGGTGGAATGCTATAACCAATATGTTGCATGGCATACATCAGTCCCATGGCACAATGTTTTACACCATCTTCATTTCCGGTAATGATGCAACCACCGGCTTTACCATAATATAGATATTGGCCTTTTTCATTGGTTTCGCCGCTCATGCTGTACAATCTTTCTATCAGTAATTGTGCGACAGAAGATTTTTCACCAAGCCAAATGGGAGTGCCAATTATCAGGATATCAGCAGCGAATATTCTGTCAAAAAGGCCAGGCCAATCATCTTTTTCCCAATTATGTTTTTTCATATCCGGATAAACACCAAAGGCGATATCATGATCTACAAGTCTTAATTCATCTACTGTTACTCCTTCATTCCGCATGATGTTTTTAGATACCTGCATCAAGCCGTCTGTATGGCTTATTTCTGGTGATTTTTTTAAAGTGCAATTGACATAGATAGCTTTTAATTTCGAAAAGTCTGGTTTGGACATGATGTATAATTTTAAAATAAAGTCGTATTATTTTAGAATTGATTACAATAAGTTCACCGATTTATGGTACCCGTATTCAATGCTATCTTTTTAGATGAAAGACTCTACTATTCAAGACATCATTATTATTTATTTCTATTCTTGCTTCGCTCAATGGTTTTTTGGCGATAATCTGGGTCATTGTGATATCGATTTTTTGCTCTTTCTATGGTCTTTTGCCTGTATTCAGGATCATTGTGATATTTATTACGGTATTTTTCTTTAGCTTTTTCTCTAAATTCTTTGTCTTCCTGATAGCGCTTTTTTAACTGCTTTAATATCTTTTCTTTGTTTTTCTCGTAATAGGTTTTCCTTTGTTTGCTCATAATCTACTCCTTTTTTGTATTTAAATCTTTTAAAATATCCTGAACATTTTCCTCTGTCTTAGCTAATTTACCCTGACAGAAATCGATTAACTCAGAGGCTCTTTTTATCTTTTCTGATAATTCATCAACAGAAATTTCGCCTTCTTCCAGATGACTAACTATGTCATCTAATTCATTAAATGCCTCTGTATAACTTAATTGTTCACTCATTACTTATTGTTTTTTGCTTTAACTTCACTTACCACTTTACCATCGTATAACTGCGTATCTATTTGATCGCCATTTTTTAAATCTTCAATCTTTGTGATGGCCTTACCTTTAAATCTGGTTATGCTAAAACCGCGTTTTAAAACTTGCTCGGGTTTTAATAAATAAATATTCCGTCTTATTTGTTTTAAGTCATCTTTGTAGTGATTTATTTTTTGGCGTGCATTTTTTCTTAGCGCTTTTTTTACATCATCAACCTCCTGCTTCTCCACTCTGATGTATTGTAAAGATAGATGATTTAGTCGATTTGCTTGCCGGCTGATATGTTGATTTTCATTTTTCAATCTAAAATTAGCCTGAATATGCGTTGATTGTTGCAGTTGATTAAGCTGCTGCTTTTGATTAACAAGTTGATAATGGGCTAATTGATGCGTTTGCTTTTTTAGCTCCTGCAGTTGCTGCTGATAATAATTAGTTTGCGCGACAGAATTTTTAGATAGCTGATCTTTAAACGTTTGTAGTTGACGTTGTTGATCCATAAGTGGCTCTATTAAATAAGTTGCAATTTTAGTAGGCGTTATGGCATTGTAATGCGCTACCATTTCAGCAACGGTTAAATTAGTAGAATGACCTATGCCTGTAAAAACGGGTAATGGAAATTGAGCAATGGTTTTGGCCAGTTGATAATCGTTAAAACAAGATAAACCAACCTCGCCACCACCGCCACGGATAATAGCGACCACATCAAAATGATGTTTTACTTTGAGAATATGGCTGAGTTGCTTAAGTATAGTCTGAACAGCCTTATCGCCCTGTAATATAGCCGGAAAAAGATGACGAAAAAAACCAATTTGATGTGCTTCTTGAGCTTGATCTAAGACATTTATGAAATCGGCATAGCCTTTACTGGTTTCTACAGAAATAATGGCTATGCGTTGAGGTAGCGCCGGAAGTTCTAACTTTTTTTGTTGATGCAATAACTGCTCAGACTTAAGCTTTGCTATGGTGTCGTTTTTAGCCTGCATCAAATCACCCATTGTATAATGCGGATCTATATCTCTTATTTTTAAGGACAATCCATATTGCGGATGAAAATCAATATAGGCATAACATAAAATTTTAATATCTTCTTTAAGCGGTTCGCCAGCTATTTGCCTAAACTTTTGATCTATGCGTTTAAAATCAGTTTCCCAAATGACACCTCTTATTTGAGCGACTACCTTTGCAGCTTTTTTCTCTACTAACTCCGGATAGGAATGACCAGATCTGGTATAATGATTAAGCTTATTGATTTCAGCTTTAATCCAATATCCATAATTATAGCGCTTGTCTATGGTTTTCTCTATGTCTTTACAAACACGATATAAACTAAATATAGATCTTGTTTCGTCTGGCATTATACAAAAGACTTATTTTTTTTTTGATTAACAAATGTATTAAAATGATCAATTTTAAAATATCATAACTTTACATTCTTAAAATAAATATTTTAGATAAATTTTGAATAATAAAGCAAGTCCTTTTATTTACTGATTTATAAGGGTTTCAAATTTAAATGAATAGATGAAAATGAGTTAATTATAAAGATATAAATTGATTTGAAGTTCTTTTACAAAATAAACTTTATTTATTTGTAGCTGAGAAAACTTTTTATAAATTTGCAATTCGAAAATATAAGACCATGCGAAAAGGAATACACCCTGAAAATTATAGAAAAGTTGTATTTAAAGATATGTCTAACGAGGAACTTTTTATTACTCGTTCTACTGTTGAAGCTAAAGAAACTATTGACTATGAAGGTGAAGAATTACCTTTAGTTAAGTTAGAAATTTCCAGAACATCACATCCTTTTTATACCGGTAAAACTAAGTTAATAGATACCGCTGGTAGAATTGACAAGTTTAAAAACAAGTACGCTAAATTTAAAAAGAAGTAGTTTCATAATAGATTAGATTAATATGAAAGAGGGAAACAAATGTTTCCCTCTTTTTTATGTATACAAAAAACTTAGTGAGCAGTTTAGCTCTTTAATGTTCTAGCGTGATATCTTAATCTGGCATAACTATACTTAACGTATAGTTTACAATTACAACCAACTTAATGCTTATATTCGAACATAAAACAAGTTAATTTGAAAAATAAATATATACTTAGTCTCTTTTTGCTCATTTTCATTAATGTATGTTTTTCCCAAAATGTAATTATCAATGAATTAGACGCCGATACGCAAGGTGTAGACGATAAAGAATTTATAGAATTAAAAACTCAAAATCCAAATACCTCGCTCAATGGCTATGTTATGGTTTTGTTTAATGGGTCATCAAGTGGCGGCAACCAAAGTTATACAGCTTATAATTTAAATGGCATTACCACAGATGTCAATGGCATTACTGTTATAGGCGGACCGGCTTTAACACCTTCTGCAGATGTTGTGGTTTCTACAAATTTTTTTCAAAATGGGACTGATGCAGTAGCTATTTACACAGGAAATGAAAATGATTTTCCCGATCAAACCCTCGCTACAACTGTTAATTTAGTTGATGCTTTAGTTTATGAAACCAATGATGCAGAAAACACTACGCTTCAAAATCTGTTAGGCTTATCCGAACAAATTGATGAAGATGAAAATGGACAAAAAGACACCCAATCTATACAAAGAGCTAACGATGGTTCCTGGTATGTAGCCGATCCAACGCCTAAACAACTTAACGATGGCAGTGGTGTCATTTTTAAAGTGATAGACATAAGCGTATCTCAAACCGAAATAACTGAAGGGGAAGTGTTAGATATCACCCTGACCAGCAGTGCTCCGGTAAACGAGTCTACAACTATTGATTTCATAGTTACCAATGGAAATTTTAATGATCAGGATTTTACGGGTTCACCTCAACTAACCATCGGAAACGGAGAGACCTTTGCTTCTACTTCACTGACTATTGTTGATGACGGTATAGAAGAAGGTGCTGAGTTTATGAATATTGAATTAGGCGATTTACCAATAGACTTTATACCGGATAATGACAATCTGGAAGTGGTTATCATAGACGCTGACTTTCAGGTTGATCCCTGGGGAACGCCTATCAACCCAACATATGATCTGGTAAACAGTACCGCAGCTGATGACTACTACAATTCAGCTGATGGTTTAGCCGGTGAAAATCTACGTCAGGCTATACAAAATATTATCGCAGATCCTACTACTGTTCGGGCTCATACCTATACAGATGCCTATAGCATAATAGAAGAAGCTGATGAAAACCCAGAAAACAGTAATGAGGTCTGGATGGTTTATTTAGAACAACCTCGGGCTAAATATCTAAAACAATCCGGTTCTAGCGGGAGCGGATTCTGGAACAGAGAACATACTTTTCCAAGATCGCGTGGAGATTTCTTTAGCATTGAAGATGATGATATTGCTTTTGGTATAAATCAATGGTCGACAACCAACGCTGATTCTACCCGACATGCTAATTCTGACGCTCATGCGCTTCGGGTTGTAGATGCCAACGAAAACGGTTCAAGAGGCAACAAACACTATGGTGATTATGTTGGTCCTACTGGAAATCAAGGAAGTTTTAAAGGTGATGTAGCCAGAGCTGTATTATATTTAGCAGTAAGATATAATGACCTGGAGGTAGTTAACGGCTTTCCCAACATCAATAATCAGTTAGGTGATCTAGTGACATTGCTCAACTGGCATCAAAATGACCCACCAGATGATTATGAAATGAATCGCAATAATATTGTGTTCAGTTGGCAAAAAAACAGAAATCCTTTTATAGACCATCCTGAATTAGTTGATTATATTTTTGGAGATGAATTTGGTAATGTTTGGAATCAAAATTTTAGTATCGATTCTTTAGATCAGTTAGATTTTAAAATCTATCCTAATCCAACTGATGGTCATATTCATATTCAAACTGATTATCAAGGAGACATTCAAATAGAAATTTATGATATCAATGGTAAATTGATTAAAACAGTAAAAAAAACCAATCAGGATATAATCAGCCTCAATCAGAATAGCGGTTTATACTTGGCGAGAATTCTATATGCTGATCAAGTTATCGTAAAAAAAATCATGATGAGATGATGAGTTAATCATTGTCGTTTTCCTGGTTTTGAGGTAAGTCAACAATAGCTTCATTAAGTTCGTCAGTTTCGTAATCATCAATATCAAAATCGTCCATGGTGTTTTGTAAACGCGTGCTTATTTTAACCAAATAAATAGTGTCATCTGTTCTGACCTCTACTGCCTCAATAGTCTCATTTTTGGCATTTTTAAAGATTATAATATCTTTATCTCCATATCCATCAGGATATTTTTCTACTAACATAGAGACAATTTCAGGGGTTAATTTTTTATAATCAACTATTACGCGTTTCATGATATCTGGTTATAAATCCTAAACAAACATAACTAATAATCCAATAAATTAAAATATTTTATTGGGTTTTATAGATTTGATAATATCTGGATAATGTATCACACAATTCTAACTTTATAGCCAGGTTTTGCTGATTATAACTGCTTTCTAAAAAAAAATCTCTACATGGTTTTTGGCGCTGATTGCTTTTGGAAAAAATCACTTCTGCTTCGTCGATAATTTGACGAAATGCAGTAGAATCTATTTCGCTATTACTAAGAAAGTTTTCTACATCAGCACTTATTTTTTGCACTTCGTTACTTTGAATTTCATCAATAACGCGCGCATTAGGACCATAATTAAATTCAACATCCTTTTTGTCTAAGATAAAAATCAATATAATGATACCTATAAAAAAACCGATACCAAAGGTAAGGATCCGCTTGGTTAAACTCATTCTTAAAAAATTAAAAGGTTGGGGTCACGGTAGGAAATATGAAACCAGTTTGCTACAGATTTACTGGTTAAAACGCCATGATAAGTATAGAGTCCATTACGTAATCCGCTATCATTCCTAATGGCGTGTTCCAGACCACCCTGATTACCTATATGAATCAGGTAGGGTGTGAAAATACTGCTCATAGAGATGGACGATGTTCTGGCGTAACGCGATGGAATATTAGGCACGCCATAATGGAAAACATCATATTTTTTCAGAGTAGGATAATCATGCGTTGTGATTTCTGAAGTTTCAACACAACCTCCCATATCAATACTAACATCTATAATAACCGCATTGTTTTTCATAGACTGCACCATTTCTTCAGTCACTACTACAGGTGATCTATTTTTTCCTTTTACAGCACCGATTAAAACATCTGCTTGTTTAATGCATTTTTTTAATGTACTGGGCTGAAAAGTAGAGGTGTAAATGTCATGTCCTAAGATCCGTTGTAAGTTACGAAGTCTGGTTAACGAACTGTCAAATACCTTAACATCAGCACCCAGCCCCAAAGCAGATTTTGCGGAAAATTCTCCCACTGTACCAGCTCCTAAAATTAATACCTGAGTAGGTGGTACACCGCTAATATTACCGAATAACAACCCATTACCGTCAGATAAATTGGTTAATAATTCTGATGCGATTAAAACCGCGCTCTTTCCGGCTATTTCGCTTAAAGCTTTTACTATAGGATAGCTGTTGTAGTGGTCTTTGATAAATTCAAAAGCCAGACCAGTGATTTTTTTATCTGCCAGTCTTTTAAAGTACTCTTGACTTCTGGTTTTAAGTTGAAGCGCAGAAAATAAAATACTACCCGGTTGCATTAAGGCTAGTTCCTTTAAAGTAGGCGGTGCAATTTTTATAACCATATCACAACCAAAGACTTTATCAGTGTCATTAGTGATTTCACCGCCAGCTTCACTATAATCAGCATCGCTAAAATTAGCATTGATACCGGCATTGCTTTCTATTAACACACGATGACCAAGCGCTGCTAAAGTAGCAACTGCGTCTGGGGTAAGACAAACACGCTTTTCCTGATAAGAGGTCTCACAGGGAATTCCTATAAATAGCTCATCTTTGCTTTTTTTAATTTCGAGCATTTCTTCCTGTGGCAACAGCTCCGTTTTAGAAAAAGGGGTGTTAGAACTCATTTAAATTTAATTATCAACCTGTAAATATTTAAAACTCATTTAAGAAATTGTATATTTAATTTACAAATTTCCGAATTTTATTTTTTAATAATTCTTTTATTTGATGTAAACCCTTGTTTATTTTTTAACTTTAACAGGTAAATACCAGTTTGAATATTTTCTATAGATATGGTCTTACTATCATCAATACTACCTTGCTGAACTTTTTGCCCTAATTGATTAAATAAAATATAAGTTTTAACCTGTGAAGCATTTTTTAGTCTTACATAGTTATCAGCAGGATTTGGATATACCTTAATACGATCTGATGCTGTAAGAGAATCATTGCTTAAGCTTTCCTGATAAATCCTCACGTAATCTACTTCCAGATCACTTTGTGTAAATGTAGGGCTGATTTCCGGTAATATAGCAACATTAAAAAGCAAATATTGAGGTTCATCAAAAGGCCAGGTGGTGTCATTTTGAACATAAGGATAATAAGTGTAGTGGGTTACGCCATCTACTTTAAACTCTATATCATCTGGTGTCCAAATCATAGTATAAACATGAAAATCATCAGAAACGCCCTGAAGGTACTGACCACCATGATTTACGGTACCACCATAACTTGATGGCGTATGAATAGCGCTTGAGACGTAATTTTGATTATCACCCCAATGCTCCATAATATCTATCTCTCCACAAGCTGGCCAATTAGTTGTACCATAACCCTGGTTATCCCAATAAGCACCGTCTTCATTAATATTTTGACCTAAAAGCCATAAAGCCGGCCATGTACCGACTCCAGTAGGTAGTTTAGCTCTTATCTCAACTTTCCCATAAGTAAACGCATATTTTGAATTTAGGCGAGCAGAGGTGTAATTTTTAGTCACACCCTGATCGGTAAATAGTTCTGCTTTTGCTTTTATATTTAAAGTGCCATTACTTACTTCAGCATTTTCAATTCTATCTGTATAATGCTGTATTTCGCCGTTAAACCAGGAGTTCCCCTGAGGTAGCTGTGTTTGATGAAACCATTTTGAAGGATCTACCGCTCCGTTATAGTCAAATTCATCTTGCCATACTAAATTATCATATACAGGGTCGTTGCCATTATCTGATTGGCTATCACTAGTGTAAGCAAAATCATCAATATAAGCTACAACATGGTCACTGTTATTCTCACCGTTAACCTGTAGCACTATTCTATTTAAATCGTTTCGCTGTGATGGTGGTGGTGAATTTTGATCGAGATTGATATAATTGTCATTATTAAAATCAAAGGATATTGTTTGCCATTGATCTAAGGTTATTGATTTAATGATTTCAGTTTGTGTTGACCATGGTGAACCTAAGTTACCATTCTGTAATTTTAAAGATATTTGATTTGGCGAATTACCGGTGACCAAAGCCGATGGTACATAGATTTTAAGGCTAAACTGATGATTCCCGGATAGATCAAAATTCTGATCATAATCAAACCCAATATTAGCATAAGCACCGCCTGTATCTTGATATTGCAATACAAAATCAGAATTATTATTTTGATTTTTGAATGGGTTTACAAAATGGGTTTCTAGTTGAATATCTTGGGCTCGCCAAATAAAATTAGCTGTTTCTGATTCAAAATTTTCACTGAATGATCTTTGTGCACAAACTTCACCTAAGATAAAAAATGATATTAACATTAAAACTTTAACGACAACAATTCTTGACATAACATTTTTATTCAAATATATGAGTAATTATAAAAATCTAATAAAGTTTAAGGTAAAATAAAATGGCTACGGTCTACTATCTAACTTGGTGCTAAATTTATAGCAATAACCTAGATTACTTTTTTTAATTAGCGAGTAAAAATATTTTTAAGTTCAGGTATTCATAAACCAGAAAACCTGATGTTAAAAAATCGACTGGTTGAGCAATGGCTTAATGGCCGTTTAATGAAGTTTTGAAACGATACTTTTTTTTTAAATTTCCCTTTAAAACAGCAATAAAGTTCACCTTCAAATAGTTAAGATAAATCAGTTAAACTTAACATTCGTCATCCTTTTATCTGTGTTTTTTTACCGATAATTAAATAAAGGATCGACCCGACAAAAGGCACGAATATGACCACCAGTAACCATATGATTTTGTCATTTGCTTTAAACTTATTTTTTGCGACATTAGATAAGCAATAAAACCATAAAATTATGGTGGCTAGGATTAACATCTGCCATAAAAACAAATTCCAGGAAAATTGAGACAATTCATTCATTGTTCTAAGTCTTTAATATTTTTAAATTGATTCATCATAAATAGCTAAAATATTCATCAAAATTAAACACAATTGGAGATATATCTACAGATACCTTAAGGTTAATCGTTCATCGCAGCAATATAGGCGCTTGTCCAGGCACTTTGAAAATTAAAACCGCCTGTGATGGCATCAATATTCAGCGCTTCGCCTATAATTTTCAGTTGAGGTAATTTTTTACTGTTGAAAGTTTTAAAATCTATTTCCTTCAGACTTACACCGCCTGCTGTTACAAACTCGTCTTTATAAGTACTCTTGCCGTTCATTTTAAAAAAAGATGCATGTAAAACTCCGGTGATAGAGCTTAGATCATCTTTGTTAATTTCTGCCCAGGTTTTAGACTGATTTACTTGAGCTCGATTAATCACAAATGACCAGAAACGCTTTGGCAGTTCAAATTGCGTTTGATTACTTACTTGCTTTTTAGCTGATATAATTTTCTCTTGTCTTAATAAGTCTTCAATATCATCTTTTTGCAATTCCGGCAACCAATTTACCTTCACCAGGCATTTATAATTTAATTGATGAAGCCATTCTGCTCCCCAGGCAGATAGCTTTAAAACACATGGACCACTTAAGCCCCAGTGCGTGATCAGCGTATCTCCAGATGAGTTTAAAACACTTTGCTTTCCAGCGGTATCTGCGTAAATATCTATTTCTGTTTTTAAGCTAAGTCCTTTAAGTTGATGAAGTTCTTTTTCATCAATATTAAATGTAAACAATGATGGAATAGGTGGAATGATGTCGTGGCCTAAATCAGCTAAAGCATTCCAAATTTTAGCGCTACTTCCTGTAGAGATGACCAATTTTCTGGATTTAAATGCTCCTTTATTACTTGTTACCTCCCAGTGATCATTTATAAATTTAAATCCACTTGCAGCATGAGATGTTTTAACTTCTACATTATATTTTTGTATTTCTGCTAAAAAACAATCAATGATCGTTTGTGAATCATTTGTTTTTGGGAATATACGGCCATCATCTTCAATTTTAAGCTCCACACCGCGCTCTTCCAGCCAAGTCATCATGTCGCCGGTCATGAATTGATGAAAAGGCCCTATGAGTTCTCGCTCACCTCTTGGGTAATGGGTGGTTAATGCTTTAGGCAAGAATTCAGCATGTGTCACATTGCAACGTCCGCCACCAGATATTTTGACCTTTTGCATTACTTTTTTTGATTTTTCTAACAGGCAAACACTATGCTTTGGGTTTTGCCTGGCATAATTAGCAGCAAAAAAGAA
>JAVLBJ010000121.1:0-2601 GCA_031581455.1 Psychroflexus sp. | reverse complement strand
TCGGAACACTCGAACTGACAAGGTGGTTTACTGGTTCTCGTTAGTCCTGCTGGGTAAAATTAAAAGTACGATTTTAAAAAGGCCCTTCGATACAATTTTAAAAGGTGGCTGAGTGTTTTTATTTCGCCCTTCGATACGTCCCGATTATCATCGGGACATTCAGGGAACGAAATAAAAATGTATCGAAGTCCTCTTTTAAAATTCCGAACTCTTAACGCTTAAACTTTAAATTAACCCCCTCAAGTATTTATAGTATTCGCCTTTTTTTCCTTGTATATCTGAGGCTATTTTTGTTTGCTTAATCCAATCCATACGCAATCCAATTTCTTCCAAACAAGCTATTTTAAGACCTGTTCGCTTCTCAACAGCTTTTACAAACTCAGTGGCTTCGGTTAAAGCTTCATGGGTGCCGGTGTCGAGCCAAGCAAAACCACGACTTAAAATTTCCATTTTTAAATTTTCTTGCTGCAGGTAAGCTTGGTTCACTGAGGTAATTTCAAGCTCGCCACGCTTGGATGGTTTTACCTGCTTAGACATTTCCACAACGCTGTTAGGATAAAAATAAAGTCCAACCACCGCAAAATTACTTTTGGGTTGCTGCGGTTTTTCTTCTATGCTAATCACATTTTTTTCCTCGTCAAATTCGGCTACGCCGTAGCGTTCAGGATCATTTACATAATTACCAAAAACCACCGCTTTTTTTTCTTCTTTTACGGTTTCAACTGCGTTTGAGAGTAGTTTTTGCAAGCCAGCCCCATAAAATATATTGTCCCCAAGTACCAAACATACGTCCTCATCTCCTATAAAATCTTCGCCTAAAATAAACGCCTGTGCCAAGCCATCGGGGCTGGGTTGTTCTTTGTAAGATAAATCAATTCCAAATTGGGAGCCGTCGCCCAGCAAGCGCTTAAAGTTTGGCAAGTCTTGTGGCGTTGAAATGATAAGAATCTCCCGAATGCCTGCTAACATAAGTACAGACATGGGGTAATAAATCATGGGTTTGTCGTAAATGGGTAGGAGTTGCTTAGATACCGCTAAAGTTAGCGGATGTAAGCGTGTTCCTGATCCTCCTGCAAGTATGATTCCTTTCATTTTCTTAATATATTAATTTAAACGGTAATGGATTCATTAAGTAGGAATAAAGAATAGTAGCTGTTTTGCTGCTATAGGCTTTACCATGTTGTTATAGACTTCAATCTGTTAATTTACTACTTAATTTTATGATAATCTTTATACCACGCTACAAAATTATCAACCCCTTCTCTAATTGAAGTGTTTGGTGTATAGTTATAATCTCTCTCTAAATTTGTAGTATCAGCCCAAGTCTTTACCACATCACCAGGTTGCATAGGCAACATTTCTTTTTGAGCGATTTTTGCGGTTGACTTTTCAATGGCTTTGATAAAATCCATCAATTGAACAGGACTGCCATTACCAATATTGTATAAACTATAGTTTTTTTGATCAGGCTGTTCTTGTAAAAGAGTTTTCTCAACGCCGTTAACAATATCATCTATATAGGTAAAATCTCTGGATAGATTACCATGGTTAAATACTTTTATAGGTTTATTGTTCAAAATAGCATCCGTAAATAAAAACATGGCCATATCCGGTCTACCCCAGGGGCCATAGACCGTAAAAAAACGTAAGCCTATAGTTTGTATATTGTATAAATAACTATAAGTATAAGCCATCAATTCATTAGATTTTTTAGTAGCCGCATATAAACTTACCGGGTGGTCTACTTGATCTGTGGTCTTAAAAGGGGTATTTTTATTATTCCCGTAAACACTTGAGCTAGAGGCGAATATTAACTTTTTAACATCTGAGTGTCTTACACATTCCAGAAGATTCATAAATCCAACGACATTGGTATCTACATACACATTTGGATTGTCTATACTGTAGCGAACGCCAGCTTGTGCTGCAAGGTTACAAACTACATCAAATTTAAATCGATTAAACAAAGAATTAAGCTCATTTCGATTTTCTAAATCAATTTTGATAAATTGAAATTGATTACTATAGGTTGCACTAGAAACTAACTCCCCTTCTGCAACTTCGTCAACACCGAGTTGTTTGAGTCGGTCAAGTTTGAGTTGTACAGAATAATATCCATTTATGTTATCCAAGCCTATGACTTGATGCCCTTGATCTAACAACTTCTTAGATAAGTGGCAACCTATGAACCCCGCTGCGCCGGTTACTAATATGGTTTTGCTTTCTGATGTATTAAATTGATTTGAATGCATCTTTATTATTCTTGACCTGTGAAATAAGATTTGAGGCGTTTTGCCAAGTACATTTTACCATAATATGTTTTAAGGTGTTTTTCTCTTCTAATTGCATCTTCTTGTGATAAACAAGCTTCAAAATAGATTAACTTGAAAGGTCTTCTATTTTTGGTTGATTGTACTTTTCCACTTTGGTGAGCCTCAAATCTTAATGGCAAATTGGAAGTATAGCCAGTATATTTTTTACCATCTTTCTCACTTAAAAGAATATATGTATAGTAAAAGTTATGCATTTGCCATTATTTCACGGGTTGAACCCCGCTGCGCCGGTTACTAATATGGTTTTGCTTTCTGATGTATTAAATTG
>JAVLBJ010000120.1:0-2612 GCA_031581455.1 Psychroflexus sp. | reverse complement strand
CTGCTGAATTCCCTGAAAAATAACGATAACCGAACTCGATGGCATAATCATCATAGAAGCTAAATTTACTTCTTTCTTCGCTTCCAATTATAAGGAGAATAGCACATGATCATGCTTGTGAATTTACAAGTATAGAAAAGGAAGTTAATATTATGATTCTTATAAATTACTTAATGATTTAAAAAAATGGACTCTTATTACTATTTTCGCTTAAAAAGTTATGGGCGTGATTGCAAAAGATCCTAAACTAACGACATTATACTATCATCCGGAGAATAAAAATGTAAATGCTTATCTGGCTGTAATGGAATCACTAAGATCTGAAACCAAAACAATTGATCTTTCTCAAACTAAGCTAACCGGTACACAATGGGCAGAATTAGCCTCTTATTTAAATAAAAAACCAGACGAGCTTATTTATAAAGAGCACCCTTATTTTATAGAGAAATTTAATAATGCTACAGCCGAATTAGAAGACCATGACGCTTTGCGCATACTACAAACACATCCTGAAATTCTTTTAAACCCTATTGCGTTAAGAAATAAAAAAGCAGTTGTAGCTGAGCACCCCAATGATATTACCAGATTACAAAATTCTGACTCTGGTGATGTGCCGATACCATAACTTTTAATAAAAATAAAGTTAAGGCGATGGGATATTAAAAAGAATAAAATTTTATTCTATGACTTCATATTCCTGTGATTCCCCTAAAGAAGATTTTCTAGAATTTAGTGCATGCCCATCTTCATCTACTATGAAGGCTACAAAATCTATATTACTTGTATTTTCGATATTTTCTGGAATAGTAAATTGGAAGTTTCTTGTATAACTTTGCCCTAATCTTGTATTTTCAACAGGTACTTCATCACCAAGAATATGGGTTAATGTTTCTCTTAGTGTATAATCATGGACATAATCTTCGACTGGGTTTTCACCACCATATAAAGAACTTGAATAATTAACTTGCGGATAAACCAATCCATTTTCTAAAATGTACACCACCATTTTTAAATTTTCAAAATCTTGTGCAAATTCTACATCCACGTTAAGCTCTATGGTATTTTCATCTAAACTTGAGTCCATTTTAAGTCCTAATTTAGGATTTGCGCCCTGTGTTAATGCCAATGCCTGACCTATATTTTCATTCTCTGGGAACTCCCATTGTGTCAGCCTATTTAGAAAACCTTTAGGGTAACCAGCTGCGCTTAAAGTCTGTTCTAAAGCAGCTGCCTCTTCGTAATTATAAGGATCTTGAGTTCCTGATGGCGCTCTGTGTATCGCTACAAAAACCGCTTTATCAGTTTGCTCATCTACTTTTTTAATAGCATCAGACAAGCGCGTACACCAACCACACCAAGTGCCCGTATAATCTTCAACCAGCACTCGTTTAACGTAATTAGTAGTGAGTGTGCCATCGTGAAAAACAACCTCAGCAGCTTCAGATTCTAAATTTAAATATTCCGCTCTAAAGGTAACTTTACCTAAATTATCAGTAGTATAATAAGGAGAAGATATTTCTTCACCATTAGCATAAATCGTAGCTAATTCAGAAACATCTTCTCCTGATTCTCCTTCAGTCCTCACAGTTAATGCAATTGAATCATTGACCAGACTATAACTTTTGCTGGCTTCAATATAAATGCCTGATATACCTTCCTCAATATTATATTTTTCTGAACATGAAAAAGATATAACACATATACTTATTAGTAAAAGGTAGGTCAACTTTTGCATAACTATTTACTGTTTTTGTATTCTGGTAAATGATTTTCTACCCTGGTCATCTGTAAAGCTCAACATGTAATTACCAGATTTTAAATTGCTTAAATCAAAATTATTTGTTCCCTGGCTAATATTAAAAGAGTTAATCAATCTGGCATTTACATCATATAATTTAAATTGAGCTTTTGTTGTGCTCTCAATTCTAATACGATCTTTTACAAGTGTATTATAAATGGTAATACCCATATCTGCCAGATTAAAGTCATCGTTACTAAACCCTTCAGGAATATATTGATAAGTAACTGTAAGGTCGCTACCAACTTCCTGACCATTATCATCAACCTGATAAAATCTCAATACAAACTCCATCGGGTAATTTGAACCGTCGCCTGGATTTGTATTAGAAAAATAATCACTAGTTCCATTATCAGAATTAGGAGCTAAATTTATCGGGTTATTAGGATAAGACTGACCCTCATTTACTGCGAAAAAGCATAATGGCTGTACGCATAGCTGACAGTTAGTGCCATCGGTATTTGTGAAAGAGACCACTTCAATAAGAATATTTATATCATCACTTGATGAGCTATTGCCAAGCACATAATGAAATTTGGCATCTTCTAAATCTGTTGTGTTAAATTCTATAACGCTTCCATCTTGTACAGGGTTGCCTTGTAAGTCAGTTACACTCATTTGACCGTAAGCTGAAAAACAGATAAAAGCAATGATTAAACTTATAATTTTTGAATATCTCATACTACTTAATAATTAATTTAGTTGTTTTAGTAGATGCACCAATGCTAACCTTAGTTAAATACACACCAGATGATAGCTTTGATAAGTCAAGCTGACGACTACTATCAATTTTTTGTTGGAAAACTTTTTTGCC
>JAVLBJ010000033.1:0-21369 GCA_031581455.1 Psychroflexus sp. | reverse complement strand
CTTAGTCGGACACGACTAAAATTGAATAATTGAAGGTTGTTGTTTGATCGATAAGTTGGTGGATTGATGAATTTGAAGGATTACTTATCATTATTGTGATAATCCTCATGACAAATACATATGGAAATAGCGTCGGTTTATTTAAAGAATTCAGGGCCTTAAATAATTAAGACCAAAATATCATAAGACCATCTCTATATCAGTTTGAGCACAAGTGAAAAGGTTTTCTTTTATTTTGAACGGATCAAGTCAGAAAAAATTTGATGTAAAACGATACCTTATCATACGATGGTTTGATTTGTTGTAACTGGAGCTACCAAAGTTGATAAAAACAACTATTTTTGCAGGTTTAAAATAATCAATTTATCAGTTGCTTCTATAATAAGCGATTAAGAATTTTAAATAAAAATGTAAATCAGCAAATTTGAAATTTCAACTCTGCATCATTGTTCCCATTTTTAATGAAGAAGCAAACATTTGGCGTGTTAGAGATGAATTAGTTAAATACTTCAAAAAGGCCAAAGTGCCTACAAAAGCTTTACTGGTTAACGATGGATCTACAGACCGAAGTTTAGATTATATAAAACAGGTTTGTAAAGACCACGAAGCTTTAGACTACATTAGTTTTAAAACTAATTGCGGATTAAGTGCGGCGATAAAAGCTGGTTTTGATTATACAACAACGCCGCTGGTAGGTTATATTGATGCTGATTTACAGACAACACCAGAAGATTTTAACTTACTCCTTACAGAAATGGGCGATTATGACTTGATCACCGGTCTTAGAGCTGAGCGGAAAGATAGCGGCATAAAAAACCTTAGTTCCATAATTGCCAATAAAATAAGAAGAAGTTTTACCAATGACGGTATGGATGATACAGGTTGTCCGCTTAAAATTATCAAAACCGATGTTGCGCAGTCTATTCCATTCTTCAGTGGTTTACACAGATTCTTGCCGGCCATGGTTTTACTTCAAAACGGGCGTATTAAACAAGTGCCGGTCAGGCATTTTGAGAGAATGGCCGGTGATGCTAAGTTTGGATTACGCAATCGTTTAATCGGACCGCTCATTGATTGCTTTGTATATAGCTGGATGAAAAAAAGGTATATCAAATATCAGGTAAATGATAAGTCGCTATGAATGAATGGGCGATTTATGGTATTGGTCTCTTAGCTCAATTGCTCTTTTCAGGAAGAACCATTTATCAATGGTTATCTTCTGAAAAAGCTAAAAAAGTAGTCGCCCCAAGGTTCTTTTGGCAAATGAGTTTATTCGCCTCCTTTTTGCTATTTGTATACGGCTATTTAAGAGTTGATATCGCCATTATGCTTGGGCAGTCGCTCAATTATTTTATATATATCAGAAATATCCAATTAGAGGGACACTGGACAAAATTCCCATTATTTAGCAGGGTTTTTCTCATTCTGTTTCCTGCTATGGTTGTGTTCTATTATTACAATAACAACCGATTTGACATCAACTTACTTTTTGATACAGATAATATTGCCTTATGGCTCATGATTTATGGTATAGCTGCACAGGTGATTTTTAATTTTAGATTTATTTACCAGTGGATTTATGCTGAGAGGAAACGACTTTCTATACTACCAAGATATTTCTGGATTATAAGCTTAATAGGTGCCGTCTTCATTTTAGCATATGGCATTTTCAGAAAAGACCCTATCCTGATTTTAGGTCATAGTTTTGGGATTTTTGTTTATTTACGCAATTTAAAATTGATAAAATTCAACGATGATTGATTATCTTGAAAAACATCCTTACCTCAGTTTGTCTATTACCTGTCTCCTACTCTATTTTTTTAATTTAGGAGAATTGCCGGCCAGCATTATGGAAGCGAGAAATTTTAATGTTGCCCGGGAAATGAGTACGCAGGGCAATTGGCTTAAGACCACCATGAATGGCATTGCTCGTTATCAAAAACCACCATTACCGCCGTGGTTGACAGTTCCCTTTATTAAAATAACTGCACTTGATTTTGTTCAGGTCTACAGGATTTCTACTTCTATTATTGCCGGTACCGGCGTGCTATTGATGTATAAAGTAGTTAAACTACTAACCCATCATAAGCAAATAGCGTTATACACAGCTTTGATTTTAGCAACGTCCTATTACTACCTTGTTATCCGATTTGAAGCGCCATCTGATACGTATACTCATGTTATGATGCTCGCTGCTGTGTTGTTTTGTATTCACTGCTTTAAAAGAATCCATACAAACAGTCATTTTTGGCTGGCCGGTTTATTTTTCGGTTTATCTGTGCTTGCAAAAGGTCCGGTAAGTCCGTATGCAGTATTTATTCCGTTTGCGATTGCTTATGTCATCGTTTATGCGCAAAATAAAAAACAAATCTTATTACGGCTTTTAGGTGTGGTTTTCATAGGTATTACCATTGGTGGCAGTTGGTATCTTTATATACGTTTAGCAGACCCCGAAACCATGCAAGCAATAGCAGAAAAGGAAACCGGCAATTGGACATCTTATAATGTAAGGCCGTTTTACTATTACTGGAGCTTTTTCATTCAATCCGGATTATGGACTATTCCGGCATTTACCAGCTTATTTTACCCTTATTTTAAAAATAAAATAGCTGAGAAAAAACTTTACTTGTTCTCTTGGATCTGGACCATAGCTGGTGTTATTTTATTATCTGTTATTCCGGAAAAAAAATCGCGCTACCTGGTTCCTGTACTTATTCCGTTAGCCATCAATACTGCATTGATCATTCAATATCTTATTTATATTCAAACATCATATAATCGACTGAAATGGCTATTGCGATTCCATCATTATCTGATATTAACCATAACCTTGAGTTTGTTAGCCATTCCATTTTTTATATCATCTGATTCATCAAACTTTTGGATTTGGTACGGAAGCTTAGCGACATCAGTCTTATTGCTTTTTACCTATAGTATATATCAACAATTTAAAAAAAATTACAAGATATTTTTCTGGACTTCAATAGGTTTGATGTTGATAGTAACCAGTATTGGCATGACGGGTTTACCTTTTTTAAAATCTAATAAAGACTATCATCCGCTACAGACTTTAGATGAAAAACGCTTTTCAAAACCGGCTTTTTATTATAAGAATATCGCCCCGGAAATTATCTGGGATTTTGGTAAAATCACAAAAAAATGGGCAAGCACTTTGCAAAAACCTGAACAATTGATTGTTTTAGTGGAGAGAAATCGCGTAAAACGTTTTAAAAATGAGATTGCTGATGAGTATAAGATTATCAGCAAAGAAAAGTTTGATAGAAATTATTTTAGATCAGCGCCTAAAAAAAGAAACCGCTACGTCACTTTTGTTTTTGAACTCAAGAAGACTAATCCCTAACTATAGTTTGTTTTCTGTCTGGTCCTACGGATACAATTTTAATAGGAACGCCCACCTGATCTTCAATAAACTTGATGTATGACATTAGGCCGTCTGGAAGATTATCAGTTGTTGTGGTTTGTGTAAGGTCTTCTTTCCAGCCATTAATTGTTTTATAAATGGGTGTTACATCTACAGGTTCAATAGAATAAGGCAGATGATTAATTTCCTGACCGCGATATTCGTAATGCGTGGCTACCTTTAGTTGATCAAAACCGCTTAACACATCAGCCTTCATCATCATAAGTTGGGTCACGCCATTAACTTCTATGGCATATTTCAGCGCTACCAGATCCAGCCAACCGCATCTTCTGGGTCTTCCGGTCGTGGCGCCAAATTCGTTACCTACTTTAGCCATTTTCCTGCCATAATCATCATCGAGTTCTGTAGGAAATGGACCGCTTCCCACGCGTGTGGTATAGGCTTTAAAAATACCAAAGACTTCTTTAATGCGATTTGGAGCAACACCTAAGCCAGTGCAAGCTCCGGCAGCCGTTGTAGTAGAAGAGGTTACAAAAGGATAAGTGCCAAAATCTATATCTAATAAAGAGCCTTGTGCGCCTTCTGCTAAAATACTTTTGTCTGCTTTTATGGCTTTGCTTAAATAATCTTCAGAATCGATAAAATGTAATTGTTGAAGTGATTTTATGCCACGGAAGAATTCTTGCTCTAATTCCTGAAGATCATATTGAATATCAACATCAAAATACTTGATCATAGACAGATGCTTCTCTGCTAATTCTCGATATTTTGCTTTCCAGTTTTCGCTTTCTAAATCACCAACACGAATTCCGTTTCTACCGGTTTTGTCCATATAAGTCGGGCCTATCCCCTTCAATGTTGATCCTATTTTAGCTTTCCCTTTTGCTGTTTCAGAAGCCGCATCTAGCAATCGATGGGTTGGTAAAATAAGATGAGCTTTTCGGGATATAAAAAGCTTGTCTTTAAAGTTAATATTGTACTTTTCTAAAGCTTTGATTTCTTTCTGAAATATCACAGGATCAATGACAACGCCATTACCAACTAAATTGATGGCATTTTCATGAAAAATACCTGATGGAATAGTGTGTAAAACATGCTTAATACCCTCAAATTCAAGTGTATGACCTGCGTTGGGGCCACCTTGAAACCGGGCGATAATATCGTAGTCTTTTGTGACAAAATCAACAATTTTGCCTTTGCCTTCATCACCCCATTGAAGACCTAACAACAAATTTATGGACATAAAATTTTATTTAGATGTATTTTTTGTGCCGTAAAAGTAAAGTGAATGCTTGTCTATGGAAATATCAAACACTTCTTCTATGGTAGATTTAATAGATTCAATCCGCGGATCACAAAATTCGATAACTTCACCAGTGTCGGTTAGAATAACATGGTCGTGCTGCCTATCAAAATAGGATTTTTCATACTGCGCCTGATTTTTACCAAATTGATGTTTTCTAACCAGTCCTGAATCGATTAATAAATCTATGGTATTGTATAAAGTTGCTCGACTAACGCGATAATTTTTATTCTTCATTAGGATGTAAAGCGATTCTATATCAAAATGCTCATCACTATCATAAATTTCATGCAGAATTGCGTAGCGTTCAGGTGTTTTTCTATGACCTTTTTCCTCAAGGTACTTTGTGAAAACATTTTTAACAACAGCCTGATCTTTATCTGAAGTAACTGTTTTTTCCATATTCGCAAATATAAGTCTTATTGGCGGTTTACCTTATCGATACCATCTATTTTTTTTAAATGGCTTATCAAGGTATTCAATATGTCATTGTTTTTGACTTTAAGTGAAATATTCCCTTCAAAAATACCATCTTCTGTTGTAAATGATACTTTTTTCATATTCACATGGAGGTTATCAGATATCTCTTTAGTGATTTCATTAATCAGCCCCATATTATCAATACCCGTAAGGTGTATATCAGCTCTAAACTCTTCTTGTGATGAATCAATCCATCTGGCTTTTAAAATTTTATCCGTATAATTACTCTGTAACTGAATGGCATTAGGACAGTTGGTTTTATGAACTTTTAAACCTTCATTAGAGGTGATAAACCCAAAAACATCATCACCGGGAATAGGATTACAGCAATTAGCAAACTTATATGCCAACTTGTCTTCATTATCGCCAAAAACAATTTGATCGTATTTTGTTGTGATCTGATTGCTTTCTATTTTTTCATTACTTGGTGATTCTTTTCGTCTTATTCTATTTTTAAAAAACGAGACAAATGCATTACTGTGACTGTTAGCAAATTTTTTGATTTGCTCATTACTGATAATACCGCTGCCAACCCGATAATACAAATCTAAGCTGGTTTGAAGATTAAAATAGACCACTAACTCTCTAATCACCTTATCGGTTAACTTGATTTTTTGTGTCCTTAGCTTTCTTATCAACAGCTCTTTGCCATTATCTGCAATTTTCTTTTTTTCTTCGTTTAGAACAGATTTAATTTTAGATTTTGCACGTGCTGTTTTTGTGATACTCAACCAGTTAGTAGTGGGTTTAACATTATCAGAGGTGATGACTTCTACCTGATCGCCACTTTTTAAACTATAGCTCAATGGTTTAAGCTTACCATTTACTTTTACACCTCTTGTTTTCAAGCCAATATCCGTATGAACGTGAAAGGCAAAATCTAATGCCGTAGCGCCTTTAGGTAAAGATTTTAGCTCGCCCTGCGGTGTAAATACAAATATTTCTTTAGAATACAGGTTGAGTTTAAACTGCTCTACAAAATCAACAGCATTGGTTTCATTATTTTCAAGGGCACTTTGAAGCCTGTTTAACCATTGGTTTAAACCCTCGTCATTATTATTTTTCTCATTATGCTTGTAATTATAATGAGCCGCATAACCACGCTCAGCGACAGCGTTCATGCGTTCACTTCTTATCTGCACTTCTACCCATTTATTTTCCGGTCCCATAACTGTAATATGAAGGGCTTCATATCCTGTTGATTTAGGGGATGAAATCCAATCTCTTAGTCTTGTAGGATTAGGCGTGAAATAATCGGTTACTATAGTGTAGATTTTCCAGGCCAGAAACTTTTCATTTTCAGCAGCTGATTGATAGATGATTCTTATGGCAAATTTATCGTATACCTCATCAAAAGAAATATCTTTATTCTGCATTTTCTTGCGAATAGAATAAATAGATTTGGTTCTACCTTTAATATCATAATCTATTTCTTCGTGATCTAATGCTGAGGAAATGATAGATGAAAATCTTTTAATATATTTATCCTGATCTTGTTTGGTATCCTTAAGGTTGTCTTTAATATCTTGATAAACCTCAGGCTCAGTATATTTTAAGCTTAAATCTTCTAACTCTGTTTTCACCCTATATAATCCAATTCTATGGGCTAAAGGCGCATAAATAAATAAGGTTTCGCTGGCAATTTTCACCTGCTTGTGCTGAGGCATCGCATCCATAGTTTGCATATTATGCAATCTATCAGCAATTTTGATGATAATAACACGTATGTCATCATTCAGTGTTAGCAACATTTTACGGAAGTTTTCCGCCTGAAGCGAAATATCTGCTTCCTTTTTTAAACTTGATATCTTAGTAAGACCATTTACAATTAAAGCGATAGTTTCTCCAAAAAGCTGCTCAATATCCTGAAGCGAATACGCTGTATCTTCAACTACATCGTGTAAAAGTGCTGCTGCAATAGATGAGGCGTCTAAGCCTATTTGTGATGCTACGATTTTTGCCACGGCAATGGGGTGAAATATATAAGCTTCGCCGCTTTTTCTCCGCTGGTTTTGATGAGCTTCAACTGCAACATCAAAAGCTTGCCTGATCATTTTTTTATCGTCTTTGCTTAAATCACGGTAACTAATGCGTAACAACTCCTTATATTCACGAGCTATGGCTTTAGATTCCTGGTCGATATATTCTTGCGTCAACTCCATAATACTAAATTAATAATTTTTTTATGATATGTAAACTTAAATTAAAGCTTTAAGAATAATTCAATAATATGATTTTTTTAATCATGTTAAGCAACCCTATGAAAATTAGACGTGTCTTAATAGATAGAAAGCTATGGTAAAAATTGTAAAATTAAATAATCAAACTGATCAACTGATTGCTCAATTAAAAAATCATGACAGAAAGGTGCAGTATGATTTTTACAAAAAACATTCACCTAAGTTGTTAAGCGTTATCAGAATGTACATATCAGATATTCATTATGCGGAAGAAGTTTTATCTAATAGTTTTGTGAAAATATTTAAAAAAATAGATTCATTTAACGGCCCTTCCGTAGCCATTCATAATTGGGTAAGGACAATAGCGGTAAGAGAAGCTATCAACTTTTTGAGAAAGAAAAAAGACATCGCCTACCCGTCTGATCAATTGGAAGATAAACATACTGATGGCTCAAACCCAATCAATGATGAGCATAATCTGGCTTATTTACAGGAAAAGATAGATAAACTACCGTATGGCTATAAAATGGTTTTTATGCTATATGTGATTGAAGGATACTCTCATAAAGCTATTGCCGGTGAATTAGGAATCAATGAAGGTACATCAAAATCGCAGCTTTATAAAGCCAGGAAAATGATAAAACAATTATTAGCAAAAGATGATTATGCCAATGGATAAATTAGAAAAAAATATAAAAGATAAATTAGAGCAACGTGAGCTACAACCGTCAGATAAAGTATGGGCGTCTATTGATAAAGCCATGGATAGACCTAAGTCCAGTAATGCTAAAAAAAGGTACTTTATCTATGGAATCGCCGCGGGTATATTGATCATCTTAGGAGTTTTAGGCTTAGAAAGGCTTAAATTGAATAGAACGCCTATTGATAACTCTAAAGATTTAACCATTCCTTCTTCGGTTGATCAATCTAAAGGAAAATCAAAAAGAGAAACTGTCATCAGTGTAAATGAATTAGCCAAACGAAAACAGATAACGTCTGTCTCTTTTGATTTTAAATATGATCAACTTGATGAAATTGATTTAGCACCTCGTCAAATAGATCAACACGGGAAGGAACTTTCTAAATTTCAGAATTCTAAAGCTGAACTTCTTTTGAGTGAAGTTGAAAAAGAATTACAGCAGGAAGGATTAGATTTAGAACTCCAGCGCCTTTTAGACTACGCAAAAAGTAAAATCGATAAAATACCCGTAAACAGTACAGTATACGTAGATGCAGCGAGTTTACTTCAAGATGCTCAATTAGAAATTGAAAATGAATCCTTAAAACAAAAATTTCTTTATGCATTAGAAGAAAAGATCAATCAAACTAAAATAGCATTAACCCCATTTTAAATTAATAATCATGAAAAAAAGAAGACTATTATTTATCCTTATCTACCTTTTAAGTTTACCATTAATCTACGCACAGGATAATGATCAAAAAGACAAAGAAAACTGCAGTTTAGAAATTATTCAGCACAAGATTAAAAACGACGTAAAAGAAGATTTAAAAGTTGAAATCAAACAGATTAATAAAGCACTTGATGAAGAGAAAATCACTAAATCTGAAGCTGAAGAGCAGAAAAAAGAAGTCGCTGAACAAAAAGCAAAGAATTTAGAAGAGCGCCAGGAAATAGCCAGACTTTTCTATCAATATGCGCAAAGAAATGATATTGATAACGTCTGTAAGGTAGAACTCCCGGTAACTAAAGCATGTTATGAAGATTGGGTTTCCCATTGTTGTGGAAGTGAAGATGAAGAAATAAATTTTAACTTTGGTTGGCCAGAGCTAAATAAGCAAGGTTTGAGAAACTCGAAGATGTACTCAAGAATGATTGTAGGTTTTGGTTTTAATAATACTTTTAATGAAAATGACTTTTTAGGTGAAAGTAATTATGATACTTATCCAAGCCGCTATTTTGAAATTGGCTGGGAATGGAGTCATAGAATTTTAAACGAAGCAAACTGGTTACGATTTAATTATGGATTCTCATTTCAGTTTAATGGCTTTAAGCAAGATGATAATCAAATATTTGTTGAGAATGACGAGCAAACAGAGTTACAAGACTTTAATCAAGACCTGGAAAAGTCTAAGTTGAGAATGACCAATTTAATTTTTCCATTACATTTAGAACTTAGCAACTCTCAAAAAGTCATTAAAGATGATGGTAATATTACTTTTAGAGATCCAGGCTTTAAATTTGGTTTTGGCGGATTTGCAGGCTTAAACTTATCAAATATGCAAAAGCTAAAATATGAAGATAACGGCAATGACTTTAAAGTGAAAGAAAAAGGTGATTTTAATGCAGAGAGATTTTTATATGGTTTAAGCACATATATTGGGTTTGACGATATTCAACTATTTGGTCAGTATAATCTTAACTCAGTATTTACTGACAATCCTATTGATGAACACAATTTTCAATTAGGAATTAGAGTAGAAATAGGCGAATAACCTATTTTCAGCTCTCTTCCATCGCTTTTACCCTTTGATAAAGCGATGGATGGGAATAGTTCATGAACACATAGGCCGGATGTGGCGTTAGATTGCTAAAGCTTTTGCGAGTCAACTTCTTTAGTGCGTTGATGAGGTCTTGGGCGTTATAGGTTTGCTTAGCAAAATCATCAGCTTGATATTCAAACTTTCGCGATAGGATGTTCATCAATAAACCTGTGATGGTTGAGATAGGGGAATACAAAATGCCAAATGCCACTAATCCGATATGAAAACTTGGTTCCTCTACACCTAATGCCTCAGCTAATACCGGATTGTCGATAAACAGGGATAGCAGCCAAAGCGTAAAACCGGTGACTAAAATGCTTATAACTAAGTTAACGATGATATGATTCTTTTTATAATGGCCAATTTCATGGGCTAAAACCGCAACAATTTCTTCGTTATTCAGATCATTTATCAAAGTATCGTATAAGGTGATACGTTTTTCTCTGCCAAATCCGCTAAAGTAAGCATTAGCCTTAGTACTGCGTTTAGAACCATCAATAACAAACACATTTTTTAATTGAAAGCCGGTTTTTTGTGCAAACTCCTGAATTTTGTTTTTCAAATCACCATCTTCAAGTGGCTTTTGTTTGTTAAACAAAGGAACGATTAATCTGGCATAAAACATATTCATTAAAATACTGAATAAACTGATCAATATCCAGGCATACCACCAAAAGTCACTTCCTACTTGCTGATAAAAAAGTATTAAAAGCGCCAGTATGCCACCACCTATAATAATACCTAATAAATAGCCTTTGAGTTTATCTGTCATAAATGTAGTCTTTGTCATTTTGTTAAACCCATATTTTTCTTCTATGACAAAAGTGGCGTAGTAATCAAATGGAATAGAAATCAAATCATTAGCGATGAATATCAATCCAAAAAAAACTAAGGATATTAGGACAGTATTATCAGTGTAAGTGCGTGCTATTTCATCTACAAATGCAAAACCATCTAATAGTAAAAATGATATGAGAATCACAAAGCTAAAAACAGATGTCAGATCTGAAAACCTGGACTTTTCTTTGTTGTAAGCCTGTTGTTTTGCATAACTGTCATCATCATAGATATCATTGAGTGTTTCAGGAACCGGATCTTTTAAACGCTTGTTGTTCAAGTAATCTAAATATTGATCAACTATAAATTCAAGACTAATAACACCTATAATTACCCAATGCAAAATTGTTGCACTCATAAATTTTTGATGCAAAAATACACATATCTAAGGTTTAAAGCTTTTTATAAATAAACTGATAATAGAAGATATATTTCGTTTTTCAGGTGGAATTATTGGTATATTTAAAATTAGAATGTAAATTTGCTGTATGACAATGCAGCAACAGAAACTTGATGAAGTTTTAGCTTCACTTCGCAAAAATGTTCCTGAGCTTGTTGCTAAGATGAATCATTATAAAACTGAAAACCTTCAGTTAAAGGAAGATATTAAAGATCTTCAGGAAAAGAATTCATCTTTAAACGTTCAGTTAAGTGAAGCCAAAAGACAGAATCAAGCCCTGAAAAATGCCAATGCATTGTTAGGCAGTAACGAGTATAAGAATCAAACAAAGAGAAAGATAGATCAATTGATCAAAGAAATCGACCATTGTATAACCGAATTAAGTGATTAAAATGTCTAAAGATCGATTAAACGTCAAAATATCTGTAGCCGGCAGGCTTTATCCTATGCGGATTGCACCAGAGTCTGAGGAGCTTATCCGTAACTCGGCTAAAAAAATTGACGAAACGATTAAAAGATATCAAAAAAGTTATGAGGTTAAAGACAAAACGGACGGTTTAGCCATGAGCGCACTGGAATTTTGTGTAGCTAATGAAAGTAAAAGTCATTTATTGTCATCTAAAGTAGACCAAAGTATCAATGAGTTGACGGCTTTAGATCAGTTGGTTCAGGAAAATCTTTAAGTTCTTTACATATAAAAATTAATACTGCCTGTATTAGTTGTTTTATTTTTTGATAAACTCAACAGTTAACAATTAAAAGGGGTGAGTCATTATTGTAATAGCAAACCGTCTTTGAGCGGATCCTTGATCAATAAGTTAGCCCTAATCCTTACATTAGAGGAGTTTAATTCAAAACAAACGCTATACAGGCTTTTTTTTTAAAATCAACATTATGAATCAAACAATAATATGCATTATAGTAGGCGTGGTCGCCTTAGTCGCAGGTTTTTTAATCGCTAAAGCACTAGAAAAAAACAAAGCTTCAAGTCAACTTAATCAGGCGAAGCAAGAAGCTAAAACCATTATAAAAGATGCAGAGCAGAAAGGTGAATCTATTAAAAAGGATAAGATTTATCAAGCCAAAGAAAAATTCATAGAACTCAAAGCGGAGCATGAAAACGTCATTTTAGAACGCGATAAAAAAATGGCAAATGCTGAGAAAAGAGTCAAAGACAAGGAATCTCAGGTGTCTCAAGAATTGTCTAAATATAAAAAACTACAAAAGGAATTTGATGCTAAGGTTAAAGATTATGAAGTTAGAAATGAATATTTAGCTAAAAAGCAAGAAGAAATAGATGATATCTTACAACGCAAAATACAGCAATTAGAGGTTATTAGCGGTTTAAGTGCTAATGAGGCTAAAGAGCAACTCATGGAATCTATCCGTGAAAAATCTAAATATGAAGCCATGTCTATTGTTCAGGAAACCGTAGAAGACGCTAAGCTTCAAGCCCAGCAGGAAGCTAAGAAAATAGTAATTAACACCATACAGCGCGTTGGAACAGAAGAAGCAGTAGATAATTGCGTATCTGTTTTTAATTTAGAAAGCGATGATATTAAAGGCCGTATCATAGGTCGTGAAGGTAGAAATATAAGAGCAATAGAATCAGCAACAGGTGTTGAGATTATAGTAGACGATACGCCAGAAGCGATTATTTTATCATGCTTTGATTCTGTAAGACGAGAAATCGCCAGGCTTTCTTTACACCGTCTTGTTACGGATGGTAGAATTCACCCGGCAAGAATTGAAGAAGTTGTCCATAAAACGCAAAAACAGATTTATGATGAAATTGTTGAAATAGGTAAAAGAACGGTTGTTGACCTTGGTATCCATGGGCTTCATCCTGAACTTGTAAAAATCGTGGGACGTATGAAGTATCGCTCTTCTTACGGGCAGAATCTGCTACAACACTCTCGTGAAGTAGCTAATCTTTGCGGTATTATGGCATCAGAATTAGGTTTAAATCCTAAGCTTGCTAAACGTGCCGGATTACTTCATGATATAGGTAAAGTTCCTGAAAATGAAACAGAAACTCCACATGCTATTTTAGGTAAAGAATGGGCAGAAAAATATGGCGAAAAACCTGATGTTTGTAATGCCATAGGTGCACATCACGATGAGATAGAAATGAATAACCTTATTTCACCTATTGTTCAGGTATGCGATGCGATTAGCGGTGCACGCCCAGGTGCCAGACGACAAGTATTAGATTCTTATGTTAAACGACTTGAAGAGCTAGAAGACATCGCCTTTGGCTTTACCGGAGTTAAAAAGGCTTACGCTATCCAGGCCGGTAGAGAATTACGGGTTATTGTAGAAAGTGAAAAAGTAAAAGATGATCAGGCTAAGCGGTTGTCTTTTGAAATTTCACAGAAAATACAAACCGATATGACTTATCCGGGACAGGTTAAGGTCACTGTGATCAGGGAAACCAGATCCGTTGGGATAGCAAAGTGATTTTTTAGTTATAGATTACGCTAAGTTATGACAGGTTTTGAATGATAGATTTAGGAGTTTTGTATTTTGTACGGATTAAATTCTCTTAGAATTCTTTATCATTCAGTTGATCATCACTGAGAATAAACCTCTTCTCCATTTACATAAGTGGCATTGATCTTTAATTCTGGTACTTCCTCTATGGGAATGGTCATGATATCTTTATCAAAAACCACAAAATCGGCAAATTTTCCTACTTCTAAACTTCCTTTAATCTCTTCCTCAAAATTGGCATATGCCGCCCAAATGGTCATGCCCTTTAAAGCATTTTCTCTACTTATCGCATTTTGTACCTGAAAGCCATCATCCGGATAGCCTTTGGTATCCTGACGACTTACAACCGCATAAAATGTCAAAAGCGGATTAACCTTTTCTACAGGAAAATCAGTTCCCAGTGCGAGTAATCCGGCTTGATCTAAAAGTTTTTTATAAGCATAAGCATGTTCTATTCGCTTCTCTCCCAGCCTGTCTTCTGCCCAGTACATATCACTGGTGGCATGAGTAGGTTGAACTGATGGAATAATATTTTTAGAAAAATATTTATAAAGCGATAAATCTAAAACTTGTGCATGTTCTACACGCCAGCGGCGGTTAGGTTTATCTTTTAACAGTTGATCATAAGTGCGCAATACCACAGCATTAGCAGAATCGCCTATGGCATGAGTGTTCATTTGATAATTTGATAAAGCTAATTTTTTAGCTAAAGCTTTATAATCGTCTATAGATATTACCATCTTTCCGTAATGCATAGGTTGATCGCTGTAAGGTTTACGTAATACTGCTCCGCGTGAACCTAAAGCACCATCAGCGTAAACTTTTACTGATCTTACACTTAATCTCGGTTTTTGGATAACCCCTTTCTCTAGAAAGTAATCAATATCATTTTTATTATTCCTAACCATGGTGTACATCCTAATTTTAAGCTCGTTTTGTTGATGCATTTTATCTATAAGCTCTATTACTCGCTGACTTAAGCCGGCATCAACTACACTGGTCAATCCATTTTTAAAGGCGATCTTTTCGGCTTTTTGTAAACCAGACCGTATATCAACTTCAGAAGGCTCAGGAATGATAGCTGATATCTGTTGCATCGGATTATCGATGAGCACACCGGTTAATTTACCCTCTTTTTTTAATATTTCACCGCCTCTGGCTTCTGTATTCATATCAATGCCGGCTAATTCTAAGGCTTGATCATTAACCAGCATGGCATGACCGTCTACTCTGGTTAATACTACCGGCGTATCAGGAAATAATTGATTTAGAGTGTCATTTGTTGGGTAAGACTGATCTTCCCAGTCATTTTGATCCCAACTGCGACCAATGATAAAATCCTCATCGTTCTTTTTTTGATATTCTACAACCTGTTGAATCACATCATTATAACTGGTCGTGCCCCTTAAATCTATCCCACGTAAATTCATGCCTAATCCGTATAGATGAGCATGGGCATCAATTATTCCTGGGTAGATAAATTTACCCTCCATATCTTTATTAACTTGAGGTAAATATTTTTCATGTAGTATTTTACCCTGACCCAAAGCAAGTATTTTCCCGTCTTTAATAACCATGGCGTTTTGCTGGCTAAAAGTCGAATCTACCGTGTAAATATTGGCATTATAGACCATTTGGTCTACTTTGATTTTTTTCTCGCAAGCAACGCATAGCAAAATTGCTATTAGTAAAATGATAGTTTTATTCATATTAGGATATATTAAAAAAGCGAAGATAAAACTTCGCTTTTAATGATAGATTATAATTTTAAAATCAAAGAATTTGCGCTGCGTGGTCTTTTGTTTTCACTTTGCTAATCACATTTTCTATTTTACCGTTTTCATCAATGATAAAGGTCGTTCTGTGAATACCATCATATTCCTTGCCCATAAATTTTTTAGGTCCCCATACGCCAAAGGCATTTATGACCTCTTTATCTTCATCTGCTATAAGCGGAAAAGGCAACTTAAATTTATTGATGAAATTGCTTTGTTTTTTTGACGAGTCTGCACTTACGCCAAGCACATGATAACCTTTTTCCTGAAAATTAGACCAATGATCACGTAAATTGCAAGCTTCAGCAGAGCAGCCTGGTGTATTTGCTTTTGGATAAAAGAAAACCACTAATTTTTTGCCTTTGTAATCTGCTAATTTGTGTTGATTGCCTTCTTGATCAACGCCTAAATTGTCCGGTGCTTGATCACCAACTTGTAATGTTTCCATAAAGTGTATTTTTGCTTTAAAAGTAGTAGTAATGAAAAAAACGGAACGTGTCAATTTTGTTATAAATACGTTAAATGAAATTTACCCAAAAATCAGTATTCCTTTAGATCATAAAGATCCTTACACTTTACTCATAGCTGTTTTATTATCAGCTCAAAGTACAGATAAAAAAGTTAATCAAATCACGCCGTTTCTCTTTGCTAAAGCTGATAACCCTCAAGATATGATCAAATTATCAGTAGATGAAATCCGATCTATCATCAAGCCTGTAGGACTATCACCTATGAAGGCTAAAGGTATCTATGGCTTATCACATCAATTAATCAATCACCATCAGGGTAAAGTGCCACAAAGTTTTGAAGCTTTAGAAGCTTTGCCTTCTGTAGGTCATAAAACAGCTAGCGTAGTTATGGCACAGGCTTTTGGTATACCTGCTTTCCCGGTTGATACGCATATTCACAGACTCATGTATAGATGGAACTTAAGTACAGGTAAAAGCGTAGACAAAACGGAGAAAGATGCTAAGCGTTTATTTCCTAAATCGCAATGGAACGACCTTCATGTTAAAATTATTTTATACGGCAGAGAATATTCTCCGGCAAGAGGTTGGAATTTAGAGAAAGATATAATTACAAAAAAAATAGGAAGAAAATCTGTAATAGATAAGTATTATAAGCAATTAAATAGCCCGTCTAAAAAGAATAGACAGGCTAGTAATAAAAAGACTAATTCATAATAAAGTCAAATTGCATATCTTGATAATCAATGATATACAATGCCTTAGAGAAGCTCAAAACAAATGAGACCTTTGAAGGTAAAGGTTTCATTTTATCCACCTTGTAAAAAAGTGATTCATCAAAGTATTCGTTCAGCATATAATATTATTTATATACCAAACGAAAAAATTATTAGTTTATTTTAATTATCGAGTAATTTTAGGTTTTTCTCTTCTGCTTTCTTTCTTAAGTTGATCAATGCATAACGCATTCTCCCTAATGCCGTATTAATGCTCACATCGGTTTTAAATGCAATTTCTTTAAAACTATAATCTTGATATATTCGCATTTTAAGCACTTCACACTGATCTTTAGGTAACTCTTCTATAAGCAGTTTTAAATCTGATTCTTTTTGAGATTTCACCAAGGCTTTCTCCGCATTAAGCTGAGCATCTTCTAACACATCAAAAATCTCAAAATCGCCGGGATGATCAAATTTTGGCATTCTTTTGCTTCTTCTAAAATGATCGATAATCAAATTATGGGCAATTCGCATCACCCATGGTAAAAACTTGCCTTCTTCATTGTATTTACCACGCTTTAGCGTACGAATAACCTTTATAAAAGTATCCTGGAAAATATCATTTGCTAAATCTCTGTCGTATATTTTAGAAAAAATAAAATTAAATATACGCGTTTCGTAACGATCAATTAATCGTTGTAAGGAATTTTCATTGCCTTTAACGTAAGATTGAATCAGTTCAGCATCTGAATAATAGTTATTCTTATACATAATTAGCACATTTACAAGTAGTTGTATTGATAAAAATTTCTAGTAGATATGCCTTATGTCGCTGATTTTAAGATTTATAACATTCAAATTTAATAAAAAGATTCAAATCAACTAAAAATATTAATATTTTAACATTATGGTGGGAAAAGATAATCTGCTATAGAAAAGCGACTTTAATATATTTGCGTTTCAAATTTAAGGATGTCAATAAAGCGAAAAAACACTATTCCCGACCATATTGAAATAAAGGGAGCTCAACTTCATAACCTTAAAAATATAGATGTAAAAATACCCAGAAATAAACTGGTAGTTTTTACAGGCTTGTCCGGAAGTGGCAAATCTTCTTTAGCCTTTGATACGCTGTATGCTGAAGGTCAAAGAAGATATGTGGAAAGTTTATCGTCTTATGCTCGTCAATTTTTAGGAAGACTGGAAAAACCTCAAGTTGAAAATATTAAAGGGATTGCGCCTGCTATAGCTATTGAGCAAAAGGTTAATGCAACAAATCCGCGTTCTACCGTAGGAACCAGCACAGAAATTTATGATTATATCAAACTGCTGTATGCCCGAATAGGAAAAACCATTTCTCCTGTTTCAGGTCAGGAAGTCAAAAAAGATCGGGTTACTGATGTTGTTGACTATTTAAAACAACGTGAGGAAAAAGAGAAGATTTTAGTATTGGCGCCCATCACTTTAGATACTAAAAAAGAATTTGAGAAAAAAATAGACATCTTAGCCAAGCAAGGTTTTAGCCGAATTAAAACCAGTGATAAAGTTTTAAGAATAGATCAACTGAAAGATAAAAAGCAAAAACCGGTAAAATCATTTTATCTTGTTGTAGATCGAGTGGTTATGAAACACGATGAAGATTTTTATCATCGCTTAGCAGACGGCATCCAAAATGCTTTTTATGAAGGCAAAGGCGAGCTATCTCTCGAGTTACTAAATGAAGATAAAACTGTAGACTTTAGCAACAAATTTGAACTAGACGGCATGAAGTTTATCGAACCTTCTATTCATTTGTTTAGCTTTAACAATCCCTATGGAGCATGCCCTAAATGCGAAGGTTATGGCGATATTATCGGCTTAGATGAAGATTTGATTATTCCTAACACCGGATTAAGTGTTTATGAAGGGGCAATTGCACCATGGCAGGGTGAGAAATTACAATGGTATGAAAAACAACTCATCAAAAATGCACATCATTTTGATTTTCCTATTCACAAACCTTATTATCAGTTAACGGAAGAGGAAAAAGATTTGCTATTTGAGGGTAACGAACACTTTACAGGTATTGATGAGTTTTTTGATAAGATTAGTCAAAAAGCCTATAAAATACAAAATCGGGTTATGTTATCTAGATACCGTGGCAAAACCAAGTGTAAATATTGTAAAGGTAAACGCCTCAGAAAAGAAGCTGGTTATGTGATAATCAATGATCATGCTATAAGCGAATTAGTAGAAATGCCGATTAAAAAGCTAGCGCCTTTCTTTAAAAATTTAGAATTATCTGATAATGATGCTTCAGTTGCCAGCCGACTTATCACTGAAATCAACTCCAGGATTCAATACTTAATGGATTTGGGTTTAGATTATTTAACACTTAACAGAAAGTCTAATACCCTATCCGGCGGCGAATCACAACGTATCAATATTGCCACTTCATTGGGAAGTAGCCTGGTAGGTTCTATGTATATTTTAGATGAGCCATCTATAGGCTTGCATGCCAGAGATAATGAAAGATTGATTAAAGTTCTTAAAGGATTACGCGATCTGGGCAATACAGTTATCGTTGTAGAACATGATGAAGCCATTATGAGAGAAGCTGATCAGATTATAGATATAGGACCTGAAGCCGGTACTCAAGGAGGTGAAGTTGTTGCTGATGGTCGTTTTAATGATATCTTACAGCAAAATTCTCTTACAGCTGATTATTTAAATGGTAAACAGCAAATTGAGATTCCTCAACAAAGACGCAAACATCAAAAGCAAATTGAATTTACCGGTTGTCGTCAATTCAACCTTAAAAATATAGATGTAAAAATCCCTTTAGGCATATTAAGCTGCATTACTGGCGTCTCAGGTAGTGGTAAAAGCACATTAGTCAAAGAAATCATATATCCTGCAACACTTAAAAAAACTGGAAATCATTCAAAAAAAGAAGGTCAGTTTGATAAAATTAAAGGCGACTATGACCTTATCAATCATGTAGAATACATAGATCAAAATCCTATAGGCAAATCTTCACGATCTAATCCGGTAACCTACATCAAGGCTTATGATGAGATAAGGCTGTTAATGTCAAACCAAAAAAGAGCTAAACAACTTAAATTACAACCTAAACATTTTAGTTTTAACGTAGATGGTGGCAGGTGCGATAAATGCAAAGGAGAAGGCGAGGTTACCATAGAAATGCAATTTATGGCCGATGTTCATTTAACCTGTGATGAATGTAATGGCAATAGATTTAAACCTCATGTGCTGGAAGTGAAATTTCATGGTAAAACCATAATAGATGTTCTATCGATGACACTTGATGATGCGATTAATTTTTTTGATTCTCATGATCAGGATAAATTAGTTACAAAACTCAAACCGCTACAACAAGTAGGATTGGGATATATAACCTTAGGCCAGAGTTCTTCAACGCTCTCCGGAGGTGAGGCTCAACGTATTAAATTAGCTTCTTTTCTATCTAAAGGCACCCAAAGCCATAAAACCCTTTTTATTTTTGATGAACCTACAACAGGATTACATTTTCATGATATCAAAAAATTATTAGCTTCTTTTGAAGCATTAATCGAGAAAGGACATACAGTTTTAGTCATAGAACATAACTTAGACCTGATCAAGTCGGCTGATCATATCATTGATCTCGGCGTTGAAGGTGGCGAAGAAGGCGGACATCTATTAGCTTCAGGAACTCCAGAGGAAGTCAGCTCCTGCAAAAACTCACTAACAGCTAAGTATTTAAAAAAAGTGTTACCTATTTAAGAAAGTGCTATTAACTACCGTCAATTCTACAATTTAATTTACCTTAGACATTTATTTAATTGCATTTACATGAACATATTTCTTAATTTAAGAAATTTTACAGGTATTACAAATGATAAATTAATTAGGAGTAATAACTATTATTTACAACTCACCGTGGATTAAGATAAATTGCTAATGGTAAAAAAAATCATAGTCTGCAGCTACAATAGGAGTTATTTAGAAGGAATCTAACACCCAATGAATGTTGAAATAAATTAGATTGAAAGTTTTGATTATCTAATGAAAATTTTGCGACAGAATTAAAGAAAATGCTAGTTTTAGTACCTACCCTAAATAATGTTCCAAAACCAATATTAGCTGTTACCTGAGGGACACTTATCTTATAACTTCCTACTCCTGCTTGTGTGTAAAGATCAATTCTTTCAATACCATTTATTTCAAGGGTGTAAGGATAAAATCGCAAGCCAGAATCAAATGATGTGTAAGACTTATCATCATTTATTTGAACACCATCTATAGATTGACCTTCTTTAAATTTGTTAAGACTTGCATTGAAATAAATTTCAAAATCATTACTTACTCCATAATTAATTCCAAAAATAATTGGGTTGGATAAAGCAACATCATCAAATTCACCCAAGATTGATGTGGGATCCCTATCTCCATTATTATCTATCATGTTAACACCAAAATTAAAATAGAATTTTTTGTTAATATCGTCTTTTTGAGCATTTGAACAAAAGGTTAGTATAAAAAAAATAAATACGAATATTTTATTCATAAACAGAAGTTTTATAATTGTTGGGTGTTTTAGTTTTTTAAAAATTGTTTAAGCAAACTTAAAATAAATAATTGAATAACCGCAGTATAAATCTATTAAGATTCCTATGTTTTAAGAAAATGATATTTACATAACACTATTTAATATTTGTCTATAGTTGAACTAATAAATAGTCTAATTATTAGAATATTTTTATTTTACTGATCATTTACAAACTTTTTTATAGAACTGTTAAGTTTTTTAAATGATATGTTACAAAGATTAAAATTTATGATATTTTAA
>JAVLBJ010000032.1:5657-21398 GCA_031581455.1 Psychroflexus sp. | reverse complement strand
AGGCTGTAATTATGAAGATATTACAGAGCTGATTTTAAATTATCGGAAGAGTTTTCTTAACGTGAAATATTAAATCCGGAATAAAAACAATTCTTTTAGATTTAAAAATCTTCCGTTAAAAAATTCTTTAACAACTTTAAACCATGATTATGGCTTTTCTCCGGATGGAATTGCACGGCATAAAAGTTCGCTTTCTTCATCGCCGATGCATAGCTCAACCCGTAATCAGCCGTTGCTATCTGGTATTTGTTTTCGGGCACATAAAAGCTGTGTACAAAATACATCCATTCTTGAGCGGAAATGCCTTTAAATAAGGCATCATCATTAAAATGCGCTTTGTTCCAACCTATTTGCGGCACTTTCAGGTCTTTGCCAAAACGCTTTACTTTGACATCAAAGATACCTAATCCTTTTGTGTCACCTTCTTCCGTGGATGCGCACATCAATTGCATACCAAGGCAGATCCCTAAAACAGGCTGCTTTAATCGCGGAATGACCTCTACCATTTGATGTTGATGGAGAAGCTCCATCGCTGCTTTTGCGTGTCCAACGCCCGGAAAGATGACACGATCGGCTTGTTGCAGTTGGGTTTCATCGGTGGTCAAACCTGCTTCAAAGCCTAATTTTTCCAGGGCGTTCTTTATACTTTGGATATTGCCGGCACCATAATCAATGATCTGTATGTCCATTAAAGCAGTCCTTTGGTCGTGGGTAGATTTTCATCATCCACGTTGCGTTGAATGGCCATTTTTACCGCATGGGCAAAGGCCTTGAATATCGCTTCGATCTTATGATGTTCGTTTTGACCGCTTACTTTGATATGTAAGGTAGCCTTGGCTTGCTCAGCAAAGCTTTTAAAGAAATGATCAAAAAGCTCACACGGCATATCGCCGATCTTTTCTCTTTTGAACGCCGCTTGCCAATCAAAATGGAATCGGTTGCCAAAGTCTATCGCTACCTGCGCTAAACTTTCATCCATGGGTAATAGGAATCCGTAGCGTTGCAATCCTTTCTTGTCTTTTAACAGCTCGTGAAAAGCATCGCCCAAAGCGATAGCTGTATCTTCTATGGTATGATGTTCATCGACTTCAAGATCACCCTTTACGTGGATATCCAGGTCGATCTGTGCGTGTTTAGCTAATTGCGCTAACATGTGATCAAAAAAACCGATTCCGGTATCGATTTGATAGTTCCCATTGCCATCTAAGTTTACTTGAAGCTCGATATCCGTTTCATCTGTATTTCGCACTATTGTTGTCTTCCGATCACCTGCTTTTAAGAACTCATAAACGCTTTTCCAGTTGTCAGTTGTTTTAGCTGCTTTTCTTCTTAATTGGTCGGTATCGGCTAATTCATCAATGCCTAAATGGGTTTGATTATCTATGAAAATTGCCTGACAGCCAAGATTTTCAGCAAACTTGACATCCGTTAATCGGTCGCCGATCACAAAGCTGTTCTTCATATCATAATCACCGTTGAGAAAATGCTTCATCCTACCGATATTGGGTTTACGGTCCGGCGAATCATCATCAGCAAAACTATCATCAACGATCACTTCCTTAAAGTGGACACCTTCGTTCTCAAAGGATCGGATGATCAGGGTTTGTATCTTATCAAAGGTCGCCTGCGGATATTCGGCCGTTCCCAGGCCGTCTTGATTGGTTACCATGATCAACTCGAATTCGCCTTCCTGATAGATCTTTCTCAAATAGTGGAATACTTCAGGATAGAATTCTAATTTCTCAAAGCTATCGATCTGTTCGTCTTTCGGCTCGCGGATCAAAGTGCCGTCGCGATCGATGAAAAGTGCTTTTTTCATGCGTTTTCTAATTTTTGTAAAGTGCTTAGTAAATGTTGATTTTCGGCGGGCGTACCTATACTTATGCGTAAACAATTTTGGCATTTAGGTAAATGGGAACGATCCCTGACCACGATCTTATTGTCGATGAGCTGCTGATAGCGTTTTGTAGCATCATCCACTTTCACCAAAATGAAATTGGCATCAGATGGATGGCATTTTTCTATCCAGTTGATATGCGGCAATTCTGCTTCCAGCATCAACTTTTCCTTATAAATGATATCGATCTGCTCTTTGACCGGTTTTGGATCGTTCAATACTTCTAAAGCTTTATCTTGCGTAAACCGATTAACGTTATAGGGTGGTTTTAATTTGCTGATATATTGAATGATAGGTTGTTGAGCGATCAACATCCCTAAGCGTAGGCCGGCCAATCCGTAAGCTTTAGAAAAGGTCTGCATCAAAACTAAATTTTGGTGTTCATCTAATAGATTGACCATGGAAGGTTGTATGGAAAAATCAACATAAGCTTCGTCAAGAACGACCAATCCATTGAACTTCTCCAGCAATTCTAGTATTCGTGCGGGTTCTAAACTATTGCCCGTAGGATTATTGGGCGAACATAAAAAGATGATCTTCGTATGATCATTGACAGCAGAAAGGATTTGATGTGTATCCGGCTGGAAATCATTGGTTAAGGCTACCTTGGTCAATTTAACCTGATTGATATCAGCAGCGACCTCGTACATGCCGTAAGTTGGTGTGATGCTGATCATTTCATCCTGACCTGATCTGCAAAACGTACGCATCAAAAGGTCGATCACTTCATCGCTTCCATTTCCCAGCAGTAGTTGGTCTTTATCAACTCCTTTTAGTTGTGCGATCTTATGTCGCAATTCGTGATGATGCGGATCCGGATATCGATTAAAATCAGACGCGAACGGATTTTCATTGGCATCCAGGAATATGTACGCATCGTCATTACTGGAAAATTCATCACGAGCGGATGAATAGCTTTTCAACTTTTTCACGAAAGGATTGACCAGTTTGTCGATATTGATATCATCCATTGTTATCCAGATCTTTTAATCTCATTGAAACCGCCTTCTTATGTGCCAGGAGATCTTCTGCTTCTGCCATTTGCTCTACAGCTTTACCGATATTTTGCAATCCTTGCTGATCGATCTTCTGAAAGGTGATGCTCTTCTGAAAACTGGAGATGTTCACGCCGCTGTATTGTCGTGCAAAACCATTGGTCGGTAGCGTATGGTTCGTACCTGATGCGTAATCACCAATGCTCTCAGCGGCAAGATTTCCTATGAAAACAGAGCCGGCGTTGATTATATTTTCCTCAAGGAACTCATTGAATCTTGTGGCAATGATCAAGTGTTCCGGTGCATAAGCATTGATCAATTCCAATATGGCTTGCTGCTTCTCTAAAACGATAAGGACCGAATTTTCTATCGCTTTTTGTGCAATGTCTTTTCTGGGTAGCTCTTGTATTTGTTGCTGGATCTCGCGATCAACTTTCTCAAGTAAATCCTTATTTTTAGATACGATAACGATCTGTGAATCTACGCCGTGTTCAGCCTGGCTCAAGGCATCAGCAGCCACATAACTTGCATTTGCAGAATCATCTATGGCGAGCATCAATTCAGATGGTCCGGCCGGCATATCGATGGAAACACCGTATTTGGTCGCACGTTGCTTGGCTGCTGTTACGAATCGGTTGCCGGGTCCTAATATCTTATAGACTTTCGGCACACTTTCCGTCCCGAATGTCATCGCACCAACGGCCTGAATGCCGCCAAGTTTGAATATTTTATCCACTCCGCATTTTTTAGCTGCGTAAAGCATCGCCGGATGTACTTTTTTCTCCTGATTTGGTGGTGTACAAAGCACGATCTCATGACAACCGGCAAGTTGAGCCGGAATGGCAAGCATCAGGACACTGGAAAATAGCGGTGCTGTTCCACCTGGAATGTATAATCCTACTCTCTCGATCGGGCGGACCTCCATCTTACATTCAATGCCTGGCATTGTCTCAACGCTGATACCATTCCTTTTTTGCGCTTGATGAAATGTTTTGATGTTATCATAAGCCAGATCGATGGCTGAACGAAGCTCATTTGATAGGTTATTTTCAGCAGAACGGATAGCTTCTTCATCTACGGATAGATCATCTAGCTGTACGCCATCAAAAAGTTCGGTGTATTTTCTTACCGCCTGATCACCACGCTGTTGTATTTGATCAAAGATATCATCAACCGTTTGTTCCAGATCATCAACTGTTGTTTGCGGGCGCCTTAAAAGATTTTCCCATTGATTTTTAGGCGGATTGTTTTCTATTTTCATCAGTTCACCATTTTTTCGATTGGACAAATTAAAATACCTTCTGCACCTTTGTTTTTTAGCTCATCGATCACTTCCCAGAAACGCTCTTGTGAGATAACCGTATGTAAGGAACTCCATCCTTCTTCAGCCAAAGGCATTACCGTTGGACTCTTCATTCCCGGTAAAGCGGAAGAGATGGCTTTAATTTTATCATTGGGTGCGTTCAACAGTAAATATCTAAAATCCTTTGCGTTCAGGACGGATCTTATTCTAAAGCTAAGTTTATCTAGGATACTTTGCTTTTCAGCCGATAAATTTTTTGCAGACACTAAAACGGCCTCGCTTTTAAGGATGGTATCTACCTCTTTAAGATTGTTCTTAAAAAGCGTACTTCCACTGGAAACGATATCACATATCGCATCCGCCAGACCGATATTTGGCGCGATCTCCACGGAACCATTGATCAAATGTGTTTCTGCCTCAATTTTATTGTCTTCCAAATATTTCCTTAGCGTTTCCGGATAAGAAGTGGCTATCTTTTTACCATTAAGCTCAGCTATTTCTTTTAGATCAAGTGATTTTGGTACAGCTATCGATACGCGGCATTTAGAGAAACCTAATCTTTCAATGACCGGTAGATGCGGCGATTTTTCGTGTAAAAGATTCTCACCTACTATAGCGATATCGGCCACGCCGTCTTCCAGATATTGTGGGATATCAGAATTCCTTAAATACAGGAGTTCAAGCGGAAAATTGCTGGATTCTACTTTGAGTTGCTCTTTCCCGTTGTTGATCTTGAGTCCACATTCTTTAAGTAAGGCAATGGAATCCTCATGCAGTCTACCTGATTTCTGGATCGCTATTTTTAGTTTCTCGGTCATACATTTTTCAATTAAAAAACCCGCTTGAAATTTTCAAACGGGTTGATACTATTGTTATAATAACATCATCAATCCTCGTTTGAAGTCAAATAAGTATGATGATGCCAATGATTAAAATTCATATTGCAAAAATAAATTTTAAGAATTTAATTTAAAGTTTATTCAATTAATTATTTCCTAAAATTATTGGTAATCCGCCTTCACCTGAACCTATAACCACCGTTTTAGCGTTATCAGATTCAGCTAATTTCCTCGTAGCTTCAATCCCTTTTTCCTTTAATATTTTATTGGTTAATGAAGCACTAAGTATTTCATTAGCTGTTGCTTTACCTTCTGCTTCAATTCGCTGACGTTCCGCTTCTTTTTCAGCTTTGGCCAATCTAAACTCATATTCTAATGACTCTTGTTCCTGACTTAGTTTACGTTCAATAGCTTGTTTGATCTTTTCAGGAAGCGTAACATCTCTAACTAGAACTCTTCTTACGTCGATGAATTGATCGTCTAGAAGCTCATTAGCTTCAGAAAGGATCTCATTTTGAATGGATTCTCTTTTACTGGCATATAGTTCTTCGGGCGTATATCTTCCGATGACAGCACGCGTAGCTGAACGTATGGACGGACGGATCAATCTGTCAACATAAGCTTCTCCTTTATCCTGGTGGAGTTTACCAAGTGTTTCTGGTTCTGGAGCAAACCATACAGAAGCATCTAAACGAATATCCAAACCGTTAGAGGATAGTACTTTTAATTTTTCATTTAAAGTTTGCTGTCTTACTTCATAAACAAAAACATCGTTCCAGGGCATAATAATATGGAATCCTTCTGCCAGGGCTGGTTCGTCAGTAACTACACCGCCACCAAATCTTTCAAAGAGAACGCCTCGTTCACCTGAACTGATGTTTACTGCTGTTTTTGAGATCACTATAATTAAAATAATGACGACAATGATAACAGGTATTGCTATTTTGGGTAATTTATTCATAGTATTTAATTTTTATATTAAACCGTTGTATTTTCTTAACAACCATTCTAATCCCAAAAATACGATTAATAAAACTAATAAATAATACCAATTGATTAAAGATTTTTTATTTTGGGTAGATTTTTGGATAGGTTGAAACTTTTCATTTTCGAGAAGCGCTTCTTTTAAGTCTTCTAATGATGCTGATGTATAAATTTTTTCATCATTTGATACTGATTTTAATTTATCTAAATTTGCTCCATACTGATTGTTTTCTAAGGAAAATTCCATTATGCGAAACCTTCCTTTGCTGTCATAAGGTTGATTCTCAACACTGACTTTAAAATTGTAAATGCCACTATCTAAAGTATTAACATCAAAATTGTATTGATTATTAATCAAAGGCATATCATAAGTCTGTTTAGCTCCTGTAGAGTCTATGATTTGGATATTCAATTCTGCTCTTGGATCAAATTGGTAATTGGCATCATAATAACGGGCAATTATTTGATTATCAAATCCGGATTTGTAGAGTTTTTCTGCTTCAACCTCTAATCTTGCCTTATCATCTACATTTAAGTATTGTATAATTTTGTCTAAAAATTTATCAAATGGCCGGAAAGTTTTACGCTTTGTAAGCGTCGCACTCCTCCATTTCCAAACGCCTTCACCTAATAAAAATACATAGCGCTTATCTCCAGTAGATTTCTCAAATAATAAAGGGTTTTTTGTAGGTATACCATCTATGGATTGATATAATAAGGTGGAATAATCACCTGATATTTCTACTTCACCAAATTCATTCTCAAGAGGCGGAAAATCATCAAAACCTAGATCATCAAATTGAAATTTTTGGAATTCCGAATTGTAAACGCCTTGATAATTTTCTGTAGCTTGATTGATTGTTTTGTTTAAAAATGGAAATTTTTGATTAAGAAATCTATAATCTGTTTTAGTACCTCCTATGATAAATAAGCTGGCATTTTTCTTTTTCAGTTGATTTATATAGCGATTAAAAGAAGCTTGCGGTTGATATAATATCACAGATTGATAATCATCAAATTTACCATCAAATTCATCTGCTGTTTTAATGATAACCTGCCGCTGTTGATTGGTTTCAATAGATTTTTTGATGCCTCCTAAATCAGGATGAATGATTGATGTTAGCAGTAAAATTTTAGTCTGATCATCTATAATATCTATTTGAAATGAAGTTTTGTTGTTATCTGTATTTTTTTCATCAGTAATAGGTGAGAGCGATACCTTATAGCTCTGCAAACCTGATAGTTCTGATTGTATTTTTGTATTTACAATTACTGACTTTTTATTTTTACTTAAGGTTAAGGCTTTAGAAAAAAGCGTTTGATTCCCATTTGAAATGCGTAATCTGGTTTTGATCTCTTCTTGACCATCATAGTTCACTAAAATTTCAACCGGGAATTTATTACCCAGATAAGAGTAATAATTTACATTAATTCTATTGATTTTCAAATCCTGATAAGCTGTGGTATCGCCCAGCGCTACCGGGAAGATATTCATCGATTGATTGTTGGCATAATACGCAAAATCCTGTCCGTAATTTTGATGCCCATCAGACATTAAAATTACGGCATATTGATCATTTTTATAAATTGAATTTAGCGTTGATAAGCCTTTATAAACATCGGTTTTTTGATCATTTAAACCAAGCGAATCTAAAGTTTTAAACTGATCTCCAAACTGATAAGTATTAATAGAAAAACGATCATTTAAAGCCTGATCAGTTTGTAATGAGTTAACATCGTTTTTAATGTTTTTCACATCTACCTTTTCTTTAATAGATGAAGAATTATCGACTAAGACGGCTAATTGAGGTTTAATGATTTTAGTCGTTGAAGATGTAACGGCTAAATCGAGTAAAAGTAAGCCAATTAGTATAAGAATAAAACTTCTAAGTGTAATAAATAGGTAGGTAGTCTTTTCCTTCTTTTTTAGGTTTTCACGGTACTGAAATATTGCTATACCAATAGATAAACCTGTGATAATCACAAGAAGTAGAATATCAAGGTTTGTCATAATATTTAATTAGGTAAGCATACCACCGTCAACTTGTAAAACCTGACCTGTTACATAAGAACTCAGGTCACTTGCCAGATAAAGGCAGGTATTAGCCACATCTTCAGGAGTTCCACCACGTTTAAGCGGAATGGCGTCTCTCCAGGTCTGTACTGTTTTTTCATCTAATTTATCAGTCATTTCAGTTTCGATAAATCCTGGCGCAACAACATTAGCGCGTACACTCCGAGAACCTAACTCCAATGCGACAGATTTAGTAAAACCAATAATCCCAGACTTTGAAGCGGCGTAGTTAGCCTGTCCGGGATTTCCCTTAAGACCTACAACAGAGCTAATATTAATGATACTTCCAGAGCGTTGTTTTAAGAAGGGTCGCAAAGAGGCTTTGGTGAGATTAAAGACAGAGTTCAAATTGGTTTGGATCACCGCATTAAAATCATCTTCATTCATGCGCATGAGAAGATTATCTTTAGTGATTCCGGCGTTATTGATAAGTACATCTATAGAGCCAAAATCTTCTACAAAATCTTTAACCAGCTTTTCAGCTTGATTAAAATCAGAAGCATCAGATTGATAGGCTTTTGCTTTGGTGCCATTTTGTTCAAGTTTTTCAACGAGCTCGTCAGCCGGCTGTTGAGAGGAATGGTAGGTGAATCCCACCTGAGCTCCGTGTTCAGCTAAAACCTCAACAATTCCTTTGCCTATGCCACGGCTACCGCCGGTAATCAATACGTTTTTATCTTTTAATAAACTCATGTAATAAGGATTTATGAATTTACAGACATTACCTCAGCTACTTTTTTTCCGATTTCTGCCGGTGAATCAACAACGTGTATGCCGCTATCTTTCATAATGGACTTCTTGGCTTGAGCAGTGTCGTCGCTTCCACCTACGATAGCTCCGGCGTGACCCATGGTTCTTCCGGCAGGTGCAGTTTCGCCAGCTATGAAACCTACAACGGGTTTTTTACTTCCGCTTGCTTTATACCATTTAGCAGCATCAGGTTCTAATTGCCCGCCTATTTCTCCAATCATAACTACACAGTCTGTATCTTCATCATTAACAAGTAATTCAATAGCTTCTTTAGTACTGGTACCAATTAACGGGTCGCCACCTATACCTATAGCTGTAGAAATACCCAATCCTTGTTTAACTACCTGATCAGCTGCTTCATAAGTTAACGTTCCAGATTTTGAAACTAAGCCAACTTTTCCTTTTTTAAAGACAAAACCCGGCATAATACCTACTTTAGCTTCTTCAGGCGTAATAACGCCCGGGCAATTAGGACCGATTAATCGGCAATCTTTGTTTTTTATAAAATTAAGTGCTTTAATCATATCTTTAACAGGAATGCCTTCCGTAATGGTGATGATGACTTTAATTCCGGCGTCAGCGGCTTCCATAATGGCGTCAGCGGCAAAAGCAGGAGGTACAAATATGATACTGGTATCAGCAGCAACCTCTTTTACAGCTTGATCAACAGTGTTAAAAACAGGTTTACCCAGATGAGTTGTACCACCTTTACCAGGTGTTACACCTCCTACAACAGGTGTTCCGTAATTGATCATTTGTTCTGCATGAAAAGAGCCTTCACTCCCTGTAAAACCCTGTACAATTATTTTTGAATCTTTATTGACTAAAACACTCATGTGATTAAATTTAATTTAGGCAAAAGTAAGTTTTTAAGTTGAACTAAGAAAGCAGAGAACTGCTTATAGATTGATAAATGTTGAGAAATTTTCCGATTCTTCATCAGCAGCCTGACTCATAAAATAACCTTTATATAAGAGGTTGTCTTTTAATTCCCAAATACAGATAAAATCTGCTAATGAGAAATAATCCTCTGTTTCAACACTATCTACCAGATAGGAAAACCTAATGCAAACCTTATCGTCTTCTTGAAAACAATGGGATATTTCAGGCGTCATTTGCCTAAAAGATTTACCCATTTTTTGAACCATTTCAAGAAATGAATCATAATCAAATTGAATAAAACCTTTACTGCTATTCCAGTTGATTTCTACATCCGGGTGAACATAGCTTTCAAATGTGGCTTTGTTTTTATAATAATCAGAGCTAAAAAAGGCTTTGACTATTGCTTTATTGTCCATTAATTCTTTTTTTGAAATTTTTTTATAAATTCTGGTAGCCTCGCTAATGAAGCTAATTCTTTATATTTTGTTCTGATATTTCCAGCCGGCACACCAAAGTAGGTGGCATTGCTCGCTAAAGATTTACTTACGCCTGAACAGGCTAATATTGTTACCTTTTCACCAATAGTTACGCCACTGGCTATACCTACCTGACCCCAAATCGTAACATCATCTTCAACTATAACACAACCGGCAATACCGGCTTGTGCAGCGATTAAACAATTTTTACCTATTTTGGTATCGTGTCCTATTTGTACTAAATTATCAATTTTACTACCCTTACCTATTAATGTTTCCCCGCTAACGCCCCGATCGATGGTGGTATTAGGCCCAATTTCTACATGATCTTCTATAACGATAGATCCGGTAGATTTCAGCGGATCATATCCGGTAGGTTTTTTCTTGTAATAAAATGCATTACCCCCTAAAACAGCACCGGATTGAATAAGAACATTATCTCCAATCTTTATCTCACCTCGCAACACAACATTTGATTGAATCCAACAGTTTTTACCTATTTCAACATCTTTATCTATTAAAACATTAGGTTCTATGTGAGACGAGCCATCTATATTAGCACTTGGGTTTATTAGTTGATGAGCCGGCGCTAATTTATAAAAGTGATCCCCTATCTTATTAAAATCATCAAAGGGTTTATCAGAAATCAATAGTGCCTTACCTTCGGGACATTTTACTTCTTTGTTGATCAAAATGACACTAGCTTTAGAATTTAAAGCTTTCTCATAATATTTAGGATGATCTACAAAAACAATGTCACCGGGGTCTACTACATGTATCTCATTCATCCCTTTTACGGGAAAATCAGCATGACCCACGTATTTACACCCTATGATATCAGCAATATCAGCAAGATTTTGGGTTTGATTAAATTTCATGGGTAGCTATTCTTTGACACGTTCTTTGTAGCTGCCATTGTCTGTATCAACTTTTACTAAGTCACCTTCATTGATAAACAAAGGTACATTGACTTGAGCACCGGTCTGCAGAGTGGCCGGTTTAGTGGCGTTAGTGGCGGTATTACCTTTAACGCCCGGCTCTGTTTGGGTTACTTCTAAAGTTACATTTGGTGGCATTTCAACTGAAACAGGTGAATCATCTTCAGTATTAATCAGTACTGTAACAACTTCGCCTTCTTTGAGTAATTTAGGTTGATCTAACGAATTTTCAGTTAATCTTATTTGGGTATAATCATCTGTATGCATAAAGTGAAAAAATTCGCCATCTTCATAAAGGAATTGATACTTATGGGATTCCACGCGAACTTCATCAATTTTGTGTCCAGCTGGAAATGTATTTTCGACAACTTTTCCGGTAGTTACGCTTTTTAATTTGGTCCTTACAAAAGCAGGACCTTTTCCGGGTTTAACATGTAAAAACTCAATGATTTTGTAAATATCATGGTTATATCTAATACATAATCCTTTTCTAATATCACTTGTTGTTGCCATATATTTAAGTTGTAAAATATCCTTTCATAATTCCGCGCTGGGAACCTTTTATAAATTCTAAAATTTCATCTCTTTCGGGTGTAGCTTCCATTTCTGCTTCAATAATAGCTACGGCCTGAGAATTGTTATAATTTCTCTGGTATAAAATTCTATAAATATTTTGTACCTCCCGGATTTTTTCTGTGCTAAAACCACGTCGTCTAAGTCCGATGGAATTTATACCTACATAAGATAATGGCTCTCTGGCTGCTTTAACGTAGGGCGGCACATCTTTTCTCACTAAGGAACCACCGGTAATAAAGGCGTGTTTACCAATGCTGCAAAACTGTTGTACGGCAGTCATCCCGGCTAGAACTACATGTTCACCAACGGTGATATGACCAGCTAATGTGCTGTTGTTAGAAAATATGCAGTTGTCACCTACAATACAATCATGAGCAATATGGCTATAGGCCATTATCCAACAGTCTTTACCAATAACTGTTTTATCACGGTCTTTTGTTCCTCTATTAATGGTAACACATTCACGTATAGTTGTATTATCACCTATAACCGTGGTTGTATCTTCATCATCAAACTTTTTATCCTGTGGAATGGCTGAAATAACAGCACCGGGGAAAATACTTACATTTTTGCCTATACGAGCACCTTCCATGATGGTTACATTAGAACCAATCCAGGATCCCTGCCCTATTTGTACATTATTGTGGACCGTTGTAAATGGTTCTATAACAACATTTTTGGCGATTTTAGCGCCTGGATGAACGTAAGCTAAAGGTTGATTCATACTAATTTTTTATTTTGGATAATTGCGCCATTAATTCTGCCTCGCAAGCCAATTGCTCATTCGCATAAGCATAAGCCTGCATATGACAAATGCCGCGTCTTATAGGTGATAAAAGCTCTAGTTTAAAAATAAGCGTATCACCAGGAACTACCTGACGTTTGAATTTAACATTATTCATCTTCATGAAATAGGTTAGGTAATTTTCAGGATCATCTACTGAACTTAATGCAAGAATACCACCAGTTTGAGCCATAGCTTCAACTTGAAGCACACCCGGCATGACAGGTTTTGATGGGAAATGACCTTGAAAAAAGTATTCGTTCATGGTGACATTTTTAATACCAACTACGTCATGATCAGATAGACTGTAAATTTTGTCTACCAGTAAAAATGGTGATCTGTGTGGTAAAATCTCCATTATTTTAGTCGTGTCATATAAAGGCGGTTGATTTAAATCTACCTTAGGCACTTTATTCCTTTTTTCTGCTTTAATAACTTTGGCTAGTTTTTTTGCAAACTTGGTATTAACCGTATGACCTGGTTTATTAGCTATTACCTTTCCTCTGATTTTTGTACCTACAAGCGCTAAATCACCAATGACATCTAATAGTTTATGTCTTGCGGCTTCATTAGGATAATGAAGTGTAAGATTATCTAATATTCCATTAGATTTGATAGAGATATCATCTTTATTAAATGCCTTTTTAAGTCGATCTGTGGTTTCTGGAGATAACTCTTTATCTACATAAACTATCGCATTATTTAAATCGCCACCTCTAATCAGGCCTTTTTCTAAAAGCTCCTCTATTTCATGAAGAAAACTAAAAGTTCTGGCATTAGCAATTTCATTTTTAAACTCTGATATAGATGAAATTGACGCGTTTTGTGTACCTAAAACTTTCGTGCCAAAGTCTACCATGGTGGTAACTTTATATTCATTAGACGGCATAACTAATATCTCTGATCCGGTTGCTTCATCTGAAAAAGAGATCACATCTTCAACTATAAACTCTTCTCTTTTTGCCGCTTGTTCTTTAACACCGGCTTTTTCCAATGCCTGATAAAAAAACTTAGATGATCCATCGAGAATAGGTGGTTCAGCTTCGTTAAGCTCTATCATGATATTATCCAGGTCAAGTCCTACACAGGCGGCTAAAACATGTTCAGTAGTATGAATAGCTACGCCATTTTTTTCTATGCTTGTTCCTCTGGAAGTGCTGGTGACTAAATAAGCTTGAGCTGGAATGACAGGGCTACCTTCAAGGTCGACTCTTTTAAAAGTAAAACCATTATTTGGCTCAGCCGGTTTAAAGCACATTTTCACGTTTTTCCCGGTATGAAGCCCCACACCTTCTAAGCAAACCTCCTGGCTTATCGTTTTTTGATTTTTGAGGTTTTTTGTCATGTATTTATTGTTTTTTTTCTAAATCGTTTATTGTTTTGGCGAGTTTAGGTAAGTTTCTAAAAATAACGTATGATTTATTGTAATCATTATAATCTATGGCCGGAGAGCCCTGTATTACTTCATCGTCTTTTACATTCCTACCTATTCCTGTTTGTGCTTGTACCTTTACGCGATCGCCTATCTTTATGTGTCCTGCAACACCTACCTGACCGCCTATCAGGCAGTTTTTGCCAATCTTAGATGATCCAGCTATGCCGGTTTGAGCCGCTATTGCTGTGTTTTCGCCAATTTCTACGTTATGAGCAACCTGTATCTGGTTGTCTAATTTTGCCCCTTTTCTAACGATAGTCGACCCTAATGTTGCCCTGTCAATTGTCGTTGCGGCACCTATGTCTACGTGATCTTCAATAATTACATTACCTATTTGCGGCACTTTGTTATAATTACCGTCCTGACCTGGAGAAAAACCAAATCCATCAGCGCCTAAAACCGCTTGTGCATGAATAGTACAATGGTTTCCTATTGCTGTCTCAGAATAAATTTTACTTCCCGGAAATATTTGAACATGATCACCTATACTCACATTATCACCTATAAAAGAGTGTGGATATATTTTAACATCATCACCTATGGTAACATTCTCACCAATATAAACATAAGCGCCTACATAAATATTCTTTCCAAGTCTTGCTGATTCTGAAATAGTACAGGGGTTTTCTATACCTGACTTATTTAATTTTACCTGGTTATAATACTCAAGCAGTTTTGAAAAAGCTTCATAGGGATCGTCCACTTTTATAAGGGTAGTCTCAATAGTTTCTTCAGGTTCAAAATCGTTGCTAACTATACAAATGCTGGCTTTTGTAGAATAAATGTAAGGCTTGTATTTGCTATTCGCTAAAAATGTTAGCGAGCCTTTTTCGCCTTCCTCTATTTTAGATAGTTTATCTACCACAACATCAGAATCGCCATGAATGCTACCATTTAATAGAGAGGCAATATGATCTGCTTTAAATTTCATCAAGGCAAAAATAGAAAAAATCCTTAATTAATAACTTTTTGGATAACAATAATAATATTTAGTAACCGGTTTAGCAAGCGCCTTTAGATTAAGTTGATCTGACGCCTCTGCCACATCTTTGAGGCTGCCGTCTTTTTGAAGTATTTTTATAGGCTGATAATCAGAATTATACGCTGTGTTTGTGAGTACACCCTGAGTAATAAAATAGCCAGCTTCTTGTTGAGACAAATTTTTCTGCTTCATAAATTCATTTTGAACTTCTTCTAAAAAGTCCGGTGGTTGATTATCATCGTTGATTTTTATTTTGAGTAATTTTCTATTCAGAAACCAATTACACAGTAAACTTATAACCTGATCATCATGTTTAGCCCATTGCTTTACATGATAAAGGACATCAACATCATCTAACTGGCCAAAATCTATAAATAATTGTTGGTCGTTTAGCGGATCGCTTTGTAGTGTTAAAAACTTCTGTAAATGACCAGTAGCAATGTCAGATTGGCTGTCACTTAATTCTGATGCTCTCTGCAGAATATGGCGCAGCATGATTTCTGCACTTACACAGGTCTTATGCATATAAGCCTGCCAGTACATCAATCTTCTAGCAATTAGAAAGTTCTCAATAGAATAAATCCCTTTGGCATCAATCACCAGTTCATTATCTACCACATCAAACATGCTGATGATTCTTTCACTATTGATATTACCTTCTGCTACACCGGCATAAAAACTATCACGTCTTAAGTAATCCAATCGATCTATATCTAATTGACCAGCGATCAATTGATTAAGAAATTGCCGTTGATGTTTGCCCTGAAATAGTTGAATGGCCAGATCTAACTCTCCGTTAAACTGATTATTGAGCGATTTAATGAAA
>JAVLBJ010000032.1:0-5557 GCA_031581455.1 Psychroflexus sp. | reverse complement strand
GCACACCCCATTTGCGTAATCCGCCTAAGCCTTTGAAAATAAGGGTGGTCTATAATTTGCGCAATAAGTTGGTCCGGAATGGTAATAAAACCGTAAATTGGGTCGTTGATTATTTTTAAACCTTTTTGAAAATTCAATAACTTTTTAAAACAAAGATAATATGAATAAATTTAAACTTTTATGGGTAGATGATGAAATAGATCTCCTTAAGCCCCATATATTATTCTTAGAAAAGAAAAATTATACAATAGAAACCTGCCAAAGTGGTGCAGAAGCTATAGATGATGTTAAAGAAAATGATTATGATTTAATTTTTCTGGATGAAAATATGCCGGGTTTAAGCGGCTTAGAAACGCTTACAGAAATTAAAAACTTAAAGCCCGATATAAAAGTAGTCATGGTAACAAAAAGCGAAGAAGAATATATCATGGAAGAAGCTATAGGGAACAAAATAGCTGATTATTTGATCAAGCCTGTAAATCCTAATCAACTGTTGTTGAGTTTAAAGAAAAATCTGGATCACAATAAGTTAGTAAGCGAAAAAACTTCTAGCCAATACAGACAGGCCTTTATGCGAATAGGCGATGATATTTCACAAGCCAAAGACTATGAAGATTGGGTAGATGTTTACAAAAAAATCATTCATTGGGAATTAGAATTAGAAGGAACCGATGATGAAGGCATGACCCAAATTCTAAACAACCAAAAAGATGAAGCTAACAATTCTTTTTTTAAATTTATAAGTAATCATTACCTGAACTGGTTTGGTAAAAGTGATGACGCTCCTACGTTATCTCACACCTTGCTAAGAAAGAAGGTGTTCAATCATTTAAATGATGACGGGCCAACGCTTTTAGTCGTGATAGATAATTTACGTTATGATCAACTGAGAATGATAGAGCCAAAAATCAAATCAATCTATCAGAAAGAGGAAGAAAGCGCCTATTACAGTATACTACCTACCGCTACTCAATATGCCAGAAATGCCATCTTTTCAGGTTTAATGCCTTTAGATATGGAAAAATTGTTTCCTGATATATGGCTAAATGATACGGATGAAGGCGGAAAAAATCAATATGAAGCCAAGTTTCTGGCGCAACAATTAAAAAGATTAGGTAAACCTATAGATTTTAGCTATTACAAAATTACCAATCATGATCAGGGTAATAAATTAGCTCAAACCATAAATCAGGAAAAACATAGAGATTTAATTGTAGTTGTATACAACTTTGTAGATATGCTATCTCATGCTAAAACAGACATGAAAGTAATTAAAGAATTAGCAGCAGATGATAAATCCTATAGATCATTAACCGCCAGCTGGTTTAATAACTCCCCTTTGCTTAATTTGATTAAAGAAGCTAAAAGTATGAACTGTAAATTAATGTTAACTACAGACCATGGTACCATTAATGTAAAAAATCCTACACAGGTAAAAGGCGACAGGGAAACCAGCCTCAACCTGCGTTATAAAACCGGTAAGAGCTTAAGTTATAACAATAAAGAAGTAATGGCTATAAAAAATCCTGCTGATGCGCATTTACCTTCTATTAATATGAGTAGTTCTTTTATTTTTGCTAAAAATGATTATTTCCTGGCCTATCCTAATAATTACAATTACTATGTCAATTATTATAAAAACACCTATCAACACGGTGGTATATCGCTTGAGGAAATGATCATTCCGTTTTGTGTTTATAATCCTAAATAAATGTTGAACAAAACTTATGAACTTGCTGAGATAAATGAGGTCGCTGATGAGATCATTAAAGCTTCTGAAATAAACCTATTTGCTTTTGAGGGAGATTTAGGTGCCGGCAAAACAACATTAATCAAAGCTATGATCAATGCTATAGGCATAGAAAATCAAGGCAGTAGTCCATCGTTCTCCCTGATTAATGTTTATGAAAATAATGAACAACGGGTTTATCATTGCGATTTATACCGTTTAAACACTTATGAGGAAGCGCTTGACATAGGATTTGAGGATTATCTCGCAGATGAAGAAAGTTGGTGCTTTATTGAATGGCCTGAGGTTGTAGAATTTCTATTGCCTCATCCCTATCATTTAATCAAGCTTCATGTTGATGAAAACAATAAGCATTCCATTAAAATGATTAAAGTAAAATAGGTTGTTAACACTAATGTTTGGGTGCTTTTTTTACCCCGGCTTTTATAGAAACTTCTAAATGGTTTTCTGCTGGCGGAATTGGGCAAGAGTAGTTGTAATTATAGGCACAATATGGATTATAAGATTTATTGAAGTCTAAAATGATCTCGTCTCCGTCTGGAATAGTCAAATTTATGTACCTTCCTCCAGCATAACTTTCTTTACCATTGGTTAAATCTGTAAAAAGTAAAAACAACCTCTTCTTATTAGAGTCGAAGTTTTTGCTTGATTGATATACATTAAGTTGATGGGTTTGACTATCAAGTGTAAATTCTAATTTGGCATATTTGTAATAATAGGCAATTCGTTTAGTTGATGTTTTAATTTTAGTGATTCCCGGATTATCATATCTGATAAATTTTGCAAAAACGCTATAATGCTCATCAATAGGGAAATAGTCCAACCCTTTAAAATCAGCTATCTCTTTTTCAGGTAATGGCGATTGTTTTGGATTTTTAAATTTTTTATTCATTTTTTTCTGAAAAGCTTCAACTTCAGACTGGTGATTGTCTTGAGCGATAGATTGATAAGCTATTGATGCTATAAAAAGGAATATTATGACTTTCATATTAACTTTATTTAGTTTGACGCTCGTCTAATTAAGCGTTTTAATTTTCTGTTTCCATATTTTTTGGCTAGTTGAAAGCTGGTCATGTCGTTTTTATCTTTGTAATCAGTAACAGCTCCATGGTCTAAAAGCAATTTTACTATTTTAAAATTATTGTTTTTAATAGCCTGATTTAAAGCGCATTCTTTATCTCTGGCGTATGCGTTTACATTAGCACCTTGATCTATAAGAAATTTCACAAGTTGATAACGATCACTTCTGGCAGCTTGTATAATTGGTGTCATAGCATCATTTGGTTTGCTTTCTAAGTTAGCGCCGTTTTTTAAAAGAAAATCAACTAAAGCTACATTACCTGTTTTACAGGCAAATCTAATAGGGGTTTGATTACCGGCAGCTTTAAATTTACGATTTACTTTAGCGCCGTGCTCAACTAAGAATTTTATTACATCAAAGGCATTTTGCTGGCAAGCAGGCAGCATGGGTGTTATGTTGTGATTACCAGAAGGTAAATCAACATTGCCTCCATACTTATGAAGCAACTTGACGACTTTAAGGTTATTGTCCCAGGCTGCATCAAACATAAGTGTAACGCTATTAGATTCCTTTGTTTGATTAGGGTCTACACCGCTTTCAAGTAAATCACGTAACTTGTCATAGTCTTTTTTCTGATAGGCATCAAAAAGCGGTTGAGCTTTAAGATGAACAAAAAACAAGCTGATTAAGATGAGCATCAAATATTTCATGAAAATTAATTTTATTAAAATTAGAAATTATCAGCTAAATAAACTGAAATGCTTTCAATATTTTTTTGAAAATCAAATTTTATCAGCCAGATAAACATACAGAAAACCCATAAGCGATGCCATACCAAAGCTTAACAGTGTTCCTATAAGGATATATTCCGTTAGCTTTCTGTCTTTTGCTCTGGTTAAATCGCCAAACCTAAATATTGATTTTGCTGTAATTAACCAACCTATTATATTCCAGTGATTTAAAACAATAAATCCAAAAACAAGCAATCTTTCCAGGACCCCAATATATTTACCGGCCTTAACCAGCGATTCTTCTGTAGAATCTTCTTTGAGTTTCCATTTGCTCATTATTACTTTCATAGCTATAGAAGAAACAAATGTGGAAAGCAGTAAAGCAAGCGTAAAGAGCAAAACTTCTTTAGCATAAAAAACACTGAGGTTGATCTCTAATGAAGTAATTGTATAAACCACCGTGAATAATATGGATAAATGAAGAACTTGATCGATTAAAAATGCCCATCTACTGTTGATTTTTTTCTCCAGATAAAACTTAAATAAATCTATGATAATATGGCTTAATACGATGACAACAACTGGTATTAAGTACTTTGTTTTAAATTGAAGCAATACTAAATTAGCAACTAAATGAATAAACCCATGAATATATAAATATTTGGATTTATAGGTGTTTATCTTTTTGTGCTCAATCCATGAATTAGGTTGAAATACAAAATCACCTATTACATGAGCGATAAGTAGTTTTAAGCTTAACTCTATCATAATTGATAAATATTGTTTTTATAATATTCATTAACCATTAAAATTTCTTCAAATCCTGCTCTATTCAAAGCTTCGCTAGTTGTACTTTGAGATTTTTGCAATAATTCAGCCAGTTGTTTTTGGGTTTTATTTTGATTTTCAATGGCATATTTTACAACCTGCGCTTGTGTGCTTGTCCATTTGTCTGCTGTCTTTAATATAAGCTGTAGCATGATATTAATCGTCAAATCAAATTGACTTTTAGTCGATTTTAAAGCTAATGTATGTTTTTTTAGAGATTCAAAACATTCTCCTGAAAAAACATAAGCTTTCCCGTTAGCTTCAGATACACGATCTGAATTATATGTCTCTTCACCTATACCTATAGCCATTCTAATATCGTATAAACTATATTGCTTTATTGACGACTTTAAATGTATAGCGGCTATAACAGCTTTATTGACTGGTAATCTTAGTTGAAAGCTATCACCTCTAAATATCTCCCAGTCTTTAGGTGTTTCACCATAGATATTTAAAGTGTTTTTTAATAGCTTTAGCCAATCTTCAGTAGCTCCATTTTGCGAGTTGATAATATCTCCAGTTAGTACAGCAATCATTAATTTTTTTTCAAATATATCGTATAATAATCCGATATGCAAAATATTCGCTTTAAAAGACGATATGTAAACTTATTGGCTTTATAGACGAATTTATATCTTTCATACTAAAAACTCCTAGTGCTTCGTTCAAAAATTATTTTGGTGTAAAAATCATAAAAAACAACCAATTAGTAACGTAAAATTGTAAAAAAGCTTTTATTTTCGGTGTAAAATATCAATAAAAATTTAAAGTTATGATAATCAAAAACATTCTCACTTACACTTTGACTTTTTGTGTCGCATTTTTATCTTTTGCCCAAAAGGAATCAAAAAAAATACCACAAGACCCTGAGGTCGTCTCCGGCGAACTTTCCAATGGGATGAACTATTATGTCAGGCATAATGAAAAACCTGAAGAACGCGTAATCCTAAGATTGGTCATCAATGCAGGTTCTATCCTGGAGCGAGACGATCAACAAGGTTTAGCTCACTTTATGGAGCACATGAACTTTAATGGAACTGAGCGATTTCCTAAAAATGAAATTGTGGATTATCTGCAAAGCATAGGCGTGAAGTTCGGAAACGATCTGAATGCTTACACAAGTTTTGATGAGACCGTTTACTTCTTGCCTATTCCTTTAGATGATCCTAAAAATTTAGAGAAAGGATTAGACATTATGGAAGATTGGGCTTTTAATGCCACATTAGA
>JAVLBJ010000031.1:0-21943 GCA_031581455.1 Psychroflexus sp. | reverse complement strand
TTTTTTTTAATATTGAACTTAAAGATTTCATTTTTAAAACTAACCCTTGTTTACTATATTTTATTTAGTTACCTTTTTTTAACATAGAGCGAATAACCAATACTTATTCTTCATCTTTTTTTTTAATAATATAAAACATAAAAAATACTTAATTTTACGAGTTGTAATTGAAGCGTAATCAACTCTAATTAATTCAAAAATCGGCTAATTTGATATTTCAAAACAAAAAATCAAATGCTTTTAAAGCACTCTTTGAAGGCATATCTGAATCTGTGCTTATAGTGAATCAACAATTAAAAGTTGTTGAATTTAATAATGCAACACTGAATTTATTTCTTTACAAGCCTGAAGAACTTTATAACCAATCCATTAATTTACTCATACCTTCAAGGTTTCATAGTCAACACGATGATTATGCTCATAATTTTATGGGAAATAATGAGAATAGACAAATGGGTTATGATCGATCGATATTAGGCTTAAAAAAAAACGGAAAGGAGTTTCCACTCGAGGCCGGTTTAAATCCTTTTAAGATAAATGGAGATACTTATGTCATGGTCCTCATCACTGATATTACTGAGCGAAAAAAGAAAAAAGATGAAATAAAAGAGCTCAACCACTCACTTGAGAAGAAAGTGAGCCAAAGAACTGAAGATTTAAAAAATACTATTATCAAGCTGGAAAATGTCAATAAAAATTTACAGCTGGAGGTTCAAAAAAGACAACAGGCAGAAAACAGAATTAAAAATGCATTAGCTAAAGAGAAAGAACTCAACGAGCTAAAGTCAAAGTTTTTATCACTGGTATCACACGAATTTAAAACCCCCTTAAGCGGTATTTTGAGCTCAGCTACTCTTACAGGTAAATATACAACCTCAGATCAGCAGGTAAAAAGAGATAAACATTTACAAACCATTAAAAATAAAGTGCGTTACCTGACCGGTATTTTAAATGATTTTTTATCATTGGAAAGATTAGAATCTGGAAAGGTAAATTATAAATTTGAAAAATTTAGTTTAAAAAGTTTGATAAATGAGGTGGTATACAATGCTAATATCACTTTAAAAAGCAATCAGGAGTTAAACTATAATCAGAACTATGAAAACATAATTTTAATTCAAGATAAAGGGGTTTTAGAATTAGCATTATCTAATATCTTAGGCAACGCGATTAAATACTCTAAAGAAGATGCAAGTATAGTACTTCAAATTAGCACAAATGCATCAAAGGTTAAATTTGAAATCAAAGATCAAGGATTGGGCATTCCTGAAACAGATCAAAAGCATATTTTTGACAGATATTTTAGAGCTGAAAATGTAGCTAATCAACAAGGCACAGGAATAGGTCTTAATATTACTAAAACCCATATTGAAAATCTGGGTGGACAAATATCATTTACAAGTCAAGAAGGTAAAGGAACTACTTTTTACATAACAATACCAATAACACATGAGTAAAAGAATACTGTTAATTGAAGACGATGAAACCGTTAGAGAGAACACTGCAGAAATGCTGGAATTATCAGAATATGAGGTAATAACAGCATCAAATGGTAATGCAGGTGTAGAAAAAGCTAAAGCAGAGACACCAGATTTAATAGTTTGCGATATCATGATGCCGGTTAAAGACGGTTATCAGGTCTTAGATGAACTTTCTAAAAATCAGGCTACCGCAGCTATTCCCTTTGTATTTTTATCAGCAAAGACAGACCATAAAGACATTAGAAAAGGCATGAATCTGGGTGCGGATGATTATTTAACTAAACCTTTTGAGGAAGATGAGCTTATTACAGCTATAGAAAGTAGAATTGCTAAAACAGAACTGCTGAGTCATCATCAAGTTAATAATTACTTTGACCTCGAGGTGCTCAAGAAAAAATTTTCAGAATTTCCTAAGTATGAAATTAAAGCTAAAGCTCAGGTTTATAAAGTAGGACATCAGACAGAGGCGCTTTATTTTGTGAAAAAAGGCGTCATTAAAACGTGTTTAATAGATGAAAACGGTAAAGAACTTATTACAAACCTATGTAAACCGCAGGATATCTTTGGTGATTTAAGCTTAAACAACACAAAAGAACAAAAAGAATATGCCGTTGCATTAGAAGACAGCGAAGTTCATAAAATTCCTAAAATAGATTTAGAAAAAATAATTCAAAAATACCCAGGCCTGTTAAAAGATTTGATTAAAATTTTAGGAGAGCATCTTTCAGACACGAAGGATCAACTCCTTGAAATGGCTTATAGCAGTGTGCAAAAAAAGACAGCACAAACTATTTTGCTTTTTTCTGAGAAATTAAGAAAGAATAAACTAAGGCAAATACGCATAAGTAGGGCAGACCTTGCTGCCGTTGCAGGAATCGCCTCTGAAAGTCTTATAAGAACATTATCAAAATTCAAGGAAAAGGGCATAATTGAAATAGAAGGTAGAAATATTAAAATACTTGATTTTGAAGCTTTGAATAAAATTGAGTAATCATTCTAAATATGATTTTTATCATTTAAAGTATTTGCGTTCAATTTTACATTTGTAACATTGATTACACTTGTTATGAATGTGTTACTTCTTACAGATTATTCTGCTACCGCACATCATGCGCATAAATATGCATTTAACTTATTCTCAGCGAAGAAGCAGGTAAATTATTTTCTTTTGCATTCCTGTCATCAAATAGATAATGAAGCTAAAGAACAAAATAATGAATTTAAGCTGAAAAAAGACTTAAAAGCGCTTAATCAACTAACAGCCGGTAAAAGTTATATAACACCTATTTGCTCACCAAAGCGGCTAATTGATGCCATAAGAGAATGTTTAAAAAATCATGATATAGATTTGGTGGTAATGGGTGCTAATGGTCATTCTAATAATTTAACCCATCAGTTAGGTAAAAATGCAAAAAGTACGGCTACAAAAATAAAATGTCCTGTGCTTATTGTATTTAATAATTGCGCCATAAAAATACCGCACAAAGTAGCGTTTCCTGTTGATTATACAGACCGTCTCCAGGAAAGTTGCATTAAAAAAATAAAAAAATTACCAGCTAGCGATCAGCTTGAAATAGATGTTTTTGAGATTAATAGAAACTCTACAGACTCATTTTTAGAAGAGAACTCTAAAAGCATACTTCACAGAGGTTTAGAAAAATTAAAAACATCTTATGTAAAAGATGTTAACTTTAATATAAGTACCTTAAAGACAAAAGATAACAGCTCTTTTGATCTTATATCATTCGCCGCAAAAAACTTAAGTGTTAATCATATAATATTCGATCAGTTACGTGAGCTTAATTCTACATTTAATAACCATCCACCGCTGTACATTCTGCATGCTTAATATCAAATTTTAAACGTTACAACCGGTAGTTTAGCGTGATTAACTAAGTCTTCGCTTATGCTGCCATTTAAAAATCTATTTATTCCCTTTCGTCCATGTGTGCCTATGCTGATTAAATCTACATCAAAATTTTTAGCATAATTAATAATGCCATTTTCTGTATTATGATCATCTCTTACTATAAAAGGGACTTCGTTTTCGTCTAACCCAATTTCATGGTAATAAAGTTCTTTTCTTTTATCTATTTCTTCAGATGTTTTAAATTTCTTAGAGGTGTTAATGAAAACTACCTCAATTTCAGCTTCAAATTTATCAGCAAATTTTTTAGCTTCTTTAAAAGAATCTCCGGTTTCTCTAGCTAAATTGGTGGCGTACATCATTTTGTTAACCTCAAATTTTTCTATAGGTTTCTTAATAACAATCACCGGAATATCTGAGTGTCTTACCACTTTTTCAGTATTAGAACCAATGAAGACATCTTTTGCACCTCTTGCCCCATTAGACCCCATAATGATGAGGTCGCATTCATATTTTTTGCTAATCTCCATAATGCCATCAAATGCTTCGTGAAATTCTACCGTTTCATGTACTGTTAAACCTTCTAAATAATCTTGATTTAAAATCTGGGTAAATTTTTGATGAGCTAATTTCATAAAAAATATAGACTCAGGTAAATCACTACTACCGGAATCATTGTTAGCCGGGTTGATTAAATCTAACGGGAGTTCCAGCATGTGAAGCAAGAAAATCTCACAATCATAATTTCTCGCTACTTGAGCGGCGACTCTTAATGCATTTTCTGCTTGATCTGAGAAATCGGTGGGTACTAATATTTTTTTCATAAGGAAAGTTTAAAGACTTAATTAGACCATAAATTTATAAATATGAGTTTACTTTTAGCTCTTTTTTAAAAAGAATTATTATTGTATATTTGCAATGTTTAAAAAAGTAGAGGGGACACATTGTCCCCTCTTTTTATAGTAAAAAAAATGGATCTTAAAGATATCAAAGATCTTATTGTAGAGGTGATAAGTAAATACGATGATCTATTTATATTAGATCAAAACGTATCAAAAGAAAACGACATCAAAATCGTTATAGACGGTGATAGACCAATTAATATTTTAGACTGTAAAAAGATCAATTTAGAATTAGAAAAAAAAATTGACGAGGCAGATGTTGACGCCTCAGTTCAGGTCACATCACCCGGTGTAGATGAGCCTTTAAAGGTTAAAAGACAATATTACAAGAATATAGGAAGGAAGCTGCAGATAAGAACAGAAACACAATCATATAAAGCAAATCTTGAAACTGTTTCTGATGATTATATAGAGATAGCCTGGAAGTCTAGAGAAAAAAAGACAAAGGGAAAAGGTAAGGTGACTGTAGATAAAAAACAAAACGTAGCTTTTAATGATATTATTGAAGCAAAAGTTATGATAAATTTTAATAAAAAATAGGTATGAAGAATATCGAATTAATCGAATCTTTTTCTGAATTTAAAGATGATAAGTTCATAGACAGAATTACATTAATGGGCATTTTAGAAGAGGTGTTAAGAAGTGCTTTAAAGAAAAAATTTGGAGATAATGATAATTTTGATGTGATTATTAATCCTGATAAAGGCGATTTAGAAATATGGCGCAACAGAACAGTTGTAGAAAATGGAGAGGTAGAAGAGCCTAATATGGAAATTTCATTAAGTCAAGCTCAACAAATAGAACCAGATTTTGAAGTAGGTGAAGATGTTTCTGAAGAAGTAAAGCTTAGTGACTTGGGTAGAAGATCTATTTTAGCCTTACGTCAAAATTTAATCAGTAAAATTAAAGAACATGATAACACAAACACCTTTAAATATTTTGAAGATTTAATAGGCGAGATTTATACAGCAGAGGTGCATCATATTAGACACAATGTTGTTATTTTGTTAGATGATGATGGTAATGAATTAGTTATCCCTAAGGACCATCAAATACCCAATGATTTTTACAGAAAAGGTGATAGTGTAAGAGGAGTGATAGAAATAGTTGAGCTAAGAGGTAATAAGCCCTTTATAGTTTTATCAAGAACATCACCTAAATTTTTAGAAAAACTATTTGAGCAAGAAATCCCTGAAGTATTTGATGGATTAATAAATGTAAAAGACGTAGTAAGAGTACCAGGAGAAAAAGCTAAAGTAGCCGTAGATACTTATGATGACAGAATAGACCCAGTAGGTGCTTGTGTAGGGATGAAAGGATCTCGCATACACGGTATTGTTAGAGAGTTAGGCAACGAAAATATAGACGTTATCAACTACACGACAAATCCTCATCTTTACATCACCAGAGCATTGAGTCCGGCTAAAATTGGCGATATCAAATTTGACGAAGAAAATAAAAGAGCAGAAGTATCTATTAAACCAGATGAAGTATCTAAAGCCATAGGGCGTGGAGGTCATAATATTAGATTAGCAGGCAGGCTTTGCGGTTATGAATTAGATGTTTACAGAGAAGGACTAGCTGAAGAAGATGTGGAACTTACTGAGTTTTCTGATGAGATAGAAGAATGGGTGATCGCCGAATTTCAGAAAATAGGACTCGATACTGCTAAAAGTGTATTGGAATTACCTCGAGAAGATTTGATTAGAAGAACAGACCTAGAAGAGGAAACAATAGATAACATTGTTAAAATTTTAAAAGAAGAATTTGAAGAATAGTTTATTATCGCTATTCTTTTGTATATTTTTGAAGCAGAATTTGAATTAGTTTATGGCAGAAGCGAAAAAGATAAGACTTAATAGAGTTTTAAAAGAATTTAATATTTCACTAGACAGAGCAGTTGAGTATCTCGGTGAAAAGGGTTACGAAATTGAGGCTCGCCCTACGACCAAGATTACCGATGAAGTCTATCAGGTCTTGTCAGACCAGTTTGAGACTGATAAGTCTAATAAAGTAGCTTCTAAAGAAATAAGTGAAGAAAAGAAAAAAGAAAAAGAGGAAATAAGACTTCTTAAAGAAAAAGAACTGCAAAAGAAGGAAGAATTAAAAAGGCAAAAAGAAGAGCAGCTTAAACAAAAAGAGAAAGAAAAGCAGGAGAAAGAAAGAGAAAGACAGGAAAAAGAAAAGCAGGAAGCTAAACAAAAGCAAGAAGCTAAAGAAAAACAAAAGGCTAAAAAAGAAAAAGAGCTTAAGGGACCTAAACAAGTTGGTAAAATAGACTTGGGTCAAAATAAAAAGAAGCCAGCTGATAAGTCGCCAAAATCAAACGAAAAAAAGGAGTCTAAAAAACCTGTAAAAACACAAAAACCTGAAGAAAAAGAAACGCCTCAAGCTGATACTAAACTACAAAAATCTAATTCTAAAAACACTGATGAGCTTGTTAAGACTGAAAAACATTCAACGCAATATGAAAAACTAAAAGGCCCTAATTTTACTGGTGAGAAAATAGATTTAGGAAAGTACAACGAGGACAAAAAGAAAAAAGAAAAAGAGAAAAAAGAGAAGAAAGAAAGAAAAGAACGTCCCAAAAGAAGAAGAAGAAAAAGAATATCTAAAGACAATCAGCCACAAAAAAAATCTCCTAGAAACAAAGGGAGAACTAAAAAGCAAACACCTAAAGAAGAGCTTACTCCAGAAGAAATTCAAAAGCAAGTTAGAGAAACGCTTGAAAAATTAGAAGGAAAAAGCAATAAAAAGAAAGGCGCCAGATATAGAAAAGATAAAAGAGAGCAGCATAAACAAAAATCTCAGGAAGAGCTAGAACAGCAGGAAAAAGAAAGCAAAAAACTAAAGGTTACAGAATTTGTAACCGTTAGTGAAGTAGCTAGCTTGATGGATGTCTCTCCTAATGAGGTCATATCTGCTTGTATGTCTTTAGGTATGATGGTTACGATGAATCAAAGACTTGATGCCGAGACTTTAAGTCTGGTAGTAGAGGAATTCGGATACGAGGTAGAAATTGCAACAGATACAGAAGAAGAAATAGTAGAAGAAGATCCGGATAACCCTGAAGATTTAGAGCCAAGAGCTCCAATAGTTACGGTAATGGGTCACGTAGACCATGGTAAAACATCTTTATTAGATTACATCAGAAAAGCTAATGTTATAGCCGGTGAAAGCGGTGGTATAACTCAGCATATTGCGGCCTACGCGGTAGAATTACCTGATGATCAAAAAATTGCATTTTTAGATACGCCAGGTCACGAAGCTTTTACAGCTATGCGAGCCAGAGGTGCTCAAGTAACTGACATTGCTATAATTGTGATTGCGGCAGATGATGACGTTAAACCGCAAACAAAAGAAGCCATATCGCACGCTCAGGCGGCGGGAGTTCCTATTGTATTTGCCATTAATAAAATAGATTTACCTAATTCTGATGTTGAAAAAGTAAAACAGACCTTAGCCGGTATGGATTTGCTGGTAGAAGACTTTGGCGGTAAAATTCAATCTCAAGATATCTCAGCAAAAAAAGGAGATGGTATAGATGATCTTCTTGAAAAAGTATTGCTTGAATCTGAAATTTTAGATCTTCAGGCTAATCCTAATAAAAAAGCTTCAGGTACAGTAGTAGAAGCTTATCTGGACAAAGGTAGAGGCTATGTTTCTACAGTATTAGTTCAGGGCGGTACTTTAAAAGTAGGTGATTTTGTGCTTGCCGGAACCACTTGTGGTAAGGTAAAAGCGCTTCATGATGAAAGGGGAAATGATATAAATGACGTTGGGCCTTCAACACCAGTATCTGTTTTAGGACTAGATGGAGCACCGCAGGCCGGTGATCACTTTAAGGTCATGGAAGATGAACGTGAAGCTAAAGAAATTGCCACTAAACGTGCTCAATTACAGAGAGAGCAAAACGTAAGAACTCAGAAACATATCACCCTGGACGAAATAGGTAGAAGAATTGCTTTAGGTGACTTTAAAGAGCTTAATATTATTCTGAAAGCAGATGTTGATGGTTCTGTTGAAGCGCTATCTGATAGCCTACAAAAATTATCAACAGAAGAAATTCAGGTGAATATTATTCATAAAGGAGTTGGTGCTATTACAGAAAGTGACGTACTACTCGCCTCTGCTTCAGATGCTGTTATCATCGGGTTTAATGTAAGACCAGCTGGTGGCGCTAAACAATTATCAGATAAAGAAGAAATAGATATCAGAACCTATTCTATTATCTATGATGCCATTAACGATATAAGAGATGCCATGGAAGGTATGCTTTCTCCTGAAGTTAAAGAAGAAGTTACCGGAACCGCAGAAATTAGAGAGACTTTCAAAATTTCAAAAGTTGGAACTATCGCAGGTTGTATGATAACATCCGGTGTGGTTTACAGAAACTCTAAAGTTCGTATTATTAGAGATGGAATTGTTATAAAAGAAGCAAGTCTTGATACACTCAAACGATTTAAAGATGATGTGAAAGAAGTTAAGAAAGGTTATGAATGTGGTATCCAAATCAAAAACTTCAACGACATCAAAGAAGGTGACATTATTGAAGCCTACCATGAGGTTGAAGTAAAAAAGAAATTAAAATAATTTCAACTTTAATTTAGATTTTTTCATAATTAGAAACCAAAGCAATGACATCATCGTCATTGCTTTTTTATTATCAAAAAACTATTAAATCTATTTGTAACATTATTGTTAAATTGATGTCTAATATTAACTAAATCGTATTATCTAAATATGGTTTATATTGCACACAAACTCAAAATTAACTTTTATGAACAACAAATTAAAAGCAGTATCTATCTTTGCTATATTAGCTATTATGGTCGCTTGTAGCAATGAGAAGAAAGAAACTCCTGTGGAAGAAGCATTAGATTTAGCTAATATGGATACCACGGTAAAGCCGCAAAACGATTTTTATCAATATGTAAATGGCTCCTGGATTGATAACGTAAAAATACCTGATGACAGAACACGCTGGGGCGGATTTATGATCTTACGTAAAAAAACCGATGATGATGTTTTAAAAATATTAAAGAAAGCAGAGAAATCAGGTAAATATGCTGATAATACCGATCAGGGAAAAGCACTCGCTGTTTTTAATACTATCATGGATACGGTTTCAAGAAATGAAACCGGATTAATTCCCTTAGAAAAAAGTTTAAAAAAAATAGAAGCGATTAATAACGTAGCAGATTTAGAGTCAGCAATAGCTAAGAATCCATCAGAATTAAGCAGTCCATTCTTTGGTCTTTTCGTTTATTCTGATCCTGATAATAGTGATATTAATAAAAGTTATATCAGTACAGGTGGTTTAGGCTTGCCTGAAAGAGACTATTATCTTAAAGACGATAAAAAATCTAAGGAAACCAGAGAAAAATATAAGGAGTATATCACTACAATGTTACAGTATATTAACATTGAAGAAGCAGATGCTAAAAACCAAGCTGAACGTATCTTAGCTATAGAAACAAGACTCGCAAAGCCAAGGTTAAGCAAAGAAGAAAAAAGAAATTTTAATAATTATAATAACCGTTATGCACTAGAAGATGTTAAAAGTGAAATAGCATCAATAGATTGGAAGCGATATATGACAAATTTAGGTGTAGAAAAACTTCCTGATACGGTTTTGGTAACACAACCTAAATATTTTAGAGAATTAGATAAAATGTTTGATGAAGCCAATGTAGAAGACTGGAAAATGCTGATGCGTTGGCATACCTTAAATGATGCAGCAGGAAAATTAACCACAGAATTAGGTAAAAAGAAATGGGCGTTTTACAGTAAGTATTTAAGAGGTGCTAAAAAACAAAGACCACTTGATGAGCGTGCTTTATCTTCAGTTAACGGTTCTATTGGAGAAGCTGTGGGTCAGCTTTATGTGGATGAAAAATTTCCACCTGAAGCTAAGCAAAAAGCTGAAGCTATGATTGATAATGTTATTCTAGCTTTTAAAAACAGAATTAACAAGTTAGAATGGATGACTGATTCTACAAAAGCTAAAGCCATAGAAAAACTCGACAAATTTACCGTGAAGATAGGTTACCCTGATGAGTTTAAAGATTATTCAGATTTAGATGTTTCACCTGACAAATCTTACTATGAGAACATGCTTGCTGTATCTGAATGGAATTTCAGAGACGATCTTAAGAAAATAGGCAAACCGGTTGATAAAACCGAATGGGGCATGTCGCCACAAACGGTAAATGCTTATTTTAATCCACTATTTAATGAGATTGTATTTCCGGCGGCAATTTTACAACCACCTTTCTATAACTATAAAGCAGACGCAGCTGTAAACTATGGTGGTATAGGTGCTGTTATAGGACATGAGATTTCCCATGCTTTTGACGACAGCGGTGCAAGATTTGACGCTAATGGTAATTTAAAAAACTGGTGGACAGATAAAGACAAAAAAGAATTTGAGAAAAGAGGGAATCAGCTTGCTGAATTCTATAGCAATATCAAAGTTTTAGATACACTCCCAATTAATGGAAAATTTACATTAGGAGAAAATATTGGAGATTTAGGTGGTGTTTTAGGAGCATATGATGGTTTACAAATGCATTATGAAGACAACGGGAGACCTCATAAAACTCAAGGATTCACACCTGAACAGCGTTTCTTTATGTCATGGGCTACCGTTTGGAGAACTAAAATCAGAGATGAGGCTTTACGTACGCAAATCCAAACCGATCCACACTCGCCAGGTCAAATTCGTGGCTATGCGCCATTACAACATGTGGATTCATTTTACGATGTATTTGATGTAAAACCTGAACATGATTTATATATAGCACCCGAAGAGCGTGTAAGAATCTGGTAGATAAATTATAAAGTCATTTTAAAAAATCAGCTTTGAACCATCTTAGCTGATTTTTTTTATGCAAATGAAATTACTTGATAAATCATGAGCATTAAAAAGCCTAAACACACTAAAAATTTTAGGATGTTTGTAGCCATAATTCCTATAAACGATCCTATGGCAGCTTTAAATGCTCGATGAGGATCTGACTTGTTTATCATTTCACCGATAAAGGATCCTATAAAAGCACATAGGATAATCGCCAGAGGAAAGGGTACAAATAGGCCAACCACTAAACCTATTGATGCACCATATCCACCAAATTTAGATCCACCATATTTTTTCGATGAAAAATAAGGGATCACATAATCGGCTATGGTTAATACTAAAGTAAGCACAAATGTAATACCTAAAATATAAAAGTTCTCAGGTATTGGAGTGGCTAATTGTAAGGTAAGTAAACCTAACCAACTTACTAAAGGACCAGGAATAACAGGTAAAAAACTTCCTGCTACACCTATGATAACTAATAAGAAACTTACTACATACCAGACTGAACTTAAATTTGCGGTGATTACGTCCATAGCTAAATTTAAAAAAGTAAAATTAATATCTTAGGAATGATTAATTTTGTATCATGATGAAATTTAATTTAATAATTTCCATCTTATTGTTAGTAGCTTGTAAAAAAGCTGAACAATCAATTGAGAAGGATAAGCCTGTAGAGCTAGCTAAAATTGACTTTTCTAGCGTAGATAAATATCCTATTTTCTCAAATTGTGATGAACTTCTTTCAACTAAAAAAGAGTCAAAATGCTTTGCCAGCCAGCTCCATGCATTTTTACAAGATGTTTTTAAAGATCATCAGGAAAAGATTTCAAAACTCAATAAAAGCAATCTTAATTTTTATATGAGTATTAATCAATCGGGTAAGCTTAGTCTTGATTCGATTTACCCTGAAATTAAAACCCATGATTCAAAATACCTGAAACAGATTATTAAAACAAGATCTGACAACTTAAACATCAAGCCAGCATTAAAACAAGGTATTCCTGTTAAAGTCAATTTTAAACTATCGGTTAAAATCAGCCCATCTGAATAAAGTTTTATTTGAATTTAACAAATAAATGCAACTTTTAGATTTGAGGCCGTAGGATAATATTTTTCAAAATCGAAAGAGGCAAAAAATCGCCTCCTTCTTGGTTTTGATGGTAAAGTGTTATTTTGCTTCCTCAAATCGCCAAAAATAAAGTTGCAAATGGCACACCTGACCGTAGAAAAAAGATATACAATTTCAAGTATGCTCAAAAATGGCTATTCACAGTCTGTGATAGCCAAAACGATAGAAAAGGTCAAGTCTTTTTTAAAGTCTAGAGCTAATGCGTATTTCGCATGATCAATCCCATAACTCAAGGCAGATTTTTTTCCTGTTGCACCATTGTTTTTAAGCAATTTGACATCCAGTTGATCATTGAACGCTTTAAATTGATTTAGCATTTCATAAGTGTCATCCTGAGAATAATCATCTATAAAAATCAGTTCATAGCAATTCAAATCATATTGTAAATTTTCTATAGATTTAAGTAATGATTTTATTCTTGCTGCTTCATTTCTACAGGGTATCAATACAGAAAATCGAGTTAATTCATGATCATTATCTATGTCGCTTTCTTTTTCAGGTTGATATTTTTTTAGTCCTATAACTATGTAGTTGGTTAATAAAAGATAACTGATACAGGCGATTGATATAAGTAGGATCATGCTGAGAATACTTTAGTTTGCTTTTTTACCTTATATCTGGCCACGAAAATATTCCCGATTAATGCAGGTAAACCCGCATTAGCTAACCACATAAAAGTAGCTGTGAGTATTACTGAAGATGCCGGAACATCTATCAAACCGAAGAAAAAAACACCTAAGCCACCGCGCACGGCAATATCAAACACAAATACAGATGGCACCACAGAAATGAACAAATAGACCATGAAGAGCACAGGCATGGCTTGCAAATAATCCATTCCATCATTGAACAAATACAGCAACAGGAAATACTGATGACTAAAGATCATATATCGCAGTAAACTCAATAATCCTGATCTTTTAACATCATCAGGGTAAACCGCTACATTAAAAAAAGCCTTTAAACGCTTCCTGAACTTTCGGCGTGTAAAAAAGAGCAAGCTTAATAACATGACAATCAAAAGTCCGATGATCGGGAAATGATCCGTATTGTATAAAACGTCTCTAAAATTGATCAGGAAATAAATGACCCCGATGATAGAAAAGAACAAAGTAGCGCCTAATTGTAACATGCTATTGATCATGGTATAGGCTACAACTTTTCGGGCTTGATGTTTTGGGAAGAAAAAAGGTCTGGCACCAAATTCCCCAATTTTTTGCGGGGTCATCACAGCAATGGCATGCGCGGCCAACGTCTGAAAGACCGCTTCTTTTAGATTTAATTTCGCTATGGGTTTGGTGATGATTTTCCATTTATTAGATTCTGTTAACCAGTTAAAAATAAACCCAATAAGCGCAATCAATGATAATTGAGTGATAGATAGAAGATCAAATTCATCAAAAGTTTTGATAATCAAGTCCTTATCAGCAGCTAATCGGTCATAAAGATACCAGCAGCTCAAAGCGATCAAGCTATATTTGAAGAAGGTGAATAATATTTGTTTAGATTTGCTGATAGGCATAATTGCAAATAAACAAATAAATCCGCTTGGAAACAGAACGTATTATCTTAGGTATCGATCCCGGAACGACCATCATGGGATTTGGCGTGATACAGGTGAATGGAAAAAAGATGAACTTCAAACAGTTAAACGAATTACAACTCACCAAATACTCTGATCACTATACGAAACTTGCTTACATTTTTGATAGAACCATTCAGCTTATCGATCAATTCCTACCCGATGAGATCGCCATAGAAGCACCTTTTTACGGAAAAAATGTACAATCTATGCTTAAGTTAGGTAGAGCCCAAGGGGTTGCCATGGCAGCCGGATTGTCCAGAAGAATTCCCATCACGGAATATTCTCCTAAGAAAATAAAAATGGCCATCACCGGAAATGGTAATGCCAGCAAAGAACAGGTAGCTAAGATGCTCAAGCAGATGTTAAACTTTGATGAGCTCCCTAAGAACCTGGATTCTACCGATGGTCTTGCGGCGGCCGTGTGTCATTTTTATAACGGCAATAAAGCACAATCCGGTGCCAACTATTCAAGTTGGAGTGCCTTTGTTAAAAAAAATCAAAATAAAATCAATTAGCTTGTCTAACCTTTTGATAAAATTCAAGTCTAACATTAAACTAAATTTATGTATAACAAATTGCGCTACTACGTTCTGGCATTAGCCGCTGGACTTTTTCTGGTTCAATCCTGTGCTGTTTTTCAGGGGAAAAAAGATCAAAAACCTGCTAAAAAAGAAAAATCTAAAGATGGGCTAAAACCTTATTCTAAGATCATTACAAAAGAGGCCAAATCTGACGAAGGTTTGTTCACAGTCCATCAAGTGAAAGATAAATACTACTTTGAGATACCGGATTCGCTTTTTGATAGAGAAATGCTCATGGTTTCAAGGATAGCCAAAACAGCCGCAGGCATGGGATTTGGCGGTGGAAAGCAAAATGAACAAGTGCTTAGATGGCAAAAGAACGGAAAGAAAGTTAATTTAAGAGTTGTTTCTTATCGCGTTTATGCGGCCGATTCACTTCCTGTACATGAAGCCGTAGAAAACTCGAATTTTGAGCCGGTATTACACTCATTTGAAATAAAAACAAAGAAAAAAGACTCTTTAAATAATACAACTGTTATCAGGGTAGATGATTTCTTTAATGACGATGTTAAGCCACTTAACATCAATCAGTCTTACAGGAAACGCTATAAAATCACCAGATTAGATAAAAGCCGTTCTTATTTAGATACTTTAAGAAGTTACCCTGAGAATATAGAGATTAGGGCTACTAAAACCTATGGTTCTAAAAACCCACCTTCCAATAGTAGCTTGCAGTCTGTTTCCGTACAAATGAGCAATTCCATGGTATTGCTACCTGAAGAGCCTATGGAAAGACGCTATTTTGATCAGCGCGTTGGCTGGTTCGCTAGAGGTCAAACCGATTATGGCCTGGACGCTCAGGAAAGTAAAAAAGTTAAATATTTAGACCGCTACAGGTTAGAAGTTGCTGATGAAGATATAGAAGATTTTAAAGCCGGAAAGCTTGTCGAGCCTAAAGAACCTATCGTGTATTATATAGATCCGGCAACGCCAGAAAAATGGAGACCTTTTATCAAACAAGGTATCGAAGACTGGCAAGTGGCATTTGAAAACGCCGGTTTTAAGAATGCGATCATCGCCAAAGATGCGCCATCTAAAGAAGAAAACCCAGATTGGAGCCCAGAAGATGTGAGGTTCTCCGTCGTAAGATACTTAGCATCACCTATCCCTAACGCGAATGGACCACATGTCAGCGACCCCAGAAGCGGCGAAATACTGGAAGCGGATATCAATTGGTACCATAACGTCATGACATTATTAAGGAATTGGTTCTTTGTACAAACCGCCGCGATTAATCCGGAAGCCAGAGGTGTTGAGTTCAAAGATGAGGTCATGGGAAGATTGATAAGATTCGTCTCAGCACACGAAGTTGGCCATACTTTAGGCTTACCGCATAATATGGGAAGTAGCGTGGCTTATGATGTAGAAGATCTAAGAGACCCTGAGTTCACTAAAAAGTATGGAACGGCACCATCTATCATGGACTATGCACGATTTAATTACGTAGCTCAGCCAGGTGATGGCGATGTTTCTCTGATGCCCAATGTAGGTCCTTATGACAAGTATTCCATAAAATGGGGATACAAACCTATCTTAGATAAAGAAGGCAAAGAAGAAAAAGATATCCTTGATCAATGGATCCTGGAAAAAGCAGGTGACCCTAAATACAGATTTGGTTCTCAACAGATTGGTGGTGTGATCGACCCGAGTTCGCAAACAGAAGACCTGGGTGATGATGCGATGGAAGCATCAGCTTATGGGATAGAGAACTTAAAACGTATCGTTCCGAATCTCATAAAATGGACTGCTGAAGATGGTAAGAACTATGACGATCTAAGAGATATGTATAAACAGATATTTTCTCAATACAATAGATACATGGGACATGTTACAGCGAACATCGGCGGTGTTTATGAATATTATAAAACCTACGATCAGGAAGGTGCTGTTTACGTTCATACGCCCTGGGAAAAACAAGAACGCGCACTTGCTTTCCTACATGAGCAATTATTTGAAACACCAGCGTGGATGATCGATAAGGAGATCTTCAACAAGATCCAGTTCGATGGTTATCTGGAAAAAATCAGAAGTTATCAGGAAGCAACCTTGAACAACCTTTTGAGCTTTGGGAGGTTTGCCCGCATCATGGAAAACGAGGAGCTAAACGATGATGTTTATACCTCATTAGAGATCATGGACGATCTACAGGAAGGTCTTTTTAAGGAAATGTATCGCGGTCAGGAAGTAAGCCGTATCCGCAGGAACTTACAACGCGTCTATGTAGATAGGATGCGTCATTTGCTACATGAAGATCAATCGCCAATTCCTTCACGTTATAGACAATATATCAATAGAAGTAATATTGATGTAGATAAAAGTGACATTAGAGCTTTGGTAAGATATGAGCTGGAGGAATTAGAAGATCTGCTGAACAGGGCAAATAGAAGAACGCGTGATAACATGACCAAAATGCACATTAAAGATCTCCTGATTAGAGTTGATAACATATTAGACCCGGAAGATTAATTATATTTTTTAGAACAACTGATATTAAGGCCACCTGAACTTCAGGTGGTTTTTTTATGCTTTTTTACTTGAAACTAATTGATGAGAATGAGGTTAGAAAGCACAATTCAACTTATAGACGTAGCACAAATAAGGATTTACTTTTTATTGCAGCTCATCAAGCTTAACATTTACCAGATTAAAGTTTGATTTTAAACTAACAATCATTAGTTTTGAAAGGAGTTGAAAAAATCAATTATTCATGACAGAACCCTATGTTAATTCAGAAATCAATAATTCCATCGCCACGATAACGTTCTTCCATCCGGCGCATAATTCTCTACCGGGAAAGCTTTTAGCTCAGCTAGCGGATGAAATAACAAAAGCCGGGCAAAACGATGAGGTTAAAGTTGTGATCCTAAGATCTGGTGGTAATAGAACATTCTGTGCCGGTGCGAGTTTTAAAGAGTTGATCCATATAGAGAACAAAGAAGAAGGAGAGCAGTTCTTTAGTGGTTTTGCCAATGTGATCAATGCCATGCGAAAATGCCCCAAGTTCATCATAGGCAGAATACAGGGTAAAACAGTTGGCGGAGGCGTAGGTCTAGCATCAGCCACGGATTATTGTTTAGCAACCAAGTATGCCGCTATTAAATTGAGCGAGCTCAATCTGGGAATCGGCCCATTTGTAGTTGGTCCTGCCGTAGAACGAAAGATCGGTCTAAGCGGGATGTCTCAGATCGCTATTAATGCCAGTGAGTTCTACTCGGCGGAATGGGCGAAACAAAAAGGCCTTTTTGCTGATGTTCTTGATTCTACAGAAACTTTGGATGAAGCGGTTAAAGAACTGAGCGACAAACTTTGCGGTTACAATCCTGAAGCTGTAAAACACATGAAACAAATGTTTTGGCGAGGAACAGAAGATTGGGACGAGTTACTACAGCAAAGAGCAAAGATCAGTGGTGAACTCGTATTGAGCAAGTTCACGAAAGAAAAATTAGCGCGTTTTAAAGATAAATAATGGCGATTTATAAATTCAAATCACATATTCCGGTCGTAGACAAAACCAGTTTTGTTCACCCATTAGCCGCCGTGACCGGCAATGTTATCATCGGGAAACATTGCTACGTCGGTCCTGGTGCGGCCATAAGAGGCGATTGGGGCGAGATCATATTAGAAGATGGCGTGAACGTTCAGGAAAACTGCACCATCCACATGTTCCCGGGCAAATCCATTAAATTGGAAAAAAGCGCTCATGTAGGCCATGGTGCCATCATCCATGGTGCTAATTTAGAGGAAAATTGCATGATAGGGATGAACGCAGTGGTCATGGATGATAGTCGCATCGGAAAGGAATCGATCATTGGCGCGATGAGCTTCATCAGGTCAGAAACTCATATTCCGCCCAGAAGTCTTGTGGTAGGTAATCCGGGAAAGATCATCAAGCAAGTCTCTGATGATATGATGGCCTGGAAAACAGCTGGAACTCAATTATATCAGCAACTCCCGGCAGATTGTCATCAGTCGCTGGAAGAAGTGGCGCCATTAAGAGAGATCCCTGATGATCGTCCGGAACAAGAAGATTTTTATCAAACCTTAGCATCGTTTAAAAGAAACAAAACATAAAATGAGTCAAGCAAAAGTTGAAGTAGGAGAGGAAGTGGATTTTAAGGTCCCAAAAATGGGTGAAAGTATTACTGAAGGTAGCATTATAGGTTGGTCATTCAAAGAAGGTGATCATTTTAAGGAAGGTGATACCTTAGTAGAAATAGGCACAGATAAAGTAGATAATGAAGTGCCGGCACCTTTTGATGGTCAATTAATATCAATAGATGCCGATGCCGATGATGTTGTAGAAATAGGTCAGGTCATCGCTAAATTAAAAGTTGATGATCAGGGAAAAGAATCGGCTGAAAAAGAAAATGCAGTTTCGCCTTCGGCCGATCATAAAGTAGATACGACAAAGAAAGAATTACCACAGCAAGAAAAACCTACTACAAGATCGGCAGCACCTCAAAATAGATCTGATACCTACTACATCCCTGAGCGATCAAACAATTTCTATTCGCCATTAGTGCTTCAAATTGCGAAAGAATACCACATCAGCTATGAAGAATTAGCAAGGATACCGGCGACCGGAGAGCATAACAGATTGCGTAAAAGTGATATCTATAAATATATAGAATCAGGAAGACCGGCACAATTCGCTCAACCTGCGTCATCTTCAAACTTTGAACTGCCTGATCTGAAGTTTGATAAAGGCCAGGGAAAAAGGGTGAAAATGGATAGAATGCGTCAAATGATCGCGGACCACATGGTGTATTCTAAGCACGTTTCTCCTCATGTCACCGCCTATGCAGAAACCGACCTGACCGATCTTGTGAAATGGCGGAATGCAGAGAAAGAAGATTTTCAGCAAAAAAACGGAGTGAAACTAACATTTACGCCTGTTTTCATCCAGGCGATAACAAAAGCCATTAAAGAATTCCCGATGATCAATAGTTCTTTAGATGGTAATCAGATCATCGTAAAAGAAGATGTGAACATAGGAATGGCAACGGCCTTAGAAAGTGGGAATTTAATAGTGCCTGTCATCAAAAATGCGCATGAAAAAGACATTGTGACCCTGGCGAAAGAGGTCAACGTTCTCACCCAAAAAGCTAGAGAAAACAAGCTAACTTTCGATGAAACGAAAGGCGGTACTTTTACGATCTCGAACGTAGGGACTTTTGGGAGTTTGATGGGAACGCCGATCATCAATCAACCGGAAGCGGCTATATTGGCGACAGGTCTTATTAAAAAAAGGCCGGAAGTAGTGGAGCGAAATGGTAAAGATGAAATTGAAGTCCGCCACATGATGTACCTATCACTATCATTTGATCACAGGATAGTAGATGGCTATCTGGCCGGTAGTTTTTTGAAGAATGTAAGCGATATACTGGAAGACTTTAATGATATCATAAGATAAAAAAGAAATTAAATGAATAAAGATATATTATTAAAAGCATTTAAGAACTTATATCAGGCTAAGGCCATGAGCGAGTTGTATGAAAACAACTTTAAGCTTGTTTCTAAATATGTTCATGCTACATCTCGCGGACACGAAGCCATTCAAACAGCAGCAGGGATGCAGTTAACAAAACATGACTACGCTTATCCTTATTACAGGGATGATGCTATGATCATGGCTATAGGGATGCAACCTAAGGATATGATGTTGCAACTTATGGCTAAAAAGGATGATCCATTTTCAGGCGGGAGGACCTACTATTCACATCCCAGTTTAAAAGCTGAAGATAAATGTAAGATTCCACACCAAAGCTCAGCAACGGGTATGCAGGTAATTCCAGCCACCGGTGCTGCCATGGGACTTAAATATAAGGAAGAACAGATGAACGTTAATGAAGAAATTAACCCATTGGTATTATGTTCTTTAGGAGATGCCGCTATCACGGAAGGGGAAGTGAGTGAGGCTTTACAAATGGCTGCATTAAAACAACTACCTATCATTTACTTAGTACAGGATAATGATTGGGATATATCCGCAAACGCCCAAGAAACACGCGCTCAAAATGCGTTTGAGTTTGCCCAGGGTTTTAAAGGTATAGAAGCACTTAGTATAGATGGTTCTGATTTTGAAGAAAGTTATGCGACCTTAAATAAAGTTATTCATCAAGTAAGATCAGAACGAAGACCATTTTTGGTCCATGCTAAATGTCCTTTACTTAATCATCACACATCTGGAGTCAGGATGGAGTTTTACAGAGATGATCTGGTAGAAGCCCAAAAATCGGATCCTTACCCTAAATTGAGACAGCAAGTTATCAATGCTTTTGATCAAAGCGAAGTCGAGAAGATTGAATCCGATATAAAGAAATCAGTTCAAGATCAATTTGAAGAGGCTAAGTATGCGGATGATCCAGAGCCAAAAGATCTATATACACACGACTTTGCACCTACAACAATTAATGATGAAGTAGGAGAGAGGGCACCAAAAGATGCTGATGAGGTAGTAATGGTTGATTGCGCGCTTTTCGCAGTAGAGGAATTGATGAAAGATCATGAAGAATGTTTGCTTTACGGACAGGATGTTGGTGGCAGATTAGGAGGTGTATTTAGAGAGGCCGCAACTTTAGCTAAAAAATTTGGCGATGAGCGCGTTTTTAATACGCCTATTCAAGAAGCCTTTATCGTTGGTTCAACCGCAGGCATGGCTGCCGTTGGATTAAAACCAATTGTAGAAGTACAATTTGCCGACTACATTTGGCCTGGGCTTAATCAATTATTCACCGAAGTAAGCAGAAGTTATTATCTCTCTAATGGTAAATGGCCTACATCTATGATTCTTCGAGTTCCTATTGGAGCTTATGGTAGTGGCGGCCCTTATCATTCATCATCTGTTGAAAGTGTGGTTACTAATATAAGGGGATTAAAAATTGCCTACCCTAGCAATGGCGCAGATTTAAAAGGGTTGTTCAAATCAGCTTATTATGACCCTAATCCGGTTGTAATCTTTGAACATAAAGGGCTATACTGGAGTAAGGTCAAAGGTACCAAAACGGCAACGCGTAAAGAACCATCACCTGAATATAGACTGCCGTTCGGTAAGGCCAATATAGTAAATGAGATCTGGCCAAAGGAGTCTGAAGAAACATTAACCATAATTGCTTATGGAATGGGTGTGCATTGGGCGTTAAACGCCATTAACGATCTAGACAAGAAAGATAGTATTGAGATCATAGACCTGAGAACACTTCATCCCTTGGATGAGGAAACCATATTTAAATCTGTCAAAAAGTGTAAAAAATGCTTAGTAGTTACAGAAGAACCCTCAGATAATAGTTTTGCCAGATCATTAAGTGGCAAAATACAAGAAAATTGTTTTACTTATTTAGATGCTCCTGTTAGGACAATTGGGTCAGAGAACATGCCTGCTATACCTTTAAATTCAGTATTAGAAGATACCATGATACCTTCAGTTGAAAAAGTAAAGGAAGCTGTTTTAAAACTTATAGATTATTAGAAATATGCACTTAAAAAAACCCTTATAGCAAATGCTAAAATGCTTTAAAAAGAAAGCGGCTACCTATC
>JAVLBJ010000030.1:0-21954 GCA_031581455.1 Psychroflexus sp. | reverse complement strand
AACTAAATATCAGGTTTAATTAGATATTCACAGCTATCAAATAATAGGGTAATCAATTAGTATCAATAGCAAGATCTCTAAGTTGTAAAAAACACCCAATACTATTTATGAATGGCAACACTTGAATTTTCTAAATTATATCCTGACATTAATGTAAGAAACAAAACTCATCCATTTAAAAAAGCAGTTGAAAATAAGTTGAAACACAACTTGATAAATAAAATAAGTTTTATACATTTGCAATTCTAAATTTGCAGGTGATACCGCCACATTAAAAAAACAAGGATTTGGATACACTAAGTTATAAAACATCAATGGCAAAGCCATCTACAATAGACAAAAAATGGGTCTTAGTAGATGCAAAAGACGAATCATTAGGCAGAGTTGGCTCTGTAGTAGCTAAGCTATTAAGAGGAAAATACGAGCCTAATTTTACGCCACACATGGATTGTGGTAATAATGTTATCATTATTAACGCGGCTCACGTGCAGTTGTCCGGCAAAAAGTGGAATCAAAAAGAATATATCCGTTACACCGGGTATCCTGGCGGACAAAGACGTTTATCTGCTACAGATTTACATCAAAAAAACAACACTAAGTTAGTAGAAAATGCGGTAAGAGGAATGTTGCCTAAAAACAAATTAGGAAGCAAATTGTTTAATAACATGCGCATATTTGCCGATGACCAGCACAATTTAGATAGTGTAAAACCAGAAACTGTAACACTTAAGGATTTAGTTTAAATGGAAACAATTCACAAAATAGGAAGAAGAAAACGATCTATCGCCAGAATTTACTTACAAGAAGGTAAAGGAGAAATTACTGTCAACAGTAAAAAATCAGATGATTACTTTACCACTGAACAACAAAACTATAAGTTAAAACAAGCATTTTATCTAACCAACAATGAAGATAAATATGATGTAAAAGTTAATGTTTTAGGTGGTGGGAAAAGCGGTCAGGTTGAAGCAATTAGACTTGCATTAGCCCGTGCTATGTGTGAAATAGAGCCTGAAAACCGATTGCTTCTAAAGCCTGAAGGGCTATTAATGCGTGATCCAAGGCAAGTAGAGCGTAAAAAATACGGAAGAAAAAAGGCGAGGAAACAATTCCAATTCTCAAAACGTTAAAATATTTATATCAAATCAGTAGTTTAGTATCTAAACTGCAAAGGCCAAATTTATTGCCACTTTGCAGTTGCACATACGGAACGTAAACGAAAACTTATGGAAAATCAAAAACCCGAAATTAAAGCTTTATTAGATGCTGGTGTTCACTTTGGACACTTAACAAGACGATGGAATCCTAATATGGCTCCTTATATTTACATGGAGCGTAATGGTATTCATATAATTAATCTATACAAAACCCTTGCTAAACTTGAAGAAACTCAAGATGCCCTAAAAAAAATTGCAGCGAGCGGAAGAAAAATATTATTTGTTGCCACTAAAAAACAAGCTAAAGAATTAGTGGCCAAATACTCATCAGAAGCTAATATGCCTTATATTACCGAGAGATGGCCGGGAGGTATGCTCACCAATTTCGTAACTATAAGACGCTCTATAAAAAAGATGAAGTCTGTAGATAAAATGAAACAAGATGGTAGATTTGATTCACTTTCTAAGAAAGAGAAATTACAAATTAACCGTATGCGGGAAAAATTAGATAAAAACTTAGGCTCTATTGCTGATATGAATAGACTTCCCGGCGCTCTCTTCATAGTTGACACCCTTAAAGAACATATTGCCGTAAGTGAAGCCAAAAAATTGAATATTCCAATTTTTGCTCTTAATGATACCAATTCGAACCCAAGAGATATAGATTTCCCTATTCCGGCGAATGATGATGCCTCTAAATCTGTAGACATTATGATGAAGCATGTTACAGATGCTATAAAGGAAGGTTTAGAAGAGCGTGAAGAAGCTAAAGCTAATAAAAAAGCTGAAGAAGAAAAGCGCAAAGCTGAACAGCAAAAGAAAAAGGAAGCTGAAGATAAAAAGAAAAAAACAGAAGCTGAATCAAAGGAAAAAACCGATACTAAGTAAAAATATCTTTTAAATTAAATTTCGACATAATAAATCATTAATTAAAAATGGGAAAAATATCTGCAGCTGACGTAAAAAAACTTCGAACCCAAACAGGTGCCGGAATGATGGACTGCAAGAAAGCGCTAACTGAAACAGACGGCGATTTTGAAAAGGCTATTGAGGTTCTTAGAAAGAAAGGTCAAAAAGTTGCCGCTAAGCGAGCTGATCGTGAATCTACTGAAGGCGTTACTATTGCACGTGTTAGCGATGATCATAAAAAAGGAATCGTTATATCTTTAAATTGCGAAACTGATTTTGTTGCAAAAAATGACGATTTTGTCAAATTAGCAACTGAACTTGCAGACCTGGCATTACAGGTGAATACTAAAGATGAACTGATGAGCAGTTCGTTTGGAGAAATTAGTGTTTCTGATAAGTTAACTGAGCAAACAGGTGTCATCGGTGAAAAGTTAGAAATTGGTGACTATAGAGTATTAAATGCTGAATATGTAGGTCATTACATTCATGCTAACAACAAGATAGCTGTTGTTGCCGGTTTATCTAAAGCTATTGATGATGCAGCTGAAGCTGCTAAGGAAGTAGCCATGCAAGCTGCTGCCATGAATCCATTAGCCTTAAATGAGCATGAGATACCAAAAGATGTTGTAGAAAAAGAAATAGAAATTGCTAAAGATACGTTGAGAAAAGAAGGTAAACCAGAGGCTATGCTTGATAAGATAGCTGAAGGTAAATTAAAAAGATACTTCAAAGATAACACTTTAGTTAATATGGCTTATATTAAAGATAACAAGCAGACCTTAACTGATTTTATCAAATCTTACGACAAAGATATAGAAATCACAGGTTTTGAGCGCGTTTCTTTAGTTTAATCTATATACAAATTTATTGTTTAAAAACCATTTTCATTAGAAAGTGGTTTTTTTATGTATTTATCAGATTGATAATATAGCTATATTTGCAAAAGTTTAAAATATAATTCATGCATTACAAACGCATATTACTCAAACTTTCCGGTGAAGCCTTAATGGGAAATCAACAATACGGAATAGATCCTCAGAGAATTAGTTCTTATGCTAAAGAAATCAAAGATGTAGTTGAGCAAGGTGTGGAAGTAGCCATTGTAATAGGTGGCGGTAATATATTTAGAGGCATTGCAGGCGCTAGCAAAGGTATGGATCGCGTACAGGGAGATCACATGGGAATGTTAGCAACTGTAATCAATGCTTTAGCGCTACAAAATGCTTGTGAAAATGAAGGTATACAGACAAGAGTTCAAACAGCCATAGATATTGATGAAGTAGCAGAGCCCTTTATAAGAAGGAAAGCACTCCGTCATCTTGAAAAAGGAAGAGTGGTTATTTTTGGAGCTGGCACCGGAAATCCATACTTTACCACAGACTCTGCAGCTGTGCTTAGAGCTATAGAAATCAAAGCAGATGTTATCTTAAAAGGCACAAGAGTTGATGGCATTTACACAGATGACCCGGAAAGAAATGATGATGCTACAAAATTTGATTTTATCACCTTTGAAGACGTGTTGAAAAAAGGATTAAAAGTAATGGACACCACTGCATTTACTTTAAGCCAGGAAAACGAATTACCCATTGTGGTTTTTGATATGAACAAAAAAGATAATTTACAAAAAGTTGTTCTGGGAGAAAACATTGGAACAAAAGTTAATTTATAAAAAATAATATTATGAACGAAGAAGTTGATTTTGTCATTGAATCTACTGAAGAAGATATGAAAAAAGCAATTGCTCACTTAGAAAAGCAATTGAGAAATATACGAGCCGGTAAAGCTAACCCTTCAATGCTTGAACCTGTAAAAGTTGAATACTATGGTATGATGACTCCATTAAATCAAGTCGCTAATATTACGGCGCCTGATGGTAGAACTTTAATTATTCAACCTTTTGAAAAAACCATGATTGATGGTATTGAAAAAGGGATTATAGATGCTAATTTAGGCTTTAATCCTACTAATAATGGTGATAATGTTATTATTAATGTGCCGCAACTTACAGAAGACAGACGTAAAGAATTGAGCAAGCAGGTCAAATCTGAAGCAGAGGAAGCAAAAATCGGTATTAGAAATGATAGGAGATCAGCTAATAATGAAGTAAAGAAGCTAGAAATATCTGAAGATGAGCAAAAAGATGCTGAAGATGAAATTCAAAACCTTACAGATAAATATGTAGAGAAAGTAGATCAGATTTTTGAACATAAAAAAGAAGAAATCATGAAGGTTTGATCTGGGATTACAATAAATTGACTTTTTTTAAGCACCCTTTATCTTTATTATTGTTTTTTTTGTTGCTAAAGGCAAGCTATTGTTCTGCTGTCTATATTGATAAAGCAGATCTAATTTTTAGTAAAAGCAATAAAACAATCCTAACTGCACAGAATGTTAAAGATTCTCTTAGCGCAAGGGAAATTGTAGCTCAGGTGATTGAGCGATCTCCGGGAAATCATTTAGCAAAAAAAAATCAACCTTTATTCTTCAAAGGGCAATCTAAAATTAATATCAGCCCTAAAACATATTTAAGCAAAGAATTAGACTCTGTTGATGTTTTCTACTCTGAAAGAATTAGTGAGTATATATTGAAACAATCAACAGATTTACATGAACGGATAATCAATCAAAGAACACTGGGTTTTGATCAACCGCTTAATCAGGTTTTAGCTACAAAAATGCATAGTTTTAACTGGTTTCAATCTGATTTTGTCTTTTTCAACGAGGTCTTTGCCAGTCCGTTATCTACTAAAAACTTAGAGCTTTATGATTACCGGTTCAACCATATCCATAAAAATAATGATCAGTATGTCATCTTTTTTAAAGCCTCTAAAAAAGGTAATTTTTTAACCGGTAATATGATTATTGATAAAAAAAGTTTTGCCGTTCAAAATATCACCATTCAGCATAATCAAAAGATTTCTATCATTGGTTCATTTACATTTAAACAACATCATGAGCTAAAAAAATGGCTACCGGATCACTTTTATATTCAGATGAAACCGGGTAAAGGAGGTAGGAAGTTTGCCATATTTAGTGGATTAGTCGATTTAGGTTTACTACAAAAGAAGCGAGATTTTTCTAAAGATAACAGCAGAATTCTAAGTGCTGAGAGCAATTATTTTGATTACAGTTTTACAGAAAACAGTGCGGCAAAGCAAAAGTACCATATCAGTCTTACTGATAGTACAGATACAAGAAGCTTTAGTGAAGTTGATAAATTAAAATACACAAAAAACGAAAAAAAGCTTATCAATAATTTTGAAAAAGTAAATCTAAGCGAAAAAGTTAAAAATAATATTTATCGAATTACACGGGTAAACGATGGCTTTTTACCGGTAAGCCTTTGGAATATCGACTTAAAAACACTTATTAAAGTTAATAATTACGAAGGGTTCCGACTTGGGTTTGGCGGTGAAACTAATTCTAGATTATCCAAGCGATTTAGATTTGGAGGTTATGGTGCCTATGGAACTAAGGATAAAAAATTTAAGTATGGTATTTCAACATCTTACAAAGTAAGAAAAGATAAAAACACCTGGCTTAGATTAAATTATACAGATGATGTAAGAGAAGTAGCTAGTTCTCCCTACTTAACTGATGAAAGGGTTTATTCTTTATTCGAGCCACGATTAGTTAATATTATATTCTTTTACAAAGAAAAGTCTACTTCCATTAGGTTACAAAGTAGACTATCGCCAAGATTATTATCAGATTTTAGAATGGCTTACGATCAAATCAACACCACTTCTAATTACAGATACAGACCTCATTCTAATGATTTAAGCTATTATAATTTAACCAAATTTCAGGCTGGATTTAGATGGATGCCCAACAGTAAATATTTGATGGCTAATCAAAAGGTTACAGAAGTCTCTGGGGCACCGCCTTTATTTTCTTTACAACTCACTCAGGCCTATGGTGGCAATAATGGATTAGAAGATTTTGCTTTTACTAAAATCAATTTGAAGGTAGATTATCGCAAGAAATGGTATGATAATTCACAAACAAATCTTTCATTAGAAACTTCCTTAGCGCTGGGAAGTGTTCCTTTAACTCATGCCTATCATGCTTATCCAAATAACCCTGTAAAAGACAAAGTTTTAGATAGGTTTTCAGTAGCCGGCGTAAAAAGTTTTGAGACCATGTTTTTTAATGAATTTTTCCATACAAGCCTGGCCTTTTTTCACGCAAAGCATCAGCTAAGTCCTTTTTTTATATCAGATGCTATTCAACCAGAATTGGTATTTATATCAAGACACGGCATAGGAGATTTTAATGATCAGGATGATCATAAAAACATTTCGTTTTCTACCATGGAAAATGGGTTTCATGAAGCCGGTTTAGAACTCAATAAAATTTATGCAGGCTTTGGGCTAAGTTTTGCCTATAGATATGGTGCTTACCATTTACCAAACCTATCTGATAATTTATCGTTTAAGTTTACTTTTTACTTTAACCTTTAACAAATTAGCGAGCTAAACACATAAGGTTTTATACATTTGTAGTTTTATAAAATCGAATGAAAAAGCTTTTAAGTTTTGGCTTTTGGAACACCGTTGCGGGAGCTATTTTAAGAAATCGTTTAATCGTCATATTTGCCTTAGTAGCGGTAACGGTTTTCTTATCCTTACAATGGAAAAACATCAGTGTTTCTTACACAGAAGCCAACTTGATGCCTGGAGATCATCCCATCAATAAAAGCTACGATGAATTTGTAAATATATTTGGTGAAGAAGGCAATGTTATCTTAATAGGTACTCAGGATAGTTTATTATTTACTCCTGATAAGTTTGAAGCCTGGTCTCGCTTAAAAGATTCACTCTCTAAATTTTCTGAAATTGATTATAGTTTTGGAATTACAGATTTACAAATGCTGAAAAAATATAAAAATCAGCAGGTGTTTAAATTTGTAGACATTCTTAAAAGATCTAATAATCACAGTAAAAATGATTTAATAGCTTTTAAAAACAAGTTGTTTAAAGAACTTCCGGTTTATGAAGGTGTTTTGTATAATAAAAAACATAAAACGGTTCAAACCGCCTTTTATCTTAAAAAGCAAATCGTTAACCAAAAAGCGCGAAGAGATTTTATAATAGATAAGCTTATTCCTATTATAGATGAATTTGAAGAAAAAAATGATATAAAAGTTCGTGTCTCGGGTATGCCTTATGTCAGAACTTTAAATTCTAAATATATAGGCGATGAAATAGGTATTTTTATCATAGGAGCACTCTTAGTAACACTTATCATTTTCTACTTATTTTTCAGATCGTTTAGAGCCACATTTATAGCCATGATTACGGTAAGTGTTGGCGTCATGTGGGCATTTGGTTTTTTAGGATTATTAGGCTTTGAAATTACAATCCTCACCTCTATCATCCCACCTTTAATCATTGTTATAGGTATTCCTAATTGTGTATTTCTTATCAACAAGTATCAACAGGAAATAGAAAAACACGGCAATCAGGCGCGTTCTCTTCAGCGAGTTATCGCAAGAATTGGGAATGCCACTTTAATGACAAATCTTACTACTGCATCAGGATTTGCCACATTTATTTTTATAGATAGTGAGTTACTTCAGGAGTTTGGGGTTTTAGCATCTATTAATATTGTTGCCATCTTTTTGTTGAGTCTTTTTATTATTCCTATCGCTTACAGCTACATGCCATCGCCAAAAGAAAAACACCTTAAACATTTAAGGAAAAGGTGGATTAATAGTATTGTACAAAAAATTGAGCATATTGTGAGACATCACAGACCTGGGGTTTATTTTTCTACAGTAGGTATTTTAATTTTAAGCATTATAGGAATTTATCAAATTAAAATTTCAGGTAGTATGCTGGAAGATATGCCTAAAAATGCAGAGTTTTATGAAGATATTAAATTTTTTGAAGATCGTTTTAATGGCATTTTACCGCTGGAGGTATTGATTGATGCCAAGAAGGAAAAACAGATTACAAAACTCTCTACCTTAAAACGAATGGAGCGTTTAAGGCAGTCTATACAGGAGTTTGAACAGCTATCAGAGCCTATTTCTATTCTAAAATTAGCTAAATACAGCAAGCAAGCATTTTATAATGGTAATCCTAAATATTATCAATTACCAAGTAGACAAGAACGTACTTTTATTTTGCCTTATGTTAAAAGTCTTGAAAATCAATCTACAAAATTTGATAGTTATATGAGTGAAGATGGCAGATATGCCAGAATGACAACCTATATGAAGGATGTAGGCACCGAAGAGATGGAGCGAATTGAAGCTATATTAAAGCCTAAAATCAACGCTATTTTTCCCTCGGACAAATACGATGTAACACTTACAGGTAAAGCCTTAATTTTCCAGAAAGGCACGCGCTACTTAGTGATGAATCTATTCATTTCTCTGGGTATTGCTATTTTTCTTATCGCTTTACTCATGGCATGGATGTTTAAATCTTTTAGGATGATTATGATATCATTTATCCCAAATCTATTGCCCTTACTTATTACCGCCGGAATGATGGGCTTTTTATCTATTCCCATTAAACCATCTACCATTTTGGTATTCTCTATTGCCTTTGGGATAAGTGTAGATGATACCATTCATTTTTTAGCCAAATATAGACAAGAGCTCAAATTTCGAAATTGGAGTATTAAACGCTCTGTTTATCCGGCCTTACGTGAAACTACAGTGAGCATGTTTTATACATCAATTGTTCTATTTTTTGGCTTTTCTGTTTTTATGGTAAGTGGTTTTGGCGGGACTGTCGCTTTAGGGGGTTTAGTTTCTGCAACGCTTTTATTTGCTATGATGGCAAATATAATTCTACTTCCGTCTTTGTTACTTTCTCTAGAAAAGAGTGTTTCTAACAAGAAAAGTATGCCGGAACCGCAAATCAATATTATAGATGATGAAGCTGAAAATTAAACTTAAATCATGATGAATCAAAAAAACCAACTTATATCAGGCTGTATGCGTTGGGATAAATGGGGTAAACAACTATCAGTTCAAGACATGTCTAAACTGATAGAACATTTATTAGATCAGGGTATAAACTATTTTGATCATGCTGATATCTATGGTGATTATACCACTGAAGCAAAGTTTGGAGAAGCTATGGCAAGTGTTAAGTGCGACCGAAAAGATTATAAAATCTGCACCAAAACAGGCTTACAAATCCCCAATGTTGACAGAAATAACCAAACCAAACATTATCAATATGATTATGATTACATCATAGAATCTGCTATAAAATCAATTGAAAAACTCAATTGCGATTATATTGATATGTTCTTGCTTCATCGGCCTAGTCCATTAATGAATGAAGCGGAAATTGCTGAAGCTGTTCAATATTTAAAAAAAGAAAACTTGATTACTCACTTTGGCGTATCTAACTGGCAACCTTATCATCTAGACACCTTGAGTGAAAAAGTTGATATAGCTACTAATCAAATTGAGATTTCGCTGACCCAATCATCAGTTTTAGAAGATGGTACTTTAGATCGTATAAAAATGCTTAAAATCCCTGCAATGGCCTGGAGTCCACTTGGAGATTTTTACAACAGGTCTGATGATGATCAAGTTGTGGTCGCAGTTCATGCATTAGCAGCCAAATATCAGGTGGATACATCTGCCATTCTGATCAACTGGATTTTGCAATTGCCTATAAAAGTAGACCCGGTGATAGGCAGTACTAATTTGTATAGAATCAAAACTATGCAAAAAGCTTTCACATTTGATATGGAACTGGAAGACTGGTTTTTACTATGGGAAAAAGCCCGTGGCAAAGAAGTAGATTAAATTAAATTTATTGTTTTTTTGATTGACAACTCAAGCTCAAATAAGTTACATTTGAGCATTATGATTAATAAACGCTTACTCATAAAAAATTTATTAGCGCACAATGACGAGAATAGTTTTTATGACAAGAAATTGCAACTAAATTTTGGCTCGCGTGAAGGCAAAGCAAAATTTCTCAAGCACATTTGCGGCCTGTCTAACAGCAACCCTAAAAACAACTCTTATCTGGTCATTGGGGTGAGAGATACGACTAATGAAATCTTAGGTGTAGATTTTTTTGATGACAGCAAAATCCAGAACTTGGTCAATGCTTACTTAGAAAATGCGCCCGTCATCACCTATGAAAATATTCCTTTTCCAAGCTTACCTAATCATAAAGTGGTAGGTCTGGTTAGTATAAGACCAAGAAACGACTTAAAAATTTGTGCACTTCGTAAAAATATTTGGAAATATTATGGTGGCATGGTGTTTTTTAGAGAAGGCAGCATAAGCAAGCCTAAAGCATTTGATATTGAAGTAAAAGATATCAACTCTGATATAGTTAAATCTATAGAAGATCATTCTCAAAACAACATTAAATTAACCCTGGACGGTACTTTTGATTTTTTTGAAAGCAATAAAGATTTTGATCCGCATTATAGAGTTTTTAAAGAATACTTTGTGTTATGCTGGGCTGGTAAGGCTGCTGAATTAAATGGAGAGCACTTCTACAGCAGGGTAAATATTCAACTGGTGAATGAACAGGTAAAATTGTTTTATTCAGATCAAGATCAAATACAAATGGAAATTGATGACGATGAGTTTAGAATATTAGAATATGTGCGTCTGTTTACAGGAAATGATTACAAAAACTTTCCTTTAGAGAAGGTATACATCAGCTTTAATGACAATATGATGTATGACATAAAAAGTAAACTTATCTTTGAGCCGCCCAGATTTGAGAAAAAGAGTTTATATCATATATACAACTCTGGAAAGCAGCTATTAAAAAAGATTATAAATAACATCAAATTAGATGAATCTGAAGTAGATGAGCTTAGAAATCTACCATCTATCTATTTAATTTGTTATCTCAATGGATTTGATACTGCTTTAGATGAGCTTTCAATGCTAAAAAACGAGCTCAAGCTAACTGATACAAGAGCCTATCAAAATTATAAAGATAGCATGCGAATATTAAGAAAGATAAAATATAATTAATTTATGGGAAGAACCTTAGTTATAGGAGATATACATGGTGGATATAAAGCACTGAAAGAAGTAATGGAAAAGGCAAAGCCTACTAAAGAAGATTACCTGATTTTTTTAGGTGATTATGTAGACGGGTGGAGTGATTCTGCTAATGTAGTTGAGTATTTAATCAATCTTAAAGATAAAACCAGTTGCATTTTTTTGAGAGGTAATCATGATGAGTTAGCCGCACAATGGATGATTTTTGGAAAATCTAATGAACAGTGGTTATCCAGTGGCGGGCTATCTACTATAGAGTCATATCATAGATATAATCAAGAGGATAAAGAATCGCATATAGATTTTTTTCAATCATTGATCAATTATCATATAGATGAGAGCAATCGGCTTTTTGTTCACGGAGGTTTTAGCAACTTAAACGGTCCATCTTATGAGTTTTATCCTAATATTGTTTACTGGGATCGTAGTCTTTGGGAAATGGCTTTAGCTTTAGATTACAACTTGGACGAAGAAAGTCCCTTTTACCCGGAACGTTTAAAATTATTTAATGAAATATATATAGGACATACCCCAACAGTTCGTTATGGCTATTATCAGCCTATGAACGTTAAAAATCTATGGAATATAGATACAGGAGCGGCTTTTAAAGGTTCTATAAGCATAATGGATATCGATACAAAAGATACTTGGCAAAGCACGCCTGTTAATGAATTATATCCAGATGAACAGGGCAGAAATTAAGTCTTCACATTCTTTCCGGCACGTCAATGCCTAACAGATAAAAAGCGTTTTCTATAGTTTGACCTACGCATTTTGCAAGCTGAACTCTGGCTGTTTTTGTAGTAAGGTCATTATCACCTAAAATAGGAAATTCCTGATAAAAAGAATTAAACTTCTTGACAAGTTCATAGCTGAAATTTGCAATTAATGCCGGGCTGTGCTGGCTACCGGCTTGTTCTACAGTTTCTGGAAAAGTCTGAATGATTTTTAAAATATCTCGTTCTTTATCATTGAGTTGAAAATCGTTTATTTTTTCATCAAAATTAAAATCTGCTTTTCTAAGAATAGACTGTATTCTGGCATAGGTGTACTGAATAAAAGGCCCTGTATTTCCTTGAAAATCAACAGATTCTTCTGGATTAAAAACAATATTTTTAGTAGGTTCTACTTTTAAAATGTAATATTTTAGCGCAGCTAAGCCTATTGCTCTAAACAATTGTAATTTTTGGATATCATCATAACCCTCTAACTTGCCTAAGTCCTCGCCTATTTCCTGAGCTGTTTGAGTCATTTCTTTCATGAGATCATCAGCATCTACAACAGTGCCTTCTCTACTTTTCATTTTACCTTCCGGCAAATCAACCATTCCATAGCTTAAATGATAAAGCTGATCTGCCCAGTCAAATCCCAATTTTTTTAATATAAGAAAAAGTACTTTAAAATGGTAATCCTGCTCATTACCCACCGTGTAAACCATTTTATCAATATCATAATCTTTCACACGTTCTATGGCCGTACCGATATCTTGTGTCATGTAAACTGCAGTACCATCAGCTCTAAGCAATAATTTTTCATCTAAGCCTTCATCGGTTAAATCTACCCAAACACTTCCGTCCTCTTTTTTGAAGAAATAGCCCTCATTAAGTCCTTTTTCAACAAACTTTTTTCCTATTAAATAGGTTTCGCTTTCAAAGTAATTTTGATCAAAATTGACCCCTAAATCTTGATAAGTTGTTCTAAAACCGGCATAAACCCAATTGTTCATTTTATTCCATAGCGTCATTACGGTTTCATCACCAGCTTCCCAGCTTTTTAACATGGCTTGCGCTTCCTTAAGAATAGGAGCTTCTTTTTTAGCCTCCTGCTCTGAATAACCATTGTATATTAGGTTTTCAATTTCAGATTTGTAAACCTCATCAAATTTGACGTAATATTTACCAACTAATTTGTCGCCTTTAATACCGCTGCTTTCCGGGGTTTCGCCGTTACTAAATTTTTGCCAGGCCACCATAGATTTACAAATATGAATGCCACGATCGTTTATGATTTGCGTTTTGATGACCTTATTACCATTAGCTTCTAAAATACGAGCGACTGAAAAGCCCAAAAGATTATTCCTAATATGCCCTAAGTGCAAAGGTTTGTTCGTGTTAGGGGAAGAATATTCTACGATAACTTGTTTAGCATCAGTTGTATCAACAAATCCATAATGGTCATCTTGTCTTACGGTTTCCAGTAGATTTAGAAAATAATCGTTTGAGAAAATTAAGTTTAAAAAACCTTTTATTATCGCGAAATCATCAACAAAATCAGTGTTTTTCTTCAAATAATTCCCAATACTGATGCCCAGATCTTTAGGGTTAGTTCTCAAGGTTTTGAGTAATGGAAATAAAACTAAGGTTAAATCACCAGTAAATTCTTTTCTGGTAGCTTGAAATTCAAATGCTGTAATCGTTTTATTATAATTTTCTTCAATACAAGACGCAATGTGCTTATTTAAAGATTCTTTGATTTGCATATTTTTACTTTGAGAAATGCAAAGATAATTTAAAAATTAGGAGACAAATAGAGAACATTCTTATTTAATACCTATCTTTCAACAAAAAAAAGAATGCTTCTAAATATTTCTTATAACCGTAAGGCTATTACTGATCAGATAAATGAAGAAATAGGTAAGCCATTTCCTATGGTAAAACGAATTAAAATGAAGGGCGTAGGTTCGGGTAAACTTAATATTCAAACTGCCAGTATTCAAATTTACAACTTATTAATCTTAGATAATAACTTAAATACCTGTGGCATTGAAATTAGACCTAAAGGTGTTTTAATCTCCTTTAGATCTATATTAGAAACCTATGCTTTAGTTATACCTTACTACAAACTAAAGCTTTATAAAGGTCAGGCAAGTGTGTATTCTTTTTATAAAGACAATTACTTTATCAAGGTAGAGGCAAAAGAGAAAAGAAATCATGATTTCATAAAAAAAATACTTCAATTTAAACAGGAAGCTAAAGGCACCGATCAAAGCTATTACTAAATGAAAATTCTACTTACAGGCGCTAATGGTTACATTGGCATGCGTTTATTACCTGAGCTTTTAGATGAAGGTCATGAAGTTGTATGTGGTGTTAGAAGTGCAGACAGATTATCTATAGATGAAGAAACCAAACAAAAAGTCAACATTGTAGAAATAGATTTTTTAAAACCAGAGGAGGGAGATGAACTACCTGAAGATATTGATATAGCTTATTATCTGCTTCATTCCATGTCCGGCTCTACTTCAGATTTTGATGTGCTTGAGCAAAAAATTGCTAAAAATTTTAATCGGTTAGTTTCAAATCAACAAAATTTAAAACAAGTTATATTTCTAAGCGGAATCATCAATGATGATGAACTATCTAAACATTTAAAATCAAGGAAACAGGTAGAAGGTATTCTTTATGAGGGTAATTATCATTTAACTGTTTTAAGAGCAGGGATAATCGTAGGCTCAGGTAGTGCATCTTTTGAAATATTAAGAGATTTATGTGAAAAACTACCCATCATGATTACGCCCAAATGGGTGAAAACTAAATGTCAACCTATTGCTATAAGAGATGTATTGAAATTTTTAGTAGGCGTTCTTAATCGGGAAGCATGTTTTGATCAGTCATTTGACATTAGCGGCCCTGATGTGTTGACTTACAAGCAGATGATGAAGATTTACGCTGATGTAAGAGGATTAACTATTCTTATGGTGACGGTTCCGGTGATGACCCCTAAGCTTTCCTCCTACTGGCTGTACTTTGTAACAGCAACCTCTTATAAATTAGCTGTTAATCTGGTAGACAGCATGAAGGTAGAAGTTACAGCAAGAGATAATAAACTCAAAGAGATATTAAACATAGAGACCATATCATACCGCAAAGCTATAGAATTAGCTTTTGTAAAAATTGAGCAAAATCAGGTGATTTCAAGTTGGAAAGATTCTAAAATTGCGGGTAGATTTTCAGAAAGAAATCTTAACAAATACATACAGGTTCCAAGCTTTGGTTGTTTACATGATCATCAAAAGAAAAAAGTTCAAAATAAGACAGTAACCACTGAGAAAATATGGGCTGTTGGTGGTAAGACCGGCTGGTATTATGCTGATTTTCTCTGGAAAATACGCGGTTTAATCGATAAATTATTAGGTGGTGTAGGATTAAGACGCGGTAGGACAAACCCTGAAACAATATATCCGGGCGATGCCTTAGATTTTTGGCGGGTTTTACTGGCTGATAAATCTCAGCCCAGGTTATTGCTGTTTGCCGAAATGAAAATTCCCGGTGAGGCCTGGCTTGAATTTTATATAGACGAAGATAACTATTTACATCAAAACGCCACCTTTAGACCTTTAGGTTTAAAAGGTAGATTGTATTGGTACAGTATGTTGCCCTTTCACTTTTTCATATTTAAAGGGATGCTCAATCAAATCGCCAAGGCAGACTAAGACCTGGGTGGCATTGTGCCAAACACGCGATCCCAAAATCTGTTTGACACCCCAAAGGCTTTGTCCGGATGTTTAAAATGATGAATATTATGATGTAGCCATAAATGCTTAAAGCGCTTAGGCGGTTTTTTAGTATGTATAGCCCGATGGACAAATGAGTACAATAAATAACCTGTAAAAAAGCCGGGAAAAAAGCCATAGGTAAGCCAGCTATAATTAAACAAGTAAAAGATGCCGTAAAAAATAAAGAATAAAAATGATGCCATAATCAAACCCGGAACCGGTGGCATTAATAACCTGGACTTATCTCTGGGGTATTCGTGATGTGAGCCGTGCATCACAAAATGGAAACGCTGTACAAATTCAGACTCATTCACCCAATGAAATAAAAAGCGGTGTAATAAATATTCTGATAAAGTCCAGAAGACCGTACCAAATAAAAATAAGCCTAACATAACAATTGGTGAAATTTCAATCATAAGATAGGCATATAAAATAAGTGAGATGATAGCCAATCCATAAACTATGATGTTTTGTGTAGGATTAGTTTTAGTTAAACTTTCTAAGAATGGATTATCAAAAATCTTTGCTTCTCCATGTTTAAAATCAGTAGTTACTTTTGATTTCATGGTCAAAAATTTATTACTAAAATAATTGATTTAGATTAATTTTTAAAAGATAATTAGCTATTTATGATAGAGAAGTACCTAACTAAGATTTTAGTTAAAAGATACAAGACATCAGAGAAGAACTTAATTGATTATAAAAATTATAAATACGAAGAAATTGATTAAAGAGCAAAAAACTATATTCTACAACAAGCTGTGATAACAACCGGTTTCAAATTACAAATTTAGATTGATATTTAGAGAAGCTTAGAAGATTTGTTTGGACACTTTTGATTTATAATTTAAACCATTACTGTCCAGTAAAGATTAGATGAAAATCAACAACTAATAATTTATTAGCAACCATTGAGCACATGATTAAAAAATTTTCAAAAAACATGCACCTATTTTTTACAACCCATAAAAACCTGATATTTAAAAAGAAAATGACTATAAGACATGTTTTATTTTGAAAATAAAATTGATATTTGGCGCTTGATTTAATAAGATTGTTATGTGTGGAATTGTATGTGCCTTTAACCTAAAACAGCCTTCAGATCATCTGCGCCCTCAGGTATTGCAGATGGTTAAAAAACTTAGACATCGCGGGCCAGACTGGAGCGGGATACAGACCTATAATCAGGCTATTCTAGCTCATGAGCGTTTAGCTATTGTTGATCCCATGTCTGGTAAACAACCTTTGCTAACTAAAGATAAGCAATTGGCTTTAGCAGCTAATGGTGAAATTTACAATCATATAGATTTAGCCCATCAAATAAATTACGATTTTCAAACAGCCTCAGATTGTGAGGTTATATTAGCATTATATCAAAAACATGGTGTAGATTTTTTAGATCAGCTTAATGGTATTTTTGGGTTTGCACTTTATGATGAGTTAAACAACGATTATTTAATAGCGCGCGATCACATGGGTATCATCCCATTATACGTTGGATGGGATAAAGATGGTACTTTATTTGTATCATCAGAATTAAAAGGGCTTTCCGGTGTTTGCAATAAAATAGAAGTTGTACCACCGGGACACTATTTAACCGCAGCTAGTCATGAATTTAAAGCCTGGTATCAACCTAAATGGAAAGACTATGATTCTGTTAAAGATAATGAAACCGATATTCAAAAAATCAGAAAAGCCTTAGATGATGCAGTACACAGGCAGTTGATGAGTGATGTGCCTTATGGCGTTTTGCTTTCCGGAGGTTTAGATTCATCAATTACTTCAGCTTTAGCTAAAAAGTATGCAGAAAAGCGGATAGAAGAAATGGATAAAACAGCAGCGTGGTGGCCTAAATTACACTCATTTGCTGTAGGTTTAAAAGGATCGCCTGATTTGAAAGCTGCAAAAAAAGTGGCCGATCATATTGATACCGTACATCATGAAATAACCTTTACAGTTCAGGAAGGTTTAGACGCTATAAGAGATGTGATTTATCATTTAGAAACCTACGATGTTACTACCGTAAGGGCTGCTACGCCTATGTTTCTCATGGCAAGAGCTATAAAAGCCATGGGCATTAAAATGGTATTATCCGGCGAAGGTTCTGACGAATTATTTGGCGGATACCTTTACTTCCACAAAGCTCCAAATGCTAAAGAATTTCATGAAGAAACAGTAAGAAAATTAGATAAACTTTATCTTTATGATTGCTTAAGAGCTAATAAAGCACTGGCGGCTTGGGGAATTGAAGGTCGAGTGCCTTTTTTAGATAAAGCATTTATCGAAACGGCTATGACAATCAATCCTTCTGATAAAATGATTACTGAGAAAAGAATAGAAAAATGGGTGTTACGAAAAGCTTTTGAAGATATGTTACCTCAAGAAGTGGCCTGGCGACAAAAAGAACAGTTCTCAGATGGCGTAGGTTACTCGTGGATAGATAGTCTAAAAGAAAAAGTAAATAATGAAGTAACTGACGATCAACTCAACAATGCGCATTTTAAATTTGCTGTTCAACCGCCGCAAAGTAAAGAGGAATATTATTTTAGATCGATATTTAGTGAGTTTTTCCCCGGTGATGCGGCTGCTTTAACCGTACCATCTGAAGCTTCTGTAGCTTGTAGTTCACCGGCTGCATTGGCATGGGATGAATCATTTCAAAACACAAACGACCCTTCTGGTCGAGCGGTTAAAAATGTACACGACCGGGCCTATTGATAAAATTAATCTAAAATACTTGATTTTAAATTAGTTAACTCATATCACCTTTATCATAATTATTATATTTATGTCATAAAGTTTAGCTTATGGCAGACACTTGTAAATTAAATATCCAACGGTTATCTAAGGTTTATTTTAATCAGGTTTTTAGAACATCAACAGATAAGTCTGGGTTTATTTACTTCAACCTGGGTTGCCAAATAGACACTTATGAACTGCGTCAAATAATGGTAGACTTGAAAAAAGAACTATCCATACTAGCTGAGAAGCAGTTTCATAAAACGCTCAAATATCAATGGCTTGCTCGTTTTGATCAACAAGAAAATACAAGATATCATTTAGATAACGCGCAGAATCCATCTTTTTTAATGTTAGGTTATGAGCCAAGTGATATAGAAAGTAGATTATCTTTTGCTGATTATGTTAAGTTTTCTAAAGATAAGGGCTTCTCTGCTGCAGATTTTTTTGAACGCTATAATCCGCTCTTTAATGATTTAAGTGATGTGCTTTCGCCTTACATCATTTCGATAAGTAATTTTGATCATCGTGCATTTAATATTGTTTTGATCAATAACACTAATGCCTCTTCTAGTATGGAGACATTAGGAGTTTTACATAAAGCAGAAATTCTAAAACCAGATCAACATAAAAGTCGTGTTGTTAATTCTATGATGTTAAATTTAATAGATCCAGCTGATGACGACACTTCAGCGGTAGATGAAAATTATTTTTTAACTACAGATAAAATCAGCAGATAGATATTAAAGTTATCAATTCTCCGTTTTCATCAAGAACACATAAATGGTTTTACTTTAAGAAAACTTTCTAAAGTTAAATGAGAAAATCTCTCACAAAACAACTATTATTACATCTTAAAACAAAAAAATTGCAAAAGACGATTTACTTATTATTACTGACCTTCAGCTTTGTATCAATATACGGGCAAATTAGTGGAAATGTGAAAAATGAAGCTGGTGACAACCTTAAAAATGTAAATATTTATTTATCTGATACTTTCAGGGGAACAACTACAAATCAAGATGGCGATTTTCTTCTTAAAACACCTAAAGGTGATAACTTAGAGCTAGTTGTTAAATATTTAGGTTATGAGACACAGAGGATAGAGGTTGACACAGATAATTTACCTATTGTGTTAGATATTGTATTAAAAGAAAAAGTAGAAAACCTTGATGAAGTCATGATTCAACCCGGTGAAAACCCGGCGATAGCTATCATTGAAAATGCGATAAAAAACAGAAAGAAAAATTTAGCCCGTCTTCAATCTTATAAAGCAGATTTTTATTCTAAAGGTCTGTGGGAAGTTAAAGATGTACCGGAAAAGATATTAGGTCAGGAAGTTGGAGATATGGACGGCGTATTAGATTCTACACGAAGTGGCATTTTGTATTTAAGCGAGACCTTTTCTAAAATAGCTTATCGCGCGCCAAACAATTTTAAAGAGAAAATTACTGCATCAAAAATCAGCGGTGATGACAACGGCTTTAGTTTTAATTCGGCCAGGAGTTTTAATTTTACATTTTACAATAATACGACAGAAATAGGTGCAGATATGGTGTCACCTATAGCCAATTTTGCATTTAATTATTACGACTATAAATTAGAAGATGTATTTTATGAAAAGGGAATTGCTATTAATAAAATTAAAGTTATTCCTAAACGGGTAAATGATAACGCCTATTCCGGTTACATTTATATTACAGATGAAGCCGGAGAAATCTATGGTGTAGATTTAAATGTAGATGGTAAAACCCTTAATGTAAGTTTTGTAAAAGAAGTCAACATAAAATTTAATTTTAAGTATAGCCCATCTTATAACTTTTGGGTCAATATTTCTAAAAATATCAATTTTAGTTTTAAAATTTTAGGCATAAAGGGCTCAGGCTATTTTGTTGGCAACTACAATGATTACAATTTTGAACCAAACTTTAAAGATAACTTTTTTAATGCTGAAACCACCTCATTTACAGATGATGCAAATAAGAGAGATAGCCTATTCTGGAAAAATAACCGCCCGGTAGAGCTGACCACTAAAGAGGAAAATGATTATGTTGTGAAAGACAGTATACAAAAGGTAAGAAGTTCTAAAACCTATAAAGATTCTATAGATCAAAAGAACAATAAGTTTAAGTGGACTGATGTACTTACTGGTTATTCACATCAAAATTCCATAACTAAAAATTACTGGGGTTTTAAAGGTTTGGGGCTAACAGGTATTCACTTCAACACTGTTCAGGGATTTAATTTTTCAACCGGATTTTACTACCAAAACAGAGACTCTATACAGCCACAATCTAAAAACTGGCGTATAGATATTGATGCGAGTTATGGTAGAGCTGATGAACGGCTGCGTTTTAATGGCTCATTTAGAAAAAAATTTAATAATTTTTCTAGACCAGTGCTTAGTCTAAGCGGTGGCGTGAAATTAGAACAGATTAACAGATCAGAACCCATAAGTATTTCTGTTGCTGATGTAGCCGCAGCAGTTTATGAGGAAAACTTTCTTAAGCTATATGAAAAAAGGTACGCTTCAATCTATTATAAACAAGAAATATTTAACGGATTAAGATGGCAAACCCAGCTTACTTTTCAGGAAAGAAAAGCTTTAACTAACAGGAGAAATAAACATGTATTTGGATATGACCGTGGTGGTTTTACCTCAAACAATCCCTTAGCACTGGATGATTTTGGGTCTATCCTATTTCCAAAACACACTAATTTTGAATTGAGCGGAAATTTTAGATATCGGTTCAATCAGACCTACAGGACTACACCTAATGGGAAATTTAATTATTTTGATAGAGAAAACCCACAGGTAAGCCTGAGTTATAGAACCGGTTTAGGTGCGTCAGAAGATGGTTTTAATTATGCATTGTTTAAATCAAATATCACTCAAGAAATAGGATTGAGCAATAAAGGGAGTTTTATTTACAGTTTAAACGCAGGTATTTTTCTAAACGGAGATGATATCAATTTTTTGGATTTTCAACATTTTAACGGGAATGAAACCATTATAGCAGACGGCACTCGCTATATGGATCAGTTTCATCTGCTTCCGTATTACGCCAGATCAACAAATGAAGACTTTGCCCACTTCCATGCCGAACAAAACTTTGAAGGCTATATCATGAATAAAATACCATTACTTAAGGCATTAAACTCCGAATTGGTTATCGGTGGTAAAACGCTCCTTACTAATGGCAGACGTCCTTACAGTGAAATATCAATAGGTTTAGATAATTTAGGTTTTGGAATCGCAAGGTTTTTTAGAGTTGATTATGTGAGAAATTTTCAAGCCGGTAGCGATGATCATGGCGTTATGGTTGGTATTAGTATTTTACAATAGTTATAGTTTACGCGGTTGACATTTAAAACTCATCTTAAATAAATATCAAGCCGACAAACCTGTCATAAACATGTCATTAAGCTGACGCTGGTTACAAACCCTGAAAGCTATAGGTTTGTTTACATAAAAATCTATTATATGCAGGACAAAAAGTTAGCTTCACAAATTAAAGCACTACGCCAACAAAAAGGCTTGACCCAGGAAGAACTCGCATTAGAAAGCGGTTTAAGTTTAAGAACTATTCAGCGTATTGAGAAGGCGCAATCTAAAGCTTATGCTAATAGTATTCAGAAATTAG
>JAVLBJ010000119.1:0-2779 GCA_031581455.1 Psychroflexus sp. | reverse complement strand
TGGGCGGAGAACCCACTACTCCACGATTACCACGATCGAGAATTCGGCGTTCCGGTCTATGACGATCAAAAGCTATTTGAAATGCTAAGCTTAGAAGGCGCTCAGGCCGGACTGAGTTGGCTCACCATTATTAAAAAACGAGATAACTACTTGCGCGCTTTTGATGATTTTGATATAGCTAAAGTAGCCCAATATGATGAGCATAAGATAGATGAACTATTGAACGATCCCGGTTTGATAAGGAATCGACTTAAGATCCATTCCGTGGTGAACAATGCCAGGTGCATTCAAAGGATACAGCGAGAAGTCGGCAGCTTTTCTCATTACATTTGGTCTTTTGTCGATCATCAGCCTATCCAAGACCATTTTTCCGAACAGGAAGAAGTGCCCGCGCAAACTCCGATATCACAGCTAATGAGCAAGCGATTAAAAAAACAAGGATTCAAGTTCGTAGGTCCGGTCATTTGCTATTCCTTTATGCAAGCCATAGGAATGGTCAACGACCACACCACGAATTGTTTTCGTTATCAGGAGATCGCTGGGTTTTAGGAAAAACATCTTGCTCGGGATATTTTTAAATCGATCGGTTTGGCGGGTTGTGTAGTTGATGGGTTTTGTTTAGTTTTATTGATGGTTTTAGCTGGCTTTTATTATTCCATTGATAAAGACAGATAATTAACAACCTTATCCTGTAAAAATAACTTTTAGAAGTGTGTTTTTTTGATATAAGAAGTTGGGCTTAATTTAAAAGATGAGATATGAATTTACCTGAGATTAAAAATAGCGAATTTGTTGTTTTTAAACCCAAGGGTGGTCAGACTGAATTTCAGGTAATACTTGATGGTGAGCATGATACCGTTTGGGCGTCCGAACAACAAATAATGGAGTTATTCGGTAAGGCGAGAAGAACGATTGAATATCACATAAAGAACATTTATGAAGAAGGTGAACTTGACAAAGAAGCAACTTGGCGAGATTTTCGCCAGGTTCAAAAGGAAGGAGAACGAGAAGTATCCAGAAAAGTGTCCGTTTACAACCTTGATGTTATCATTTCAGTCGGATACCGTGTGAAATCCCAAGTAGGTATTGAGTTCAGAAAATGGGCAACTAAAAGACTGAAAGAATATCTTCTCAAGGGTTATTCAGTCAATAAAGAATTACTCAAAAGGGAGCAACACAAAGTTGCAAGTTTGCAAAAAGAGTTATCTGTTCTCAATGAAGAGCTCATTGAAACACAAAAAACACTTACTGATGGCTTCTTATCTATAATTTCAAATTATTCAAAATCTTTCGAACTGCTTGAAAAGTATGACAAAGACACCCTGTCATCTGAACACCTTAGTAAAGCAGTCATTTACGTCATTAATTATAACGATGTCAAAAAGGCGATTCAAAGGTTTAAATCAGATCTTATCGAAAAAGGAGAAGCCAGTGAACTTTTTGGTAACGAAAGAGATGAATCATTTAAAGGCATTTTAGGAAGTGTATCACAAACCGTTTTTGGCGAGTTAGCTTACCCAACAATCGAAGAACAAGCCACTCAACTGCTTTATTCTATTATCAAAGGACATCCGTTCAGCGATGGAAATAAACGCATTGGGTCATTTATTTTTGTTTGGTTTCTTGAACAAAACAAATATCACCTGAACAACAAAGGAGAAAGAAAAATTAACGATAATACGCTAGTAACTATAGCTTTGACAGTTGCCCAGAGTTCACCTGAACAGAGAGAAATAATACAAAAACTAATAATGAACCTAATTAAAAACTAAACCCAACAGCACCTGGGAAAACATAGGGCGGACAGTGGTTTCCGTAAGGTTCGTTCCTCGTGGCTGAATTTGTCACGGTCGGACAACAAAGAGCTTCAAAAGCCCCACGTTTCTTGGCTATGACACGTTGAGTAAGTAAATTATAAATTAACAATCAAATGACATTTGAAAAATTACCTATAAGGTCAATATCATTCTTGATGTTTATTTTCCTTCTTCAACCGGTATCAGCACAAGATCTAAGTGGAGAAACCCTTAAAAAAATTTATTATGGTGGAAGGTCATATACTACACCTCTTAAACAAGGTCAGATTGAATCTTTGAAGAATGCAAATCCACCAAAAGATACCTGGTTGTATTCAAAATTAAAAAAATACAAGAGTAAAATTGGTTCCGAAAATATCATATATGGGGAAATATTAATGCCAAGTCTAGATGAAAAATTTTACTCCTACAACCTTTTTGCTTACGACATAAAAAAGAGCTTCTATTATTTCGTAGCAATCGTATCATTTAAAATAATCAATGGTGATGCGAAAATGGGCAATCAATATTTGTTCACTGAGAATATAAGTTTAAAAAACTGGTGGCGTAAGACATTTGAATACTATGAAAGTAAACAAATTAAAAAAATACCAGAAAAATACCTTTTTGAGACTTGTCCGCCACCGCCATTAAAAGATTGAAAAAATTGAACATATACAGCGAAATTAAAAACGTCACTACAAAACCTCATATCGGTCATTACAGAGTTTTGTCTAAAATAAAAGTTTCGGGGTTTACTAAAAGTTAAGATCTAAAATTGAAGAATATCTGCTAATTTTCCCGAAACGAAGTGTTATGTAAAAACGTTGACCAGCTTCGTGCAATAGACAATAAAGTACAGACAAAAAGATTGGGAATGCTACCTGATGAACTTATCCAATTGGTGAAAGAAAATATTCAAATAGTACTTGAACTTGAATAATGCAAAAGACTCGGGTCATGAAGATAGCTCAGCCAAATAA
>JAVLBJ010000029.1:19559-22768 GCA_031581455.1 Psychroflexus sp. | reverse complement strand
ATAAGATTAAAAAAACCCACTGCTTAGCGGGTTTTTTGTTTGAAAAGATCGCTTTTATCACATCGTTCCGCGGCTGTTTTGCTCCAGTTCTATAGCTTCAAAAAGGGCTTTAAAATTACCTTTTCCAAAGGATTTAGCGCCTTTTCGCTGAATGATTTCAAAGAACATCGTCGGCCGGTCTAAAACGGGTTTGGTGAATATCTGAAGAAGATAACCTTCATCATCTCGATCCACGAGGATACCTAATCTTTTTAAAGGCTCCAGGTCCTCATCGATTTCTCCTACGCGGTCCAGCAAGGTTTCATAGTAAGTTTCCGGAATGTTGAGGAATTCTATGCCTCTGTTCTGAAGCTCTGTTACGGTTTCTATGATATTATCCGTCGCTACGGCGATATGCTGCACGCCGGCACCATTGTAGAAATCTATATATTCTTCTATTTGGGATTTCTTCTTTCCTTCCGCCGGCTCATTGATCGGGAATTTTATTCGGCCATTGCCGTTGCTCATCACCTTGCTCATCAAAGCCGTATATTCTGTGGAAATGTCCTTATCATCAAAGGATACCAATTGTGCAAAACCCATGACATGGGCGTAGAACTTACACCATTTGTTCATTTCGTTCCAGCCTACATTACCTACCATGTGATCGATAAATTTTAAACCGACATCTTCGGTCCTATAATTCGGGTTCCAGGCTTTATAACCCGGTAAGAAAGCACCTTTATATTCGTTCCTTTCTATGAACAGATGAATGGTCTCTCCATAGGTATGAATGCCGGAGATCACGGCTTTACCATGTTCATCTTCCACTGTTGTAGGATTTTGATAGCTCTGTGCACCACGACTGGTGGTCTCATCATAGCTTTTCGTGGCATCATCAACCCAGAGCGCTATGAACTTAACGCCGTCGCCGTGTTTATTGATATGCGCATTTATCTCGCCGCCTTCATCCAATGGACTGGTCAAGACCAACCTGATCTTGCCTTGTTGTAGCACGTAAGACGTTCTGTCCTTTTTTCCGGTTTCTAATCCGGCATAGGCCACAGGCTGGAAACCCCAGGCGGTTTGATAATAGTAAGCGGCCTGCTTGGCATTACCAACGAAAAGTTCTACGAAATCGGTTCCTAATATCGGAAGGAAATCTTCTGCTTCCGGATTTTCTTTGGTTAACTGTTGACTTGTTGTATCTGTGCTCATATTATAAAAGTTTTTGGTTTGAAAAGTTTTGTATGGTTATAAAATCATGGTTCATCATCCTCTTTTCTATAGCCTTCATAGTAATAGGATTGTTCTATACCTTTAAAAATGATCGTTCTATCATTGATCTTGTGGGTTAAATGTTCTGATAACAACGTTCTTAATTCCAGATCGTTGATCGGACTTCTTTCCATAGCTTGCAGGTAAAGGGTTTTATCAACATTCTGCCAGTTCACAACTTGACCCAGCCTTTTTTTCAGTATCATATCCAGCCAAATACGCATTGACCTGCCATTTCCGTCTAAAAAAGGATGAGCGATGTTCATTTCAACATATTTTGCTATAATGTTCTCAAAACTATTTTCCGGCATTTGCTCTATCTTTATCAATATCTCTTTTAAATAAAGTGCATTTGCAAACCTAAACCCACCTTTAGAGATGTTTTGATTCCTTATCTTTCCAGCAAAATTGAAGATATCATCAAAAATATAATGATGTATCTGCTTAAGTCCTTTTGTCGTACCTACCTCAAAAGTATCTATTTTTCCGGTTTCAAATAATTGAAAGGCTTTTTTGATACTTTCTCGGTCTTTGTTCATAGAACGTTTCTTTAGATTACTGATCATTCTAACCATGACCTGTAATAACTTCCATCGGCGATCTGCATGGCCGTCTTCGTGACCTGTAATGGTTTAAAGGTATCTACCATGACAGCTAGCTCTTCGGTCTCTTTCTTTCCAATGCTTCGCTCAGCAGCTCCAGGATGCGGTCCATGTGGAATTCCGGCCGGATGCAAGGAAATATAGCCTTTTTCAACATGGTTCCTGCTCATGAAATCTCCATCTACGTAATAGAGCACTTCATCGCTGTCGATATTGCTATGGTTATAAGGTGCGGGAATGCTCTCCGGATGATAATCATATAATCGCGGGCAAAAAGAGCAAACCACGAATGCACCGGTTTCAAAAGTTTGATGCACCGGTGGCGGTTGATGTACGCGACCGGTAATAGGTTCAAAATCGTGGATAGAAAATGCATACGGATAATTATAACCGTCGTATCCTACTACATCAAACGGATGTGTGGCATAAGTGATATCAAATAAAGCATCTTGCTTTTTCACTTTCATTAAAAAATCCCCTTTTTCATCATGGGTTTCCAGGTCTTGCGGCCGTCTGATATCGCGCTCGCAGTAGGGCGAATGCTCTAATAATTGGCCAAAATGATTGCGATATCGTTTCGGGGTATAAATAGGATGTCGCGACTCTACGATAAATAACCGATTATCTGTTGAATCAAAATCCATCTTGTAGATAATTCCTCTTGGGATCATCAAATAATCGCCATATTCAAATGGGATATTACCTAAAAAAGTTCGCAATGTACCTTTTCCCCGATGAACGAATATCAGTTCATCCGCATCCGCATTCTTATAAAAATAATCATCTGTTGATGCTTGAGGAGCGGCTAATTCAATGGTCACATCGCTATTGTGAAGCACCGCCTTTCTACTTTTTAAAAAATCTTTTTCCGGTTTGATATCAAAACCTTTAAAGATGTAGGATGTTAAATTATTAGCTTCAGCGATCGCCGGAGTTAGCTGGTCTACTTGCTTAACGGACTTTACCTGTGTAGGTCGATGCTCATGATAGATCAGCGATGACATACCGTCAAATCCAATGGTACCAAACAATTGTTCATAATAGAGGTTTCCATCCGGTTTTTTAAAAACGGTGTGTCTTTTATGGGGGATTTTACCAAGTTGATGATAAAAGGGCATGTTCTCAATAGTTTATTCAAATATCGTTAATTCAAGTAGAAAATAAAAATCAAATCAACAATTGTTAAAAACGATAGCCTAAAGAAAAATAAAGCAAACCATCTTTCACCTCTGGGGAATAAGCATATTTTACATCTACAGGACCTAAAATAGTATCGCAACCATAACCGATGGCGTAACCACTGAAATCTGGTGTGGTAAACCACTCTCCGGTAGTAAAAATATCATCTTC
>JAVLBJ010000029.1:0-19459 GCA_031581455.1 Psychroflexus sp. | reverse complement strand
TCTTCTACGCTAATATCTCCGTTGAGATTTGCAAAATAAAAATTGAACTTACCTTTAAAATAAAATCCGCTCGACGGATATTGAAGTTCGTCTAAAGAATCAAAACCTAAAACGGCATATATACTTAATAGATGATCTTCTTCTATTATGGTTTCCGGGTTTTCATCATCATCATCTATATTAGCCAGAACGGTTCTTGTAGAGGCTTCTACTAATTTATGTTCAATGCCACCTTTTAAATTAACCTTGTTTTTGTAAAAAGTTTCTAGGTAAAACCTGTTAGTAAAATCATTAAAATCCAGTCTGATTTCATTAAGATCAAATCCTGCTAAAGTTGAATTTTCTTCTATAAATTCAAAACTCAAATTATCTTCAAATCTGTTAATTCTGGATTGCAAACCTATGCTCCAGAAATTGCCTTTGTCTACATAATAATTGAAGTTATATCTTACATTCTGACCTAAGATAACATCTAAAGATGCCATATCATTTTCTAAAAAAAGGGTTTTTTTGGTCAGATTGGTTAAGACACTTCCTTTATAGAGGTCGTCATAGTGAACGGCAAACTTTAAAAACTGATTTTTTTGTTCTTCCTGAATACTAAAGATAATATCAGTTACACCATTTTTGTTTTTCAATTTATAGCGAATGGATCTAAAATTTCCAGTTGCGTTTAAGCCGTTTATACCTTGATTAATCTCACTTAAACTGACTATTTGACCTTTTCTTAGATCTAATTTACCCGTTATATAACTTCTGGGGAAGCTAAAATCACCATTCAGAACAATATCGCCTAATCTAAAACGCCCCATTTTAATTTGACCTGAAGTTGTCTTGTCATCCTGTTTAGGAAGCTTCTTTAACTTGTTTATTTGTTTTAGAGCAGCGATTTCACCGGCCTGAATTATGGCTTTCCCTTTGTCGAATGATAAAACATCATAAAGCTTTATATTCGGACGTATATAAACATCGGTTTTAGGTCTTTTTTCACGCATATCTTTTATGGTTCTAAAATTATTGATTTGCGTGATCACTTCAATACCTGTCTCAAGCTGCTCTTTACCAACTAAACTGTCTTGAACATTAACGCCTATGATTTTATCCATTCCTTTTCTTCTCAATCGTTCTATAGGGTAATTATCGGTAATACCACCATCAGATAATAATTTGCCATTTACTTCCATAGGTTTAAAAATAGAAGGTATGGCTCCACTGGCAGTCATGGCAAGGGCTAACGAACCCGAATCTAATTGCACTGATTCAGCGGTTTCTAAATTTGTAGCCATACAAAAAAACGGGATTTTCATGTTTTCAAACTTGTCTTTATTAGCCACAAGACTTAGTTTTTTTAGTAAATTGTATAGATTTTGACCTTTTGATAAACCGCTTGGTATCTCAACTTTAAAATCTTCAAAAGGCAATGAGACCACATATTTATTTCCAAACTCTCTTGAAAAAAAAGACCTTGACTGATAACTTATTTTATCGCGTATGATTCTTGAAAAATCAGTTTTTCTAAAAATTGAATCTAACTGAGTGGTGTTATAGCCAGAGGCATATAAACCGCCAACAATTGCACCCATGCTGGTTCCAGCTATGTAATCTATTTTAATATTATGTTCTTCAATTACCTTTAATACACCTATGTGAGCCAGACCTTTAGCACCACCACCGCTTAGAACTAAACCCACTTTTAAACTATCTTGCTGAGCAAAACCGCTCAGCGTGAAAAGCAGTAAAGCCAGCCAATAATAGTTAAGAAGTTGTTTTTTCATGCTTTTGATAATGTTGATAAATCAATTGAGCTTTAGACGGACCTATCACATCAGCTAATTCTTTTTCTGATGCTTTTTTTATACGAGCGAGCGATCTGAACTCCTTTAAAAGATCTACTGCTGTTTGTCTTCCTATTCCTTTTATGGTTTCTAAATCGGTTTCGAGGGCTTGTTTGCTCCTTTTTTTCCGGTGGAAGGTAATGCCGAACCTATGCGCTTCATCCCTTAGTTTTTGAATGACTTTTAAAGTTTCTGATTTTTTGTCCAGATATAGCGGATAAGTATCGCCTGGATAATAAAGCTCTTCTAAACGCTTTGCTATACCAATAATCGCGATTTTACCACGTAAACCTAAACGCTCCAGGGCTTTTACACCCGATGAAAGCTGGCCTTTACCGCCATCTACTATAACTAACTGCGGCAGAGGCTCGTCTTCTTCTAGTAATCTTTTGTAACGTCGGTGCACAACTTCTTCCATAGACGCAAAATCATCGGGGCCGGTTACGCTTTTGATATTGAACTTACGGTAATCTTTTTTGCTGGCTTTACCATTCTTAAACACCACGCAGGCGGCAACAGGATTGGTACCCTGAATATTAGAATTATCAAAGCATTCTATATGTCTTGGCTCTTCGTTTAATCTAAGGTCTTCTTTCATCTGCGCCATTAACCTATTGGTATGTTGGTCAGGATCTACCATCTTGATTTGTTTGAAACGTTCCATGCGATAATATTTCGCATTCCTTTCTGATAAATCAATCAACTTCTTTTTATCGCCAACTTGTGGGACGTAAACATCAATAGCTTCGCCTAAATTAACCTTAAAGGGTGTATAAACCGTATTAGAATCAGATGAAAAACGCTGTCTTATCTCTGTGATTCCTAATTTAAGCAATTCTTCATCGCTTTCATCAAGCTTCTTTTTAAGCTCTATAGTATTCGATCTTATAATAGCGCCATGTTTGAGTTGCAGGAAGTTTACATAGCCAAATTCCGGGTCGCTGACGATGGAAAATACATCAACATCAGTAATTTTAGGGTTAACTACGGTTGATTTTGCCTGATATTTTTCTAACCGGTCTATTTTTTCTTTTATAGATTGCGCCTCTTCAAACCGCTGACTTTCTGCAAGGGCTTTCATCTGTTTTTTAAAATCTTGCAAAGAGTCGCTAAAATTACCTTTTACAATTTTTTTAATGGCTTTTATCGATTGATTGTAATCTTCTTCTGTTTGATAAGCTTCGCATGGCCCTAAGCAATTACCTAAATGATATTCTAAGCATACTTTGTACTTGCTTTTCTGTATTTTTTCTTCGCTCAGATCATAATTACAGGTTCTCAATGGATATAAACCTCGGATCAGCTCCAGTAGTATTTTTACAGTTCTTACACTGGGATAAGGGCCAAAGTATTCGCTACCATCTTTGATTACGTTTCTGGTGAGGAAAACCCTGGGAAACCTTTCTTTTTTAATGCATAACCACGGATAGGTTTTATCATCACGCAGCATGACGTTAAATCGAGGCTGATGGTTTTTAATCAGGTTATTTTCCAGTAATAGCGCATCTGTCTCTGAGTTGACCACAATATGCTTGATGTTTTTTATCTTTTTCACCATTACAGCAATCCTGTGGCTCTCATGCTGTTTTGTAAAATAAGAGGTGACGCGTTTTTTAAGATTTTTAGCTTTTCCTACATAAAGCAAGCGATCATCCTTATCATAATACTGATAAACGCCGGGACTTTCAGGTAATGTTTTAAGTTGTAGTTCTAAATCTGATGCCATACACCACAAAGATAAAATATATTTAGGGCAAGCCTATTTTTTTATAATACGTGGTACACGTTCGCTAATTCGTGTAATTAACTCATAAGCAATACTTTGTTGATAGGTGTCAAATGATGTTGCCGGATGATTATCTCCAAAAATTTTGACTAAATCTCCTTCTTGACAATCAATATGAGAGACATCAACCATCATGGTGTCCATGCAAATATTCCCGCATGTCGTAGCCATTTTACCGTTGATGTTGACAATAGCGCAACCATTGCCATAAATGCGACTGATACCATCAGCGTAGCCTATTGATAAAGTGGCGATTTTACAGGTTTTCTTAGCAATAAAAGCCCTATCATAACCTACGCTTTCCCCTGTTTTAATCGTTCTAAGCTGTATAATAGAGGCATAAAGCTGAGCTACCGGCTGCAAATGTCTATCTTCCTGCGGATGATTGCCGTAGCCGTATAAAGCAATACCTGCTCTTACAGCATTATAACAAGCTTTAGGATAGTTCATAATACCGCTCGAACTGCTTAAATGAAACAATATTTTAGTTGAAAAATGATGTTTAAAAAAATCTACAGCTTTTTGATATTGATTGATTTGCTGATTTGTAAACTCTTTTTCTACCGGCGAACCTGCTGCGGAGAAATGCGAAAAAACACCACCTATTTTTAACCTTTTATCATTTAGTTGATCTTTTAGCGATTCCAGTTCATCTACCTCAAAACCCAGACGATTCATTCCGGAGTTGATCTTAATATGAATGCCAAAATTTTCTATTTGCTGTTTCTGTAGTATCAGTTTTAATTTGTTTAAAGCAAAAAAACTGTAGACACTTGGTGTTAAATCGTGATCTAAAAGAAGATCAAAATTGTCCGGTTGCGGATAAAAAATCAAAATAGGTATATCTATACCGGCAGCTCTTAGCCTAACACCTTCTTCTATATAAGCTACTGCAAGCTGTTTTACACCAAGTTTTATTAATTCCCGAGCTACAGCAACGGCATCTGTCCCATAGGCGTTAGCTTTGACAACGCCTATTATCTCACAATCAGAATTAATTTTAGAATCCAATAATCTATAATTAGCTTCCAGGGCTTTACAGTTGATCTCTAAGTGTGTTTTATTCATACTACTTTTTTGAATCAGTTTTGCCGGAAGACTGTTTTTTCTCGAGCTCTTGTTTTTTCATCGCTTTATGAAAAGCCGCACGGCTAAGAGGTTCATACTCTTCTGTCTCTCCTAAAAAAACCAGGTTTTGCTTTTGTGATTTTCTAAAGCTATACTGAGCTAAATGGCCTGTTCTGGTACAAACAGCATGTACTTTAGTCACATATTCTGCCGTGGCCATTAAATCTGGCATAGGGCCAAATGGGTTACCTTTAAAATCCATGTCCAGTCCTGCAATGATCACACGCACGCCTCTGTTAGCTAGATTGTTGCAAACACGAACAATTTCATCATCAAAAAACTGAGCTTCATCTATTCCCACAACCTGACATTCATCGGCTAATAATGGAATATTGGCAGCTGCAGGAACCGCCGTAGATTGTATTTCATTTTCATCATGAGAGACTACATTTTCTTCATCATAACGCTGATCGATTTGTGGTTTAAAGATTTCGACTTTCTGCTTAGCAAATTTGGCGCGTTTAAGCCGTCTGATCAGCTCTTCTGTCTTGCCGGAAAACATACTCCCGCAGATGACTTCTATCCAGCCAAAATCTGCATCTTTGTTAACTAAATTCTCGAGAAACATTTGTATTTTAGTCTGATGAAATTAACATAACATTTAAAACTTAAATGTAGTAAATTTCGTTAGTCTATATAAAATAAGATTAAAAAAGTTATGAAGAAGGTTTTAGAAAATGAATTAATCAGCTTAGCGCATCGTATTTTAAAAATGAGAGGAAAAGCTAATGTTGAGCAATTGAAACAAGAATCAGGAGCACTTTATGAAAAATTGATACTTTTAGATTTTGCAGACAAGCACTTCGATGGTTTACAACCTACCTTAGGGAAAGAAAAGTTTAAACAAACCATAGCTAATGAGTTTGAGGTTGAGCGAGACCATGAGCGCTATCCTGATGGAACAGAATACAATCCGGAGGCGATTTCTGAACCAAATACTGAAAAGATTAAAGATATAGTATCTCAAATGCCCCCGGAAAGCGAAGAAGTAGATGGCTTAGTACAGGACGACAAATCATCTTCTCATGCAACTTCTAAGCATGATTCTAATGAAATGCCAGGCGTGTCTTATGATGATTTACCAGACTTTGAACCGGCAAATCAAACCCCAAAAGATCAACCTTCTAAACCGGATTCTGATCATTCAAATACTAAACACGGGGATCAAGCTAAAGAAAAAGAGAAAAAATCAGTTAATTCCAACAAAGCATCTTCTGAAAAAGCAAATAAATCAACAGAAGTAAAACGAAAATCGCTTAACAATAGCCTGGCTAAAGATTTAAAACTGGGCTTAAATGATAGAATTGCATTCACAAAACATCTATTTAACGGAGACCAGAATGCATTGAAAACAACAATAGATCAAATCAACAAAAGCCCGAATTTAAAAGAAGCTCAGCGCTATATTGATCATAACGTGAAACAGCACTATAATTGGGATCAAAAAGAAGATTATGAAAACCGACTATTAGCTCTAATAGAAAATAAATTTTCTGAATGATAAAAAATTATGCGTGGGTTAAAATACTTATCAGCTTATTCTATTCCGCTTAGCGCCGTTATAGGAATCTGGAATACGGATATTTGGCTTTGGTTAACCCCGCTCTTTACATTTGGGTTGATACCTGTTCTTGAGACGATTTTACCTCAAAATAGCTACAACCTTTCCAATGTCCAAAAAAAGCAAAAAGGTATTCAGAAGCGGTATGATATCATGCTTTATGCCAATATCTTTTGGATTTACGGGGTTTTAGCGCTTGGTTTACATCGGTTAGTAGTCATCGATCTTTCTATTACTGAGAACATAGGCCTGGTATTAAGCGTAGGTATCGTACTAGGAAGTAATGGTATTAATGTAGCTCATGAACTCGGTCATAGAGATAATACATTGGAGAAAACGCTTGCCGCTTTATTATTGTTACCTAATTTTTACATGCATTTTACCTTAGAGCATAATTATGGTCATCATCAAAAAGTGGCAACACCAGATGATCCGGCAACCGCAAAGCTCAACCAAACGGTCTATGCTTTCTGGTGGCAGTCCGTTATCGGTCAGATAAAAAATGCCATTCATTTACAAAGAGAATTTTTAGCAAGAGAAGGACAACTGTTCTGGTCGGTTCATAACCGGCAACTGTGGTTTTTCAGCCTGGAGGTCATTTATGCGTCCACTATCCTTGTCTTATTGGGAGGGAAAGCCATGGTATTCGTTGTATTAGTAGGAATGGTCGGCTTCTTGCTTTTAGAGACGATCAATTATATTGAGCATTACGGTTTAATGCGGGAAAAGCGAAAAAGCGGCAGATACTATCCTGTTAAAAACATCCATTCCTGGAATGCTAATCATCAGTTAGGCAGAATAGTCCTCTTCGAACTCACCAGACATAGCGATCATCACTACAGAGCGGCAAAAAAATACCAAATATTAGAAAACCATGATGAAAGTCCTCAACTGCCATATGGTTATCCGCTAAGCATGCTTATTGCCCTTATTCCTCCGCTATGGTTTAAATTGATGAACCCAAGAATTCCTAAACCAATGAATAGGTTAGCAGCCTAATTAATTAATGATTTTAAAAACTTATCAGTCAGTGGCGTAAATCCCGATTTCTAACTCGTCTTTATCATTAGTATATGCTCTAAACATCCCGGATGTGTTAAATTCAAAACTCACATTTCCATAATGATCTAAGGCTACAACTCCACCATCACCGCCTAAATCAGGAAGTTTTTCTTGAATAACCTTTTGGGTGGCCTTTTTTAGCGATAAAGATTGATAGGCCATTAATGCTGAAATATCATAGGCTACAACGCCACGAATAAAATATTCACCATGACCGGTTGAAGAAACTGCACAGGTTTTGTCATTGGCATAAGTGCCGGCACCTATGATAGGCGAATCGCCTATTCTGGCATATTCCTTATTGGTCATGCCGCCGGTTGAGGTTCCTGCCGCAAGGTGACCTCTTTTATCTAAAGCCACACAACCTACTGTGCCAAATTTGAAATCTTCCTGTAACACAGAAGCCTGACCTTTACCTTCTGATTTTGCTCGCTGCAATGATTCAAATCTGTTTTTTGTAAAGAAATACTCAGGATTTACTAGCTTTTCTCCCTGAGATTCAGCGAATGCTTCTGCACCTTCACGAGCTAAAAGCACATGTTTTGAATTAATCATCACTTGATGTGCTAAACTGATAGGGTTTTTTACCCGTTGTACGCCCGCTACTGCTCCGGCGTTTAAGGTATTTCCATCCATAATGGAGGCATCGAGCTCATTATTTTCGTCATTTGTAAAAACAGCACCTTTTCCGGCGTTAAACAATGGAGAGTCTTCTAAGATCATCAAGGTTTCTTTAACCGCTATGACCGCTGATTTTCCATCAGCTAATAACCTATTGCCATGTGTTACAGCTTCTTTAAGCTTCATTTTATAAGCGTTTTCTGTTGAATCAGAAAACATGCCCTTTTTCATGTAACCAGCTCCGCCATGAATAGCCATCGCATATTGATGCTGATCAGGCTTATCAACCGCTTTTGTTTTAGATTGTTGATTTTTAGTCTGGCAGGCAATGACTAATAAAGCGCTGAAAAGAAAATAGATGAGTCGAGACATGAGATTAATTTAAAAGGCCAAAATAGACAAAAAGACAATCTATATATAGGGAAACATACTTATATAATATAATCTGTACTTATAAACTTAGACTGTTTCTTCTCCAGAAGCTGTTCTAAAATCCGCAAATTTTGTGGATTGTCCTTAGAAGCCACAAAGGTTCTGATGGAGAATGATCGCAATGCATCATGCACACTCAAAGTTGATTTGGCGGAGTCCTTTCTCCCTGTAAACGGATAGACATCAGGACCTCGCTGACATGAACTGTTCAGGTTAACTCGACAAACCAAATTGACTAAAGTATCAATCAATGGTGATAAGACTTCAACGTTAGTGCCGAACAAACTCACCTGCTGTCCGTAGTTAGAATCGGCCATATCATCTAAAGGTTTGTTGATATCAGAAAAGGATATCACCGGAATCACCGGACCGAATTGTTCTTCCTCGTAAACCCGCATATCTTTGGTAACAGGATATAAGACTGCAGGCCAAATGTAATTGTCAAAATGTTCACCACCTTTCTCATTTAAAATTTTGGCGCCTTTTTCCAGAGCATCATCAATCAACTCCTGAATGTACTGTGGCTTATCCGGCTCTGGAAGAGGGGTCAAAAATGCGCCATCATCCCAGGGATTACCAAAGGTTTGATTGTCTACAGCTTGATTGAATTTTTGTAGAAATTCATCTTTGACTTCTTCGTGAACATAAATAATTTTTAATGCCGTACAACGCTGTCCGTTAAAAGATAAACTACCTGAAATACATTCACTAACAGCAAGGTCTAAGTCAGCGTGCGGTAAGACAATGGCCGGATTTTTAGCTTCTAAACCTAATACCAATCGCAAACGATTGCTTTTGGGATGTTGATTGATTAAAGCATTGGCAGATTTACTGTTTCCGATTAAAGCCAAAACATCAATTTTACCGGTTTTCATAATCGGACTGGCTAAAACCCGCCCGCGACCAAAAATCACATTGACCACTCCTTTTGGAAAACTCTCATGAAAAGCTTCTAATAACGGTGTAATCAATAAAACACCAAATTTAGCCGGCTTAAATATGGCTGTGTTTCCCATCATTAAAGCGGGAATTAATAACGCAAAAGTCTCATTAAGCGGATAATTATAAGGCCCTAAACACAAAACAACGCCTAACGGGCCACGACGGATGTGCGCGTAAACACCCTTATGTTTTTCAAACTTAGCAGCGTTTCTGTCCAGTTGTTTATAATCTTCTATGGTATCATATACATATTTTATTGTTCTATCAAACTCTTTTTGGGCGTCTGTTAAATTTTTACCTATTTCCCACATGATGAGTTTGACAATTATATCGCGTTTAGTTTCCATTTTTTCAACGAAAGCTTCCATGCATTCTATACGTTCGCCTACACGCATTGTCGGCCATAAGCCTTTGCCCTGATCATAAGCGTTTAAAGCTGCATTTAAAGATTCATGAGCTTGAGTTTCTTCCAGCTCAGGAACACTCCCGATATATGTGGGTTGGAATTTTTCAGTTGAAGAAATAGTGGAATTAACCTCAGCTTTTCGACCATTCCATGTTTTTAGTTCTCCATTAATCAGATATCGATCAGCTTCAATAGGCGATGAAATCTTATAAGCATCGGGGATAGGTTTCATAATTTGATTTTTATCAAATAACTGATTATTATTTTAAAAAAAGAAAATATACTAATTTTATTAATCTTAGATTAACAATAGTAGACGTCAAAGGCTATCAAACTATTAAATCAACACCAATTGTCTAAATATATTTAAATATAGATAAAATACTTAAGCCGAATTTTTCTGAGGATTCATGCATTTCTTTGGATACGGTGAGAAGTCATATCAAAAATATTTATAACACTTTAGAAATTTACTCTAAAGCAGAATTAATCTGGAAATCCTATAATAAAGAGCTGTAAAGCAGTTGTAACATAACAATCTGCTAATAAAGTGATAAAACCAAAAGGAGTTTATCTATAAAAGTTTTTATTTGACATCAAAAACGGCATTGCTTAAAATAGCTTTTCATCCTATTTATAAACACCCATTACCGGCTGGACATAAATTTCCTATGGATAAGTATGATCTGTTGCCTAGACAGCTACTTCATGAAGGAACGTGCACAACTGATCATTTCTTTCAACCTCACATTCAGATAGAAGATGAACAGTATATCAGAACAGCACATGATGCCACTTATGTAGACCGGCTTTATCATATTGATATTCATGGTCATGAAGCCAGAAAAATAGGATTTCCGTTATCAAAAAAGCTGGTAGAGCGAGAGCGAACAATAACTAATGGCACTATACAAGCCTGTAACTTTGCTCTGGAAAATGGCTTGGCTATGAATATTGCCGGTGGCACGCATCATGCCTATTCTAATCGAGGAGAAGCTTTTTGCATGCTTAACGATCAGGCGATAGGTGCGCATTATTTGCTGGCTAATCAAAAGGCAGAAAAAATCTTAATTATAGACCTCGATGTTCATCAAGGGAATGGCACTGCCAAAATTTTTCAAAATGAAGAACGGGTTTTTACCTTTTCTATGCATGGACAAAGCAATTATCCGTTTAAAAAAGAAACATCAGATCTGGATATTGCTTTACCTGACAACACAACTGATCAGGCTTATCTAAATATCTTAAAAGATCAACTGCCTCAATTAATACAACAGGTAAAGCCGGACTTTGTTTTTTACCTATCTGGCGTAGATATATTGTCAACAGATAAGTTGGGCAAATTAGGTTGTACTATAGAAGGCTGTAAAGAGCGCGACCGTTTTGTGTTATCTTTACTACATCAACATCAGCTTCCAGTAGAAATCAGTATGGGTGGCGGTTACTCAAAAGACATCAAAATCATTATAGAAGCACATGCTAACACTTACCGCATGGCACAAGATATTTATTATTAAACACCATCAAATATTCGCTAATAAAACATCAATTTATTAAAAATGGCGGGTAATAATTATATTTTTGCTCTCGATTTAATCAATCATGGCTAAAAAGAAAAAACAAGACGAACTACCTAAAGCTAAAGTTAATTTAAGTAATTTGAAAAGGTCTTTGCGACTCCTCAAATACATGGGGAAACATAAATGGAAGCTTTTCCTGGGCATGATTTTTTTAGCTTTAACCGGCGCTACCGCCCTACTCTTCCCAAAATTAATGGGTGATTTAATCAAAACGGCAGATTTTACATCAGAAGAAATCAACCGAATGGGTTTAATTTTATTGGGACTTTTTACAGCCCAGGCCGTATTTTCTTTTTTTCGGGTGGTTTTATTTGTCAATGTAACAGAAAACATGCTACTGGCTATACGTCAGGACACGTACAACAACCTTATCAAAATGCCTATGCAGTTTTTTTCATCGCGAAAAGTTAGTGAGTTAAACAGTAGGATTGCTGCTGATATTAGTCAAATTCAAGATACATTTACGACTGGAATTGCTGAGTTTTTAAGGCAGACCATTATTGTAATAGGTGGCATAATAGCTCTGTTTTTTACATCAATAGAATTGTCTTTATTGATGATTGCGGTAATACCCGTTTTTGTGATCGCAGCTGTATTTTTTGGGAAGTATATTAAAAAACTATCTAAGCAAGCCCAGGATGAAGTAGCAGAATCTAACACCATAGTAGGTGAAACCTTGCAGGGCATTGCCAATGTAAAAGCATTTACCAATGAATTTTTTGAAATGTTCCGCTATCAAAAAGCAACAGAGCGCATCAAATCTATTGCAATCAAAGGTGGCTTAGCCAGAGGTGCATTTTCATCATTTATTATTTTCTGCATTTTTGGTGCCATTGTCTTATTGGTTTGGTATGCGGTAAAACTTCAAAATGCTGGCGACCTTACGCAATCTGAACTGATTACTTTTATACTTTACACCATATTTGTAGGTGCATCAATTGGCGGTTTACCCATTCAATACGCACAAATCCAGAAAGCCATAGGTTCTACGGAGCGGGTGTTTGATATTATTGATGAAACGCCGGAAAATCTAAAAGAGCAGACAAGTGAGTTAAACTTAAAAGGTGAACTTCGGTTTGATAATGTCTCATTTGCCTACCCCAGCAGAAAAGATGTCCAGGTTTTAGATAAGGTATCTTTTAAGGTCAACCAAAGTCAGACCTTAGCTATTGCCGGGCCAAGTGGAGCTGGTAAATCTACCATGGCGTCTTTAATTCTACGCTTTCACGATCCTGATAGTGGAACTATTTATTTTGATGATCAGCCAGCGGATAATTTTGAGCTTTACGAACTGCGTCAGGAGTTAGCTATTGTACCGCAAGAAGTTTTTTTATTTGGTGGAACGATTAAAGAAAACATAAGTTATGGAAAGCCCGGAAGTAATGATCAAGCCATAATAGAAGCCGCAAAACAGGCTAATGCTCATGATTTTGTAGAAGCCTTTCCTGAAGGCTATGAGACTTTAGTAGGTGAACGCGGCGTGCAGCTATCTGGCGGACAACGCCAAAGAATAGCTATTGCCAGAGCATTGCTTAAAAATCCATCTATACTTATATTAGATGAAGCGACAAGTTCGCTGGATACTGAATCTGAAAAGTTAGTGCAGGATGCGCTCAATAAGTTGATGAAAAATAGAACTTCAATTGTAATCGCCCATAGATTATCAACGATTAGAAACGCTGATAAGATATTAGTGATAGATCAAGGGCAAATTGTAGAGGAAGGGTCTCATGAAAGTTTACTTCAAACGGATAAAGGCTTGTATAAAAAGTTAACAGAGTTACAATTAGAATAGCTTGACCAATCTTTTAAAACAATCGCTTTTTTCGCTTCCAGTTATAGCCTTTAAGTAAAAGCGCAGTTCTTAAGATATCTTTTTGACTCACCACACCTATTATTTTCTTATTTTCAACCACAGGAAAACGCCTTCTTTTAGAATTGATAAATAGCTCTGCAGCATCAAATAGGTTTTCATCAGGAGAAATTGTTTCTACACCGGTTGTCATATATTTTTCAATAGTGGTAGCTTCCATAGGCATATTATAGTACCGACTTTCAGAAATTTGTTTAATACAATCGCCTTCTGAAATGATGCCTATAACTTCATGTTTGTCATTAACAACCGGACCGCCTGAAATTCTATATTTGATTAATTTTTCTACTACCTCTATTACGCTATGCTCTTTTTTAAACAATACCATGTTTGTGCTCATACAATCTCTTACGGTTGTCTTTTCTGCTTTTTCGTTAGCATCACCTACATGTTTTCCCTGAAAGTTCTTAATACCCATAGCTTTCTTTTTTTGTTGAAATTACAAAAAATTAACAAAAGTTCAAACAAAAAAAGGAAGGAAAACCTTCCTTTTAAATTCTTATATGTCATATAAGTCTTATTGTTTTCTGCGTTTACGCAATTTTTGTCGCATCTTTTTTTGAAGTTTCATATAGGCTTCATATTGCTCTTTCGATAGGATCTGGGCTGCCTCGTAGTTCTTTTCCAGGTTCATGTTCCTAAGACTTTTAAATTTCTCCTTGTTTTTCGTCGATCTTATTTCCCGAATTAAGGGTTGCATTTTTTCTGCATACTTTAAGTTGATACTTTTCATTTGTTCAACTTGTGCTTCATCTAAATCTAAGGCTTCCTGCTGTCTATTAGTCTGGATTTCAGCTATTTTATCAGGGTTGATCTTTTTTTGCTCCTGAGCTTCTGATTGACAATTGTAAAACATGGTCATCAATAAGGAAAGCATCAACAACAGGTTTCTTTTAGTTTTCATAGTTATATTATTTTACAGTTTTAATCAAAATTAGAGGCAATAAACAGATTAGGTTATTAAAATTAATCAAAACCTCCCAGATGATTGTTTAAACGTCTTTTTTGTGGCATTAATTGCATTTGCCTCAAAACTGATCATAAAAAAAATCATAATTATGTAGCAGCTATATTATAACTTAAATTTAATATTTGAATGTTTTATGGATTAGTATGTCATAAACCCGATTTTAGGATTTAAAATAGATGTTTCACTTAGCAAAAAAGTAAGCTCGTTGCTTTTGTGTTGATGCTTAAGGATTTCTTTTTAATTTAGTTTAAATTTGAGATAGATGAAATTGACCAAAAAAATTTTATATGCAGTACTAACCGCTGTATTTGTAACGGCAATTTTCAACTTACCTAAATTTTTAGCGATTATAAGAAGTTCTCCTCTGGCTTATAAAAGCTCGATTAATGGGTTTTATTATCAATTAGGTTCCCATTTTATCTTTTGCTTACTTTTCTTTTATTTGATATTTAAGTGGTTTAGTAAAAGGCGGTCAAAATATTACTATATCAAGCTCATCAGCTTTGCTTTTTTATTTACGCTTATTATCTCTTTTACATCTATTAGAATCCATTTATCAAATTATGAATCAGCAAGACCAATATTAATAAGATTAGGCTATCTGGGCAGATATTTTTTATCAGCTGGCGCTATTTTGCTCATTTTTAGAATTATGCAATTGATAGACCTTTCCGTAAAACGGGAACAAGAAATAAGAAAACTTGAAGTTGAAAAAATTAGCGCCCAATATGATCAACTGAAAAACAAAATCAACCCTCATTTTTTCTTTAATACGCTTAGCAGCTTAACCGCTTTAATCAGGAAAAATCCTTCAAAGTCTATCACCTACGTCCAATATTTATCTAAAGTGTTTCGTCATTCATTGACGCAGGAAAAAGATTTAGTTGATTTAAAAACGGCTATAGATTTTCTAAACGCCTATATCCAACTTCAGCACTTAAGGTATGGCAAGGCTTTTAAAGCTTCGATCTCTGTTGATAGTGAGCAAATGAAAAAGAAAATAGTCAGCATGAGCTTGCAGACGCTGGTAGAAAATGCGCTTAAACACAATAAGGTATCAACTGAAAATGTTTTAAACATCAATGTTTTTGTAGATGATAATTATATATGGGTAGACAATAATTATCAACCTGTTGATAGACCGCCTTGCGGCGAAGGATTTGGGTTAAACTCTTTGTATAAAAGACATGAATGGTTAGGCTTACCTCCGGTTAAGATTCATCAAAGCGACAAAAGTTTTAAAGTTGGTGTTCCATTGATAAAATCAAAATCATGAAAATTGTAATCATAGAAGATGAAAATGCCGGTGTTGAAAACCTTAAATACGCATTAGCTGAGGTTTGCCCGGAATGTGCCATCCAGGCAGTGTTATCCACAGTAAACGAAGCCGTCAGCTATTTTAAAAAAGCACCGGATGTAGATCTCCTATTTTCAGACATACAATTAGATGATCAGCTTGCGTTTGAAGTTTTTAAACAAATCAATCAGGAAACACCTGTAATTTTTGTGACGGCCTATCATCAATATGCGATAGAGGCCTTTAAGCATTATGGATTAGATTATGTGCTTAAGCCATTTACTGATGACGATATACAAAAGGCATTAGCCAAAGCCCGCACCTACGTAAAAGGCAAACAGCATATAAAAACAGATCAACTCACTAAGGCTTTATCTGAATGGAACAACACTAAAACTTATAAAAACACATTCTTGGTTAATTTTCAGGATAGGCTGATCCCTATTTCTGTAAAAAATATCGCCTTTTTTTATAAAGATGATAAAACAAAAATCAAATGCTTTTCAGGGGACAATTATGCGGTAAATTTAACGTTAGATGATATAGAAGATCAATTAAGCCCGGATAAGTTTTACAGGCTCAACAGACAGATGATTATTCAAAGAGATGCGATTAAGGATATCAGATTTTATTTTAATGGCAGGTTAAAAATAAAGACTAGTCCTGAAGTTGATTTTGAAGTAATCGTCTCTAAAGCAAAAGCTACCGATTTTAAAAATTGGCTAAAAGATTAAGATAATTCATCCACTTATTTGTCAGTTTGAGAAGACATTTAAATAAACTATTCATAAATTCCCTTAAATTTGAATAAATATTAAATTATGAAAACAACACATGCTTTATCTATTCTAAAACGCACAGCCTTTTTGACTTTTAGTCTATTAATTATCGCGAGCTGTGAAGATGACAATGATACAGATGTTGCGCAAAGCATCACTGATGATGAAACTCAAATGATCATAACCAGTACAATGACCGGTCAGGGCGGAGAAATTTCTGAAATCAAAACTACAGCAGCTGCCAGAGATCAGGCAAAAAGTCTTAATGAATTTACACCTTTAGAAGATCTAAGCTGTAATGAAAGCGTTAGTATAAGCTGGTCTAACCAGAATCAGGTAGGTGACCGATCATGGAGTTTTCAAAACGATTGGAGCTGGGAGCTGATTTGTGATTTCCAAAATCTGGAGGGTGAATATCAGGTTAACGGAACAGGCACATTAGATTTTCAGGGGCCTAATTTGATCAAGCAGGTAGATAAAACAAAAGATTTTAATCTAAGCGGATTTGGCCTTTCATCAACTGTATGGGTTTATCAGGCTGATCATGAAAGAAATGCCAATTATCAATTTCTGGTGGGCAATCAAAACACCATAGATGTTAATATTGACCTTTTAGCTGAAGACATTTTAATCGATAAGCAAACGCAATTTATCACTTCCGGGACATACACCATTGATATAACAAGAACAAATAGCAATGGTAACTTTAATTCCAGAGGTGCGGTTATTGTCTTTAATGGCAATCAGACGGCTACGGTTACACTTGATAATGGAATCACCTTTGATATAAGTTGGTAAATCAGCTTATTCTAGAAAAAAATCCGCAGTCTTAGTGCGGATTTTTTTATCCTAACTGCTCTACCATTTGATCAATCCGCCTTAAGGTCTCTTCTCTCCCGATGGTTGCTGCAATATGAAATATTCCGGGACCTTTCATTTCGCCCACCAATGCTAATCTAAAAGGCTGCATGATCTTACCAAAACCATAATCGCTTTGCTCGATCCATGATTTGATATGGTGCTTGATACTTTCTCTTGAAAAATCTTCCTGTTGTTTAACGAGTTCGCGGATCTTTTCAAGGCGTTCTTTAATATCGCCTTTCCATATCTTTTTCACCGCTTTGGCATCATAATACTCAGGTGCCTGAAAATAGAAATCAGATTGCTCCCAGAGATCTTTCACCTGATCGGCACGTTCACGGATTTCCTCAATGATAGATCTTGCTGTTTTGTAATCCAGAGTAAAGCCTTTTTCCTCTACAATATCAATATAAGGTTGTAATAAGTGATCGGTAGGTATCTTTTTAAAATATTCATGCTGGAACCATTTGACCTTGTCCGGGTCGAACACAGCACCAGCTTTATGAACGCGGTCTAATGAAAATTTTTCGATCAACTCCTCTTTTGTAAAAAGCTCCTGATCATCGCCGGCGTTCCAGCCCAGCATCGCAAGCATGTTGAGCAGAGCTTCCGGTAGGATCCCTTCTTCTCTGTAACCTCTAAAAGTTTCCTTACTGGCCGCATTGTTCCATTCTAATGGAAATACCGGAATACCCAGCTTTTCGCCATCTCTTTTGCTTAATTTCCCTTTCCCGTTAGGTTTTAAAAGCAATGGTAAGTGGGCAAAAACCGGTTTTTCCCAACCAAAAGCCTCATAAAGCAGTACGTGCAAGGCCAGGGATGGTAACCATTCTTCACCACGGATGACGTGAGATATCTTCATCAAATGATCATCTACGATATTGGCCAGATGATAAGTCGGCATGCCGTCGCTTTTGAACAAAATTTTATCATCTAATTCATCAGAATTAACCTGGATATAACCTCTTACCTCATCTTTTGCATTAATCTGGGTATTGATAGGTGTTTTAAATCTGATGACGTAATTTGATTCATTTGCTAATTTAGTTTTGAGTTCATCATCATCTAAATGTAAGGAATTGTTGAGTTCGTTTCTAGTAAGCGGCCCATACTTAAAGGTCTCGCCTTTGGCTTCATATTCCTTACGCAGGGCTTCCAGCTCTTCTTCTGTATCAAATGCATAATAGGCTTTTCCTTCATCTATGAGCTGATCGGCATATTGGGCATACAGTTCTGTACGTTGGCTTTGGTGATAAGGGCCAAATTCACTTTCTTTTTCAGGACCTTCATCGTATGGAATTCCACACCAGGTCAGCGCATCAATGATGTACTTTTCCGCTTCGGCCACATAGCGCTTCTGGTCAGTATCTTCTATCCTTAACACAAAAGAACCCTGATGTTTCTTAGCGAAGAGATAATTGTACAAAGCAGTCCTTAATCCACCAATATGCAAGGGACCGGTAGGGCTTGGCGCAAAACGAACGCGAACTTCTGAAGCCATAATTCATGTATTTTAGGCAAAGATAATTTTATTCTATCAAGCCTCGAAATACAAGCGTCATCTTAGGAAAAAAATAATTTTAGCTAAATTTATTTTTTTTTCAATAAATTGATAAGAAATAGTAAAATCCATGCACCACCAACAGAAACGATGATTTGGCCAATAATTCCTCTAAAATCCAGACCTAAGGTATCGGCTAACCAGCCACCTAAAAAGCCACCTATGATACCAACTATTATATTGCCTATAATGCCGAAGCCCTTTCCCTTCCACAATAACCCGGCTATAAAACCAGATACCGCACCAATTAGAAGAAAAATTAAAAAAGATTCCATATTAACGATTTTAAAATGAGAATATAAACATATAACAATTGTTAATATAATACAAAAGCAGTTTAAGCAGAAGCGACCTAATGGTTGATAATTTATTAGTCTTTGCTTGTTTCAGGGGGGAATTTATGCTGAAATAGACCTTAAAAAAATCTACAATAATACATCTGACTTAACAATGTCGATAATTACGGACTACGGGTATAATAACGACTTAACCGCCCGATTAGGTATTTTAAGCATCTCTCAAATTCTGAAGTCAACTAAAATAACAATTCAAGGTTTTAATTTTTTTATTAATTTTATAGTTAAAATCAACCAATTATTAAAAAACATTTACTAACTATTAGTTTATTACTCGGCTTTATGTATGCTGATGGTCAACCTTTAACATCTGATGCCTCTGTGAGTGTAGATGATTTGATATTATCTATGATAGAAAATGTAAATTGCACCAATATCAGCAATATAAGCTCGCCAAACAATTCTTCTT
>JAVLBJ010000118.1:0-2897 GCA_031581455.1 Psychroflexus sp. | reverse complement strand
TTATTTTATTATTTTTTTCAATTAATATTTCAGTTTTAGCGCAATGTCCTATATCTCCAAATTCTTTTGCAGGTGAATATAATTTATCACAGAAAACACCTATACATCCTGAAAATACAGTGAAATCGTTTGATGATCAGGTAGTGACATTAAACGTAGGTAATTCAACTAACAAACGAAAATTTACCGCAGTATATCTTGAGGCCTTGCAAATACACCAATCTCCTATGGAAATTAGTTTCACTTTAGACTGTAATAATGGTAATAGTGTCATAGTAGATGATGAACTCTCTACACATTTAACTTGTGCAACTAGTAGTGAAATTACCTTAGGATCTGCAGCGACAACAGGAACATTTATACAAAATAACGACAGTAGTTTTACATTGATAATTGCAGAGTATAAAGATGATGGTGGCTGCGGAATACCTACCCCTTTAGTAACTGAGTTTGCATTGACAAAAGCCACGTGTCAAAGCCCCCAGAATGTGACTGTCACGAGTACGGGTGCCAATTCAGCTGTTGTGAGTTGGAATGATAATTATAATGCTTCTGAAACTACTTATAATGTTGAGTACGGTACTCACGGTTTCACACCAGGTAATGGTAATATTATATCAAACATAACGTCAACATCAATTACTTTAAATAATCTTCAAGAAGATGTCTTTTATGATGTATATGTAACATCAAATTGTAATGGGGAATCTAGTTTACAAACTTTTGATGCTACTTTTTCAACAGATTATGATTGCAGTACGGTATATTCAGCAATGCCATTAAGTGAAAATTTTGATAATGTAGGCGAGTTTACAAGCTGCTTTACTGTTACAGATCAAGATGGAAACGGCACCTCCTGGAGTCATGAAGAAACAGAAATGTCTCCAAATGTCTCTGATTACGCTAAAAACAGTGCAAATGACGCTCAAAAAGAAGATTATCTAAATACACCGGCTATTAGTATGAACGCAGGGACTAATTATAATATATCTGTAACGTACAATGGATTAGATACACCAAATGGTGCTATTGCAAACGAAGATTTAGAAGTAATTATTGCACAAGGACAAACTGTTACAGAAGCAAATAACGGTACTTCCATATTTACAGATACAGGAATAGCTCAGAATGGTGATCTCTCCAACATAGAAAACCAAGCTTTAACAGCCAATGCTACGTTTACTCCATCTACATCTGGTGATTACCACCTGGTATTTAAAAGTACCGGCTCACCAGCACAGTCAGGAAACACAACAGGTTCTTTATTAGTTTTTGGCTATACAGTTGAAGTAGAGTCATTTTCAACTGATGAATTTGCAGAATTTGATTTTGAATTTTACGCTAATCATAACGTGCTCAACCTTAAAGCTAATCAAAGCTTCGATCAAATCAGCATCTTTGATTTATCCGGTAAAAAGGTGATGAGTCAGGAACTATCATCTAATGAGGAAAATGTTGCTATACAATCTTTAGCCAATGGTTTATATCTGGCAAAAGTGAAGATTGGTGAGCAAACCAAAACCATCAAGTTTTTGAAGTAAACAAAAATTTTAATGATCGATTCTTTAAAAGTTGTCTTTATAAAGGCAACTTTTTTATTGCTTATTAGCGAGTTGCCCGCAGGCGGCGTCGATATCCTTTCCCCGCGAATGTCTTAGGGTGACAGTGATTTGGTTGTTCTCGAGTTCGTTTTTGTACATGGCTACGGCTTCATCATCAGCTTGCGCGAATCTATCTTTATCTATAGGATTATATTCTATCAAATTGACTTTGCAGGGAATGACTTTACAAAAATCTACTAAAGCTTGAACGGACTTAAAATCATCATTGATATCTTTCCAAACGATGTATTCATAAGTTACGGGTTTTTGGGTCACCTCATACCAGTGAATCAGAGCTTCTTTTATATCAGCTAAGGGAAATTGTTGATTAAACGGCATGATAGAAGTTCTGATCTCATCGATTGCAGAATGTAGGGATAAGGCCAGGTTAAATTTTACTTGATCTTCAGCCAGTTTTTTGATCATTTTAGGGACGCCTGACGTTGAAAGTGTTATTCGTTTGGGAGACATATTTAGCGCATCATCAGCTGTTATTTTCTCCACAGATTTAAGGACATTTTTATAATTCATCAAAGGTTCGCCCATACCCATAAAAACAATATTAGAAAGCGGTCTATTAAAAAACTGCTTACTTTCCTGATCAATCGCTACCACCTGATCAAATATTTCATCAGGTTTTAAGTTGCGCATGCGTTTTAATTGAGCCGTAGCACAAAAAGCACAGTTCAGACTACAACCCACCTGAGATGAGACACAGGCGGTTGTCCTTTTGTAAGTGGGGATCAAAACGCTTTCTACTACATGACCATCGTGAAGCTGGATCGCATTTTTAATCGTACCATCGTCGCTCTTTTGCATTTGATCCACCTTGATGTGATTGATAACAAAGTTCTCTTGCAACATTTTTCTACAGGCTAATGAAAGATTGGTCATCTGGTCAAAGTCATGACAGCCTTTACTCCATAGCCATTCATAAACCTGATTACCGCGAAAGGCATGATAACCATTATCAATAAATAATTGTTTAAGTTCTGGTTTACTCACGGACCTGATATCTTTCTTCATAACCAGCAAAAATAAAACTCTTAACCTAATAAGGCTAAGAGTTTAAGGAAATGATATTAAGTTGAGGTAACTTTTACTTTAACTTTTTAACACCGTAGAACGCTCCCATTATTAATCCAAGGGCAATAATACCTGAACCTAAAGGAACATCTTGCGTATTGTCTTCAAAACTTGGGGGTGTTTGTTGCGCCAACACTTGGTTGCTTGTAAATAAGACAAAAACGATTAAAATTGCTAATTTATTTAACGGTGTGAAACTTTTCAAAATAA
>JAVLBJ010000117.1:0-2948 GCA_031581455.1 Psychroflexus sp. | reverse complement strand
TAATTTTGATGATATTAAAAAAACAATTGAATATCTTAGAATTGATAAAATATTTAAACCCATCTAATGAAAAAAATAATTTTTTAATGAATTTGTGGTTTTATCACTATTGAGTTACAAATTAGAAGGGTTTTAGTTTTATGTACAACAAAAACACCCACACAAGCTACTTTTTTTATTCTATAAACTCATATACCCTATTACCTACTAATGGATCACCTGGATTTGCTATATGTTTGAGAACAAATTCATGCTTGGGTTGATTGACAGATGTCTTTAATACTTTTCGATGCAGTTGCTCATAGGTCTCAAAATCAATCGCCTGTCTATCAGCTAAGCGTTCTTCTAATTGGAGGTTATTAACCGAAGACGCAAAACCCTTAGCTAAATGACCTTCAAACACCTTGGCCTTAGATCCGCTGCCGTAAGCTATAAAACCAAACCTTTCGCCGGCTTTTAGGTCATCTTTTTTATAAACCAATTCAGAGATCAGACTCATGAAAATAGAAGCCGCATACATATTACCAATTTGACCGGAAGCTAACTGTGCTGTATTGATTTTCTTCTGGACAAATGCCCGATACTCATCTGATTTAGCTAAAGCTTTTAAAGTATCAAAATCATAAATCTGAGCTGAAGTGTCATCCGGTTGGCGATTATCCTTTTCCAGTTGATATATTTCTGTAAAGATACGCTTGCCATGGCTGGCATAAGGTAAATGAAAGATCAGGCTCGACCATCGATCGTGTAAGGTTTCATTTACTGAAGCTTTTGATTTATAATGAAAATAAGCTTCACGGATTCGGTTTTGATAACATTGATTAGAGAATTGGCCGTCAAATACCGGTTCTTCCCGGTAAACCTGTAAGGTCTTATCGGTCGTGTAATCTTGCGTCTCTGCATTGACAGGATATTGACGGCGAGGTTTAAAAAAATCATGTGCTGATTTGAAACCAACGCCAAATGTAGCACTAAAGCTCATTAATTGAGGGGCAGACTCCACGAGTAAAGCAACCGCACCGGCGCCTTGGGTGTATTCGCCTGGTGATTCCAGATCGTATTTGGCAAAATCTGAGGCGATGACCACTACCTTATCTTCCGGATGAACACGAACATAGTCTAATGCATTTTGTAGCACATCAACAGCGCCAACGCAAGCAAAGGTCATATCGACAACATCGGTATGCTTAAACACACGCTTGCCAAATTTTTGTTCTACCATATCAACTGCATAAGTGGCCGTAGGTTTAGAGCTATCTAATGCACTTTCTGTTCCCAGATAGATTCTATTAATGCCTAATGGATCCATATCATTCTTTTCTATCAGATTGTTGAGCGCGTTGGCTGCCATGGTCGCAGTATCTTCATGGACGTCTAAAAATGCCATTTTTTCAATACCAAGACCTTTTTTTAACTTATCTCCATTAATATTTCTATTTATTGAGAATTCCTCAATATCAAGGTAGTTTTTTGGGATATAAAAATCTATATAGCTTATACCTACATCCATATTATTAATTTTTTAGCAAATAAATTGAATATTTACGAAATAGTATAGTAAACATTTACTTAATTTTTTTAAAACATTAACTGAATTAAACTATGATATTTGATTTTTATCTATTGATATTCATTGAATTATATATGACAAAGAAATTTTCTTAACTAAAAGTTTAGTTTAAACTAATTTTTTAGTTATATTTGCCCAGTAATACAAATTTTCTATATGAAAGAATTAACCAAAGCTGAAGAGGAAATCATGCAGATACTTTGGCATCTTAAAAAAGCTAAAGTGGCTGATATATTAGATCATATCAAAGACAAGGATCCATCTTATAATACAGTATCTACCATTGTGAGGATTCTTCAAAGCAAGGGTTTTGTAGACTATGAAAAACAAGGCCGTGGCTATCTCTATTTTCCAATAATAGAAAAAGAATCCTATCAAAGCACACGTGTTCATAGCATCGTTAATAATTATTTCAATGGATCTTTTAAAAAAATGCTGTCCTTTTTTGTACAAAAAGAAGATCTTGATATTAATGATCTGGAGGAAATTAAACAGCTCACTAAAAATAAAGAAAAATGATCAAATATGTGATCGATATCATCATACTACAGTCTATATTTTTGACGCTTTATCAACTAATAGCTAAGACACCTTATTTTAAGATCAATAGATGGTATTTGGTTAGTAGCATGTTTTTTTCGCTCTTATTGCCGGCTATCAACTTTCAAATAATTAATACCTGGCTGACGATTGATTCCGGTTTTATTCAGCCTATCAATCGCCTGCAAGAAATTGTTATCCAACCTGGACCTGAAAATAAAAACCTTCAAAATTCAGCCGACAATTTATCTATTTGGGAAGTCATCAAATGGATTATCATCAGCATATCAGGTTATAAATTGGTTAAATTGGCTTTAGCTCTTAATCAGATAAGGTGTATTTTAGATAAAGCTGATCATGAACAAACTAAAGATCATATTCATTATTACAGATTGAAAGATAATGAAGATGCATTCACCTTTTTTAATCATATAGTTATTGGTGAGGATATCCCTAAGCATCAGATCGATTATATTCTAACGCATGAAAAAGTGCATGCCAAAGCTTTACATAGCATCGATCTACTCATCGTTGAATTACTGAGATCGATCATGTGGTTCAACCCACTTTTTTACATCTACAAGAAAGCCATCATTTTGAATCACGAGTACGAAGCTGATGCCGTGACCGTCAATGAAAAGAATAAATATCAATATATGAATAGCCTGATCAATAAGGAATTTAACACAGCGACTATTCAATTTGTCAATCCATTTTTCAATCAATCAAACCTTAAAAATAGAATAATTATGTTACAACAAAAAAAGATGAAACCCGTCCAAAAAATGAAGTATGTGTTCATATTGCCGGCACTATTGCTATGTTTTACTTATCTGTC
>JAVLBJ010000028.1:0-23945 GCA_031581455.1 Psychroflexus sp. | reverse complement strand
CGCTGATGAAAACAATCTATAGCCGTGTAAATAGCCTGAATAAATGATGATGGATCTGCGATGTTTTTCCCGGCAATATCAAAAGCTGTTCCGTGATCAGGAGATGTTCTTATGTGGCTTAATCCTGCGGTAAAATTAACGCCACTGCCAAAAGACAAGGTTTTAAAAGGAATTAATCCCTGATCGTGATATGAGGCGATAACAGCATCAAAATTCTTGTAATTTTTAGAACCAAAAAAACCATCTGCCGCATAAGGCCCGTAAGCAAAAACCTGTTCTTCGTTGATCTTTTCTATGGTAGGTTTCAGTATTTTCTCATCTTCATCACCTATCAGCCCTTCGTCGCCACTATGTGGATTTATACCTAAAACAGCTACTCTTGGATGTCTAATGCCAAAATCTTGCTGTAATGTTTTTTTAATAATATGAAGCTTTCGTGTAATCAGATCTTCTGATAAATGATTAACAACATCTTTTAGAGCTACATGATCAGTTAATAAACCTACGCGTAAATTTTCGTTCACCAGCAACATCATATGATCGCCATTAAACGCTTTAGCTAAATAATCAGTATGACCCGGAAAATTAAATTCATCAGATTGAATTAAATGTTTATCTAAGGGAGCGGTTACTAAAACATCAACCTGATTGTTTTTTAGAGCTTTAGTCGCTTCTATAAAAGATGTAACAGCAAACTCAGCTGCTAATTTATCGCGCTTACCAAAGCTGACATTGTATTTTTCTTTAAAAACATCAACTACGTTTAACTTCCCTTTTTTAGGGGGTTGTCCTAATTCCAATGGCTGAATTTTACCTTTAAAGTCAAAGTGTTTACGGTAAAAATTCATCAAAGATTTAGAAGCAAACACCACTGGTGTACAAAAGTCAAACATCCTGTGGTCTGAAAAGGCTTTCATCACCACTTCCGGTCCTATGCTATTAAGATCACCAATACTTATGGCTATGTTAACGGGTTGCTTTCTTTCTATCAATTTGCGCTATTTTTGCCAGCAAAGATACAATTTAAAAGATGTTTACAGGAATAGTAGAATCAGTAGGAAAAGTTTCTAAACTTAGAAAAGAAGGAAGTAATCAACACATCAGCATAGCGGCTGATTTTGTTGATGAACTAAAAATAGATCAAAGCATTGCTCACAATGGCGTTTGCCTAACCGTAGTTGATATTCAGGAAAAAGAATATACCGTTACTGCGGTTGATGAAACCTTACAAAAATCAAACATAGGTGATTTAAAAGAAAATCATCTGGTAAATCTGGAGCGCAGTGTAACCATGAATCAATTTTTAGATGGTCATTTGGTGCAAGGTCATGTAGACCAAACGGCTGTTTGTGAGAAAATAGATTTTAAAAATGGTAGCTGGGAATTTACGTTTAAATATGATAAGAACACCGACTTTGTGACCATAGAAAAAGGATCTATAGCTGTAAATGGTATTAGCTTGACTGTAGTCAACAGCCGTGATGACCGATTTAGTGTCGCTGTGATTCCTTACACCTATGAACATACTAACTTCAAGCAGATGCAAGCTGGTGATAATGTAAATTTAGAGTTTGATGTTATAGGAAAATACGTACAAAAACTATTAGACAAAAGGGCTTAAAACGGCAAGCCACTTCCCTCATCATCATTATCTTCACTAAACTTATCTATAGGTTCAATGTTTTCATCTATTGGTGGGACATCGTTAGATGCAGAATTAGCGGTTAGTTTTTCTATTCGCCAGGCGTTAATTGAATTAAAATATTTAGTTTCTCCCTGTGGACTCACCCACTCACGACCTCTTAGGTTGATGCCTACTTTAACTTTATCGCCTACATTAAAACTATTGACTAAATCTGTTTTGTCCTGAACAAAATCAACTGCTAAATCTTGTGGATATTTTTCTTCTGTGGTCACCACCACCATTCTTTTCTGAAAACCGTTTTTACCATATTCTTTGGTATCGCCTATCACTTTTATCTTTCCTTCTATTTCCATATTATATGTTGTTTTGTGTTAATATTAATGCTGCTTCGTTTGGTTCATTCTCATCTAAATATTTTTTAGCCAATTTATGTAAATCAACTGATTTCAAGCCTTTTAGATGTGGATTCTTTTTAGCGTATTCACTTTGTTGATGGGCATCAGGAAATTTATCTAAATTACCCAGTTTACCCAGGTCATTACCGGTTAAAATGGTACTGTTTTTAATATCATCCGGCAAAGCATCAACCCCTATACCTAATGAAGAAAGTGGTTTTGGCACTTCAAACATACCTTCTTTAGCTCGCGAATACCAGCTGCCACCCATTCTGGCTACCTGATCAATCTTATGCTGATTTATCATCAGATCGTCACTGATGATATCATCTTTAACATGAATTTTTACCACTTCAGCAAAAATCAAATTACCGGCACCGCCCTGATCGCCTAAGGCGTTAATTTTGATGACTTTACATTCAAATTGCACCGGAGATTCTTTAACCCGAAATGGTTGAACCTCATCAGAAGCCTGCATGGTTAAGCCTGATTTCTCAAATTCATTAACACCATCGCCATATTCTGTGCTGGACAGCGACATTTGCTGTACTATAGCGTAATTTACAATATTAACGACCACTTCGCCAGTCGCTTCTGCATTCTCTAACGTGTGTTTTGTGGTATTGTTCCTAACACGTCTGGATGGCGAAAAAATCATTACAGGCGGATTTGAACTAAATACATTAAAAAAGCTATAAGGTGATAAATTAGGATTTCCATCTTGATCAATAGTACTGGCAAATGCAATAGGTCGTGGCCCTACAGCACCCAGCAAAAGCCCATGAAGCTTCTTAGTTGATAATGTATGAGGAACAAAGCTTTTCATCTCAATTATTTTAATTGCGCAAAAGTAAATATAATTGATAGGCATGCCAAGTACTGCATCATCTATTAACTTAAAAAATGACAATAAAAAATGTACTTTTGGGTTATGTTAACTATAGACTACTGCTATGAAATTAATAAGCCGGTTAGGAAATAAGCAAACCATATTTAGTGTTGTAGGTGTATTGCTTATTTTACTCATTGTTTGGAACGGGCTTGTTTTTTACGATCTCATCAAAAAGGATGAGCAACAAAGAATGCATATTTGGACAGCGGCCTACCAGTCTGTAAATAAAGCTGAAGCTACTAACACTGCCAAAGATTTGAGTTTAGAGTTAGAAATTATTAAAAGCAACAACAACATCCCTATGCTTATCACTAATAAGCAAGACAGTATTTTATACTCGCAGAATCTTCCAAATAATATTCGCAACAAACCGGATAAGATCAAAACCTATTTTAAAAACATAAAATCTGATGCCAATAAATTGACTATCAATTTACTGGATGGCAATAAACAATACGTTTATTACAATGAATCCTCAGTTTTAACAAAAATTAAGTGGTATCCGCTTATATTACTAATTATCATTATATTGTTTTCTGCGATTGCCTATTATTTCTACATCACGAACAAAAGTAGCGAGCAGAACAAACTTTGGGCAGGTATGGCAAAAGAAACCGCCCATCAAATAGGAACGCCATTATCTTCGCTTTTAGGATGGGTAGAATTACTCAAAACTGATGACGCTATCAATCCTGATTATGTAGAAGAAATAAAAAAAGATGTAGAACGCCTTCAGACCATTAGTCATCGGTTCTCAAAAGTAGGTTCACAAATTGAACTGGAAGAAATAGATATCGTTGAAGTTACCCAGAATGCCATAAACTACCTTAAAAGTAGAAGTTCTAAAATGATAGAATTTGAAGTTAATTTACCTAAGCACGAAATTAAAATACCTCTTAATACAACCTTGTATAGCTGGACAATTGAAAACTTAACTAAGAATGCTACTGATGCTATGAGCGGAAAAGGTCAACTAAGAATAGATCTTGAAGAAGATGCCAAATGTGTAAAAGTTTACGTATCAGATACCGGAAAGGGAATAGCTGCTAATTTACATCAAAAGATTTTTGAACCAGGCTACACAGAAAAAAAACGCGGCTGGGGACTTGGTTTATCCTTAGCTAAACGCATCATCAAAGACTATCATAATGGCAATATAAGCGTTTATAAAAGCACGCCCCGAAAAGGCACCACCATGATGATAAAATTTAAAAAATAAATTATTCCTCCATAGCTTGCCAGCCGCGTGCTTTCATAGGAATTTTAGTGTTAGCTCTGGTGATAAGATGTATGCCTTCTTTAGCCTCAGCAAAGTGACCTATTACAGTTAGGTTAGGATTGCCTTTTATTTTATCATAATCTTTCTGATCAATGGCAAACAATAACTCGTAATCTTCACCTCCGTTTAGTACAACAGTTGTACTGTCTAATTCAAATTCTTCACAAGTACTGATCAATTTAGGATCTAATGGTAATTTATCTTCAAATAAGTTAGCCCCAACTTTTGATTGCTTACATAAGTGCATCAATTCAGAGGATAAACCATCACTAATATCGATCATAGCAGTAGGTTGAACCTCAAGTTTTTTAAGTATTCCCTGAATATCTTTTCGGGCTTCAGGTTTTAATTGACGTTCTATAAGGTAAGTGTATTCAGACAAATCAGGCTGTGATTGCGGATTAACCTTAAAAACTTCATTTTCGCGTTCTAAAACTTTAAGTCCTAAAAATGCACCACCTAAATCACCGCTTACTACGAGAAGATCATTTGGTTTAGCTCCATTTCTATAGGTGATGTCATGTTTATCAGCTTCACCAATAGCAGTCACACTTATCACTAAACCTCGTGTAGAAGATGTGGTATCACCGCCTATTAGATCAACATTATACACTTTACAGGCTTTATGTATGCCACTATAAATTTCTTCTAAAGCCTCTACAGGAAATCTGTTAGAGCAGGCAATAGACACCGTAATTTGTTTAGCTTCGGCATTCATGGCGTATACATCAGATAAATTAACCATAACTGCTTTATAGCCTAAATGCTGCAAGGGTGTATAAGCTAAATCAAAATGAACACCTTCTACTAAAAGATCAGTCGTTACAACTTGATGTTGTTTTGATTGCAGTACAGCTGCATCATCGCCTATCGTTTTAACGGTAGAAGAGCGGCTTATGCTAAATTCTTTGGTTAAGTGATCTATCAATCCGAACTCTCCTAATTCTGAAATTGGAGTCTTCGTGTTTTTTGTATCTTTAGCCATTAAATTTTTTTGCAAAGCTAATGTTTAAAAATCAGCCTATCAAGTATTTTATAGTTACGCTATTTATTATCAGCTCATCGATTATCAAAGCTCAAACACCTTGCAACAATGGCTCTGCCGGCGTTTATGATTGTAATGGCTACGACCTTATGGCGCATGTAGATCTAAGCACAATGAGTGCCAATTCCGGAAACGACAGTTGGGGCTGGACAGATCCGCAGACAGGTATTGAATATGCATTGATGGGATTAAATAATGGTACAGCTTTTATAGATATCAGCGACCCGGCAAATCCTGTTTATTTAGGCAAACTACCTTCGCATACGACCTCGAGCTCCTGGCGAGATATTAAGGTTTATGAAAATTACGCTTTTATTGTTAGCGAAGCTTCAGGTCACGGCATGCAGGTATTTGATCTAAACAAATTGAGTGATCCCGATAGCATTCCTACAACATTTACAGAAGATGCACATTATGATGGTTTTGGGAGTGCGCATAATTTAGTCATCAATCCTAAAAATCCTGTTGCTTATGCCGTAGGGACGCAAACTTTTCTGGGTGGCGCTCATTTTGTTGATATTTCTGATCCGTTAAATCCTCAGCCTTTAGGCGGATATAGCGCAAGTTCTTATAGCCATGATGCGCAGGTGGTCACCTATGCCGGTTCGGATACAGATTATCAGGGCAAAGAAATTTTTATAGGTTCTAATGAAGACGAAGTTGTCATAGTAGATGTTGATGATCCGTCCAATCCGTCTTTAATCAGCAACTTTAGCTACACCAATGTTGGCTACACCCATCAAGGCTGGCTAACAGAAGATCATCAGTATTTTCTTTTAGGCGATGAATTGGATGAATTGAGCTTTGGATTTCAAGCCAAAACCATCGTGATTGATATGTCTGATTTAGATAATCCCGTTTTAGACTTTAATTATTTTGGCCCTAAAAATGCCATTGATCACAATGGTTATACCCGTAACGGCAAATATTATCAAGCCAACTACAGCGCAGGTTTAAGAGTGATTGATATTACAGATATTGAAAATGATAATTTCACAGAAGTGGGTAGCTTTGATACTTTCCCTGTATCTGATGACCCCAGTTTTGACGGCGCCTGGAATGTTTACCCTTACTTTGATAGCGGTAATATTGTTATCAGTGATATAAATACAGGATTTTATTTAGTTAGACCCAGTAATTTAAGCAATGCGGCTATTGATAAAAATGTATTTACAATATATCCTCATCCGGCAAGTCATCTGGTGAATATTCAATCTCCTAAGCATAAGATTAATGATGTTAAAATCTTTACAATCAATGGGCAAATGGTCAAAACCTTCAATAATTTAGACGATCTGAATGTTAAACTTAACGTTGCCGATTTATCGAGTGGCATTTATATGTTACAGATTAATCAAAATATCAGAAAAAAATTGATTATCAAATGATTAGATCAAATTTATTAATATTAATATTTACTTTACTGCTATCAAGTTGTTCTGATGATGATAGTGGAACAGCCATCAATAATTCTGAAGAACCTAAGCCTAACTTTAACAACCTCAACGGAAATCTCGCCGATTTGACAAATTTTGGCGGTAGTCAAGAAGATGATCTTTTATCGATGACCAAAACCAGTGATGGTCATTTTGTGGCAATAGGTTTTACTAAGAGCAATGACGGCGATATTACTGATAAAACGAGCACTGATGCCGATTACTGGGTTGTTAAATTTGATGATAACTTAGAATTGATCTGGTCAAGGACTTTTGGTGGTAGCGACGACGATCGTGGACAGAATATCATAGAAACCCCAGACGGCCGGTTAGCTGCCGTAGGCTTTTCGAGAAGTAGTGATGGTGATGTGATTGGAAACGAAGGCTTCCATGATTTTTGGTTTGTAGTATTAAGCGCTAATGGAGCTATCATTAAGGAAAAAAATATAGGATTTTCCGGAAATGACAGAGGTTTTGGGATTACAAACACAAATGATGGCGGTTATTTTATAAGCGGCTTTTTAGATGTAACCGCCAGTGGCGGTCAGGGTAATGATAACGCCGGAAGACCAGGAAAACGATTTGATTTCCCCAAACATGGGGTCGGCGAATTTTGGGGTATTAAATTAGATGCTTCAGCAAATATGGAATGGCGTAGATATTTTGGCGGATCTAACAATGATAGAAGTTATGCTGTTTTACAAACTGATGACGGCGGCTTCCTGATGACCGGCCATTCTGAAAGTGATGATTTTGATATCACAAACCCGAGAGGTAGCTACGACTTTTGGGTCGTCAGATTAAATGAAAACGGCGAATTATTATGGCAGAAAAATTTAGGAGGCAGCAGTGTAGAATTTGCCTATGATTTAACAACGTCAAACACATCAAGCTACTTCATCGTTGGTGATACCAGAAGCGCTAATGGTGATATCAGCAATCCGTTAGGTAATGCAGATGCCTGGTTAGTCAATCTAAACGATCAGGGAAATATCATATGGGAAAAAACTTACGGTGGTTCAAATTTTGATTCTGCAAAAGCTATAACCCCATTAGATGAGCAAAACTTTGCCATAGCGGGTGATTCTCAAAGCGACGATATCAACTTAAATGAAAACAAGGGGCAAAACGATGCATGGATAATGGTTATAGGTAATGAAGGTGATGTAAAGCATAGCTTGAGCTTTGGCGGAAACCAGTTAGATTTTGCTAATGATGTTGTAGGCACTAACGAAGCCCAACTTATCGGAATAGGCAGTTCAGCCAGTCAGGATTTAGACTTTGATAATCAAGGGGATAAAGACGCTATAATTTTTAAAATTGAGTAATGTAATGAGACGGTTCATGCTTTTTGTGTTATTGATATGTTTACTCATTTCATGTGCAGATGATGTTGATGATAACACCATTGTTGACAATACTATTTATAGCGAGCTAAGTCTTAATTTTGATCATCATGTAGGTGATGATGACCTTGTTTTAAGCGAGGCTACTTATCAAAAAAATGGTGGTGAAACATTTCAGGTTGATACTTTAAAATACATTATTAGTAATATTGTGCTTCATAGACCAAATGGTGATACTTTTAAGTATCCGGTGAAAGACAGTTATTTTTTGATTAACGAGGAAGCCCCCTCAAGTTTAAATATCAATTTAACAGAAATACCCGAAGGTGAGTATGACAAAATAAGCTTTGGGTTTGGTGTAGATCAATCTAATTATCCATTAAATGGTGTTGATAATTTCGTCCCTACGGCAGAAGAAAACGGCATGCTTTGGGCATGGGCTGCTGGTTATAAATTTTTAAAATTTGAAGGAACTTATTCTACTGATAGCTCATCAGAAAGTCAAAATTTTCTTTATCATGTAGGTAGTCATGGTACAAATCTTGACAATTATAAAGAGATTGTGCTAAATTTAAATCAAGTAATCCAGCTTGAAGAAGAAGTCATTACTGAAATCAATATTAATATGGATGTATTAAAAATATTTAATGCAGTTCATGCACTTAATCTTTCTGATAAAGACGACATACAGGTTGATCCGGAAAACGCTCCTAAGGTGTCAGAAAACATGAGAGCATCCTTTAGTATTGATACGATTATAAGCACAACAGAATAATGTTTAAATATTTGACCTACATAGCAATACTTTTTAGTTTTACTTCTTGCAGCAATGAAGATGAGGCGATTATTGAGGATCTTGATGAAAATAAGACATTAGAAGTTCCGCAACCAGATTATTTCCCTGATATCGTTTATGATATAGGTGAAAATCCACCTACAGAAAAAGGGTTTGAACTAGGTAAAAAATTATTTTACGACGGTAAATTATCATCCAGTGGTGTCATTTCATGTGGCTTTTGTCATATGCAAGAATTTGCTTTTACACATCATACACATCGGGTAAGTCATGGCGTAGGGGGCGCCTTAGGCAATCGAAACGCCCAACCACTTCAAAATTTAGCTTTTAAAAATAATTTTAATTGGGATGGCGCAGCTGCCCATCTGGATGCTCAATTTATTATCCCAATTACAACAGATGTAGAAATGAATGAAAACATAAGTAATGTTTTAGATAAATTAAAAGCTGAACCTACTTATCAGGAAATGTTTGATGTTGCTTTTGAAGATGGCGAAATCAATACCAAAAACTTTTTTGATGCGCTTGCACAATTTCTTGTCATGATGGTGTCATCGGAAACTAAATACGATCGTGTCGTCCATGATGGGACAGCTAATTTTACACCTGAAGAATCAGCAGGAAAAGCACTCTTCAACAGTAAATGCAGCACTTGTCATAGCGGCGAATTATTAACTAATCAGCAGTTTATGAACAATGGCTTACCTGTAAACCCACAATATAATGATATAGGTCGTGCCAGAATTACAGGCTTACCTGAAGATGAATACAAGTTTCAAGTACCCAGTTTAAGAAACGTAGAGTTGACATTGCCTTATATGCATGACGGGAGGTTTGATACGTTAAGAGATGTACTGGACTTTTATGATGCCGGTGTTCAGGAAACACCTAATATAAGCTCAGAAATGTATCAGGATAATGACAATCCGGGTATCCCTTTAACAGAAGATGAAAAAGATAAAATTATCGCTTTTCTTAAAACCTTGTCAGACATAGATTTTACATTAGATGACCGTTTCTCAGAATTCTAAGCATTAGATATCAGATTTTAACTATCATACTTCAAGCGTTTAATAACTCACATTCGGGAAAGAATTTGTTAACTGATATGGGAAATCCTATGCTAAATAGTATATTTGTAATCGTTATTTAGAATTATTTTAAAATGATAAAAGTAAGTGAACAAGCAAGAAATAAGTTGATAACGCTTATGAGTGAAGAAGGCTTCAATTTAGAAGAGCATTATGTTCGTGTAGGCGTTAAAAGTGGAGGCTGTTCCGGCTTATCATACGAGCTAAATTTTGATCAGCAGGAACAGGAAAATGATAAGATATTTGAAGATAACGGTGTAAAAATAGCTGTTAACAAACAGAGTTTCCTATATTTAGTAGGAACAACACTTGAGTTTTCAGGTGGTTTGAACGGAAAAGGATTTATATTTAAAAATCCTAACGCAGAGAGAACTTGCGGATGTGGAGAAAGTTTTTCATTATAAAGAAATGATGGTTAGTCAGATCTATTGTATGCAATAGCTAACCTAATTTTAAACAAATAAATTTATGGCTTATACAGAGCAAGAGTTAGAAAAAGATTTACAACATAAAGAATATGAATATGGCTTTTACACTGATATTAAATCAGATAAATTACCCAAAGGTTTAAGTGAAGACGTTGTAAGAGCAATATCTAAAAAGAAAAATGAACCAGAGTGGATGACGGAATGGCGATTAGAGGCTTATCGTGGTTGGGAGAAAATGAAGGAGCCAGATTGGTCTAATGTTAATTATGAAAAACCGGAGTATCAAAATATCTCTTACTATTCGTCTCCTAACAGCAGTAAACCTAAATATGATAGTATAGACGAAGTAGATCCGGAACTACTTGACACCTTTAATAAACTGGGCATCTCCATAGAGGAGCAGAAAAAATTGGCCGGAGTAGCTGTAGATGTCGTTATGGACTCTACATCTGTCGCCACAACGTTTAAGAAAAATCTGGCTGAAAAGGGAATTATTTTTTGTTCCATTTCTGAAGCTATACAGGAGTATCCTGAATTAGTTAAAAAATACATGGGATCAGTCGTTCCTAAAAACGATAATTTCTTTGCCGCACTAAACTCAGCTGTATTTAGTGATGGTTCTTTTTGCTACATTCCTAAAGGTGTTAGATGTCCTATGGAATTATCCACTTACTTCCGAATTAATGAAGCTGGAACAGGGCAGTTTGAAAGAACTTTAGTCATTGCAGAAGAATCTAGTTATGTTAGCTATCTTGAAGGTTGTACAGCACCGATGCGTGATGAAAATCAACTACACGCTGCTGTAGTAGAGTTAGTTGCTTTAGATAACGCTGAAATAAAATATTCTACCGTTCAAAACTGGTTCCCTGGTAACAAAGAAGGTAAAGGAGGTGTTTTTAACTTTGTAACTAAAAGAGGTTTATGTGAGAAAAATTCTAAAATATCATGGACACAAGTTGAAACCGGAAGTGCTGTTACCTGGAAATATCCAAGTTGCGTACTTAAAGGTGATAATTCCGTTGGTGAATTTTACTCTATCGCGTTGACTAACAATTATCAACAAGCAGATACAGGAACTAAAATGATTCACTTGGGTAATAATACCAAAAGCACCATTATATCAAAAGGTATTTCTGCCGGTAGATCTCAAAACAGTTATCGTGGATTAGTTAAAGTGAACAGTAGAGCTAAAAACGCACGTAATTTTTCTCAATGCGATTCCTTATTAATGGGTAATAAATGCGGAGCTCATACCTTCCCATATATCGAAGCTAGTAGTAATAGCGCTCAAATTGAGCACGAAGCTACAACCAGTAAAATAGGTGAAGATCAAATTTTTTACTGTAATCAAAGAGGAATTGATGAAGAAAAAGCCATAGCATTAATTGTTAATGGATTTAGTAAAGAAGTGCTAAATAAACTACCTATGGAGTTTGCGGTTGAAGCACAAAAATTATTAGAAATATCATTAGAAGGTTCTGTAGGATAAAAATTAATTTCATGAAAAAAGTGTTCTTAATTTTACTGATTATTTTGAGTATTAGCGCTTGCAATCAATCTAACACCAATGAAGAGAAATCTGTTAGCAATAAGCAGATGACAGAAGTTAACACCGCTGAAGATAGGTTAACATTGGTTTCAGGCGATTTTATCACGGTTGATACTGCAGCCGTAATAAAAGGAGGCTCTAAAATTTATGGTGTCGTTTTAGATTCTATGGGCAATAAGCTCAATCAAAAATCAAAAGCCTTACAACAGGAACCTTATGAAATGATCAATGTAAAAGTAAAGGCTCATATCATTCAGAATGATAAAGAGAATCAATGGGAAGAATTTGTTGAAATCAAAGAAATTTTAAGTGTGGAAAGACCGCAAAATAATAAACCCAAGAAAATAAGTATTTCAAATAATAAATAATACAATGTTAGATATTAAAAATTTACATGCCACCGTAGAAGGTGAAAAGATATTAAAGGGAATCAATTTATCTATAAAGTCAGGTGAAGTTCATGCTATCATGGGACCTAATGGAAGTGGCAAAAGTACATTAGCATCAGTAATAGCAGGAAACGAGGATTATGAAATCCAGGAAGGCGATATAGTTTTTGACAAAGCAAACATATCAGAATTATCACCTGATGAGCGTGCTCATAAAGGAATTTTCTTATCATTTCAGTATCCTGTATCTATTCCTGGGGTGTCTGTTACTAATTTTATTAAAACAGCCATCAATCAAATTAGAATAGCCCGTGGGCAGAAAGAAATGAGTGCCAGTGAAATGCTGAAAACCATGCGCGAAAAGTCTAAATTATTAGGAATAGACAGAAAATTTTTATCGCGTTCACTAAATGAAAATTTCTCAGGTGGTGAGAAAAAACGCAATGAAATTTTTCAAATGGCTATGCTGGAACCTAAACTGGCTATCTTAGATGAAACCGATTCAGGACTTGATATTGATGCGCTTAAAACAGTCGCAAATGGCGTAAATAAACTAAGAAGTAAAGATAACGCTACTTTAGTAATTACCCATTATCAAAGATTATTAGATTATATCGTTCCTGATGTAGTTCACGTACTTTTAGATGGTAAAATCGTGAAATCAGGCGATAAAGATTTAGCCCTCAAACTTGAAAGAGAAGGTTATGACTGGTTAAAAACAGAAACGGTAAATGCCTAAGATTATGACACAAAAAGACCAGGAGTTAAAGGAAAAATTAATTTCTTCATTTTTTACATTTGAAGAGCAGATGGATTTAGAAAATGATCATCATCACATGAGAGATGATGCGATTAAAATATTTGAAGATAAAGGCTTTCCTACTAAAAAGTTAGAGGAATGGAAGTATACTTCATTAAAGTCTATCTTAAATCCTGAATATAATTTATTTCCTAAAAAAGAAAAATCATTAGAATACAATGACATAAAAAAATATTGTATTCATGATATAGATGCTTATCAAATTGTATTTATCGATGGTATCTATGCCTCACATTTATCAACTACAACCCATGATAAATTTGATGCCTGTTTAATGTCATCATTTTTAAATAAACCTAAGTACAAGCCACTGGTTGATAAATACTTCAATCAAATCACACCTAAAGAAAGTATGGATGCCCTAAATACGGCATTTTCTAAAGAAGGCGCTTATATACGTGTACCTAAAGGGGTAACCGCAGAGAAACCGGTGCAGATCCTCAACTTTTCCACGGGTAGTGATGAAAAATTAATGTTGCAACCGCGAAATTTAGTCATCCTTGAAGAAGGCGCAGAGGTTGAAGTCATTGAAAGACATCAAAGCTTGACGGATAATGAAGTTTTAACAAATTCTGTAACGGAAATCTTTTTAGAAAAAAATGCTAAGCTTGATTATTACAAAGTACAAAACGATAAGGATAACGCGTCTTTAATAGATAGTACTTATGTTAAACAAGCAGAACAAAGCAACTGTGAAGTTTACACTTTCTCATTTGGCGGTAAATTAACCCGTAATAATTTACATTATTATCAAAATGGTGAGTATATCAACTCCTCTATGAAAGGCGTTACAATTATAGAAAATAAACAGCACGTAGATCACAATACCTTAGTTCATCATACCCAACCTAATTGCGAAAGTCACCAGGATTATAAAGGTATTTTTGCTGATAAATCCACTGGTGTGTTTAACGGGCGTGTATTGGTTGATAGAATTGCTCAAAAAACAAATGCGTTTCAAAGCAATAATAATATACTTATAGATGATAAAGCGACGATTAACTCTAAGCCTCAGCTGGAAATATTTGCAGATGATGTAGCTTGTAGTCACGGTTGCACCATAGGCGAATTAGATGAAGATGCTTTATTTTATATGCGTTCAAGAGGTATTCCTGAAAAAGAGGCTAAGGCGTTATTGATGTTTGCTTTTGCTAATAATGTTTTAGACAGCGTAAACATACCTGAACTCAAGCGCAGGATAACCAAACAAATCGCTAATAAAATTGGTGTCAACCTAGGTTTTGAATTGTAAAGAATAGAGAGATTGATTAAATGGATAGAATGAAAACAGAGACTGAAACAACTTTAAATGCTTTTGACGTCAATAAAGTCAGAGAAGATTTTCCTATTTTAAAAGAACAAATCAATGGTTATCCGTTGGTTTATTTTGATAATGCAGCTACATCGCAGACACCTCAGCAGGTTATTGATTGTATCAGCGATTATTATAGCAGATACAATGCGAATATTCATCGTGGTGTCCACACATTATCACAAACGGCTACAGATGCTTACGAACAAGCGCGTATTAAAATTCAAAAACATTTTAATGCGGCTCAATCACATGAGATATTATTTACAGCAGGGACAACACATGCCATTAATATTGTCGCATCTGGTTATAGCCAAAAAATTAAAAAAGGAGATGAAGTAATAGTTTCTGCTTTAGAACATCATTCTAATATTGTCCCGTGGCAAATGATGTGCGAAAAAACGGGAGCCACCCTAAAGGTTTTACCTATGCATGAAGATGGCATGCTAAAATTGGAAGAACTAGATGACTTGCTATCTGAAAAGACTAAAATGGTATTTGTAAATCACGTATCAAATGCTTTAGGAAGTATCAATCCTATAGAAAAAATTATAAGTAAAGCTCATGAAGTAGGTGCTAAAGTACTTATAGATGGCGCGCAGGCAGCACCGCATATTCAGGCCGACGTACAAGCCTTAGATGTGGATTTCTACACCATGTCTGCTCATAAAATGTGTGGTCCTACAGGTATAGGCATCTTATATGGTAAATCACACTTGTTAGAAGAACTTCCGCCTTATCAAGGTGGCGGAGAAATGATAGCTGATGTTAGCTTTGAAAAAACCACTTACGCGGGACTACCTCATAAGTTTGAAGCCGGAACGCCAAATATCGCTGGTGGAATTGGCTTTGGTGCAGCTGTTGATTATATGCACAAAATAGGTTTTGAGCATATTCAAAACTATGAAAATGAACTTGTTCGCTATGCCACTGATAGACTTAAGTCGTTTGATAAAATCATCATCTACGGTCCTGAAGTGAGTCAAAAAACCGCTGTAATTTCGTTTAATTTTGAAGGTTTGCATTCCTATGATATTGGTACTTTAGTCGACAAGATGGGTATTGCCGTAAGAACAGGTCATCATTGTGCGCAGCCTATTATGAAATTCTATAAAATACCCGGAACTGTAAGAGCCTCTTTTGCCTTTTATAATACTAAAGAGGAAATAGACCAGATGATTGAGGCTTTAAGCAGAGCATTAAAGATGTTATACTAAAATTAAATCATGAAAAATTTAAAACTTTTATTACTTTTTGTTAGCTTAAGTATTTTAAGCTGTAAATCAACAGATATGGCTAAAGCTAAACAAAAATCTAATGAGCTTAAAAGCGGGAATTATAAAGTTGTTTCTTTAGAAAAAAGCAACTTAGATGATCAAAAAGTAACCATGAATTTTGATCCTGAGTCAAATTCGATTAACGGCAATGCCAGCTGTAATGATTATAGATTTGAGTTTAATATGACAAATGAAGCATTAAAAATGAAGCCCGGTATAGCCACAAAAATGTATTGTGAAGACAATATGGAAACGGAAAAGAAATTCATGAAACTGATGAGTCAGGTAAAATATATCTCTCAATCAGAGGATTTTCTTTACTTAAAAGATCAAAAGAATCAATTATTGATAAAAGCTAAAAAGTCTAAGAAATCGTGAGTGATATAAAAGAAAGACAAGAAGAGATTATTGATGAATTTTCAATGTTTGAGGACTGGATGCAGCGTTATGAATATATGATTGACCTTGGAAAATCATTACCGCTTATCGATGATGAGTATAAAACAGATGATTATATCATTAAGGGCTGCCAGAGCCGGGTTTGGGTAAAAGCTGATTACGAAAATCAGAATGACCAGCTGGTTTTTAAAGCAGATAGCGATGCTATTATCACAAAAGGTATTGTTGCAATTCTTATACGTGTTTTTTCAGGCCAAAAACCAGAAGATATAGCTCAGGCAGATACTAAGTTTATCGATGAAATAGGGCTGAAAGAACATTTATCGCCTACCAGAGCAAATGGATTAGTGAGTATGATCAAGCAAATGAAAGCTTATGCACTTGCCTACATGAGTAAAAAATCATCACAAAATTAAAATTATGAGTACAGAAAAAATCGATACTGAAAAATTAGGAGAAGATATAGTTCGTGTTTTGAAAACAATTTATGACCCTGAAATCCCTGTTGATATTTACGAGTTAGGATTGATATATGATGTTTTTGTTAATGAAAATCATGAGGTAAAAATATTGATGACCTTAACTTCACCTAATTGTCCGGTAGCGGAGTCTTTACCACAAGAGGTGCAGGAAAAAGTAAAATCTATTGATGATGTAAAAACTTGTGAAGTAGAAATGACATTTGATCCACCATGGAATAAAGATATCATGAGTGAAGAAGCTAAATTAGAATTAGGAATGTTGTAATTATTTATGGAAGAACAAACTATTGTAAATAGAGTAGCAAAAAGCAAGATTGAAACCATTGATCTTGAGAAATTATATCCAACCGGATACCGGATTGCTCTAGATATTAGCCAATGGTTGTATAAAGGGTTTGTGGTAAAAGAAAAAGAATTTAGAGCATCACTGAAAACCCATAACTGGGAACAATATGAAAATCAATATATAGCACTGTACTGTTCAAATGATGCCATAGTTCCAGAGTGGGCGTATATGCTCATTACTACCTACCTAAAAGATTATGCTCATAAAGTAATTTACGGTAGCTTAGATAAATTAGAATTACTTTTATTTTCTGACATCATAAACAATTTAGATGCATCTGCGTATGCTGATAAACCAGTAATCATTAAAGGTTGTAGCGAAAAGAAAATACCCCAGAATGCCTATATTCAATTAGTGCAAAAACTACAACCTGTCGTTAAAAGTATGATGTTTGGAGAAGCCTGTTCATCCGTTCCGCTTTATAAAAAGCCCAGAAGATAAGCGTTTCTGAAAAAAAGTATTATTTTTGCAGAAAATTTTGCAAAATGATAAAGGTGTTTTTTTTTCTTTTAGTTATCACAAGTTCAGCGATTTACAGTCAAAATAGTAATAAAAATGACACAATAAAACACTGGAATAGCAATGGTAAATTTTCTTTAATTTATAGTCAAGCAGCCTTTAATCAAGAATGGTTAGGTGGCGGCACCTCTAATTATGCGGGTAATGTGGTTATCAACTACGATCTAAATTATAAGAAAAACGAAATAGAATGGGACACAAAGTTGCTTATTGACTATGGCATCACCAAAAATGATAATCAAGAATTTAGCCGTAAAACAAATGATAGGTTAGAAGTCAATTCAATTGTTGGAAAAAATATTAATAATACTAACTGGTATTACACCGGAAGCTTTAACTTTAGAACTCAGTCAGATAAAGGTTACATATTTGGAGTAAATGAAGGTGGTGAGGAAACAAGGACACTTCAAACTAAATTTTTATCACCAGCATACACTAACCTCGGGCTAGGTATACAGTGGAAAAAAAACGATCAGCTTAAAGTTAATATTGCTCCAGTTTCAGGTAGGTTAATCTTGGCTGATAAAATGTTTACCACTACCCCAGGTTATCAGGATGGTGATTTCTTTGGTTTAGATGAAGGAGCTTCTATAAGAGAAGAATTTGGTGCTTCACTAAACGGTATTGCAGCTTTTGATATAATGAAAAATATATCGGTAGAAAACATACTTAATCTATTCAGTAATTATTTAGAAGACCCACAAAATGTCGATATAGATTATACATTAAACCTTAGGCTAAAAGTAAATAAATATATATCAACCAACTTTACTTTTCAAGCTATTTATGATGATAATGCTATAAGAGGCTTTCAAATTAGAGAAGTACTTGGAGCTGGTTTGATTTACGAATTTTGAAAATAAAATTTATTGTTCTGATACTTTTGTATTTTTATAAAAAAGTTATCAGAATGAAATATTTATATCTTTCAGTAATCAGTTTAATGTTTGCTTTTTCTAATGCTCAATTTAAAGATTTAGAATTAGATAAAAGCATAAATCAAAAAGCTACAGCAGAAATCAATGGTAAAAAAATAGATTTTCAGGTAGAAACCGGTACTCAAGCCTTATTTCGAGATAAGCAGGCAAAAGCTTCAATACATTATACCTATTACAAAAAGACAGATACTGATCTTAAAAAACGCCCATTACTTATTTCATTTAATGGTGGTCCTGGTTCGGCTTCTGTTTGGATGCATTTAGCTTACACCGGACCTAAAATTTTAAATGTTACTGATGAAGGGTTTCCTATTCAGCCGTATGGTATAAAAGACAATCCGCATAGCGTACTGGATGTTGCAGATATACTTTACGTGAATCCTGTAAATACAGGCTACTCGAGACCTGTTAAAAATAAAGATGGTAAATATGATAGAAGTGATTTTTTTGGCGTTCAGGCGGATATTGAATATCTGGCTGAGTGGATTAATTTATTCATAAGTAGACATAACCGGTGGTTATCGCCTAAATTTTTAATAGGCGAAAGCTATGGCACTACTAGGGTTTCCGGTTTAGCTTTAGCACTTCAAAATAGACAATGGGCTTATCTTAATGGCGTTATACTGGTGTCTCCTACCGGATTAGGCATTGATAGGTCTGGTCCTGTTTCAGCAGGTAATAAGCTACCCTATTTTACGGCTGCTGCCTGGTATCATGATCAGCTGCCTCAAGAGTTACAGGAATTGACATTAGAAGAGGTATTGCTAAAATCAGAAACCTTTACAGAAAAGAAATTAATACCGGGATTGCTTTTAGGCTCTGCTCTAACTGAAGATAAAAAACAAGAGCTATCAAAAACTTATGCGGCATATAGTGGCTTATCACAAATAGAAGTTTTGGAGCAAAATATAAATGTGCCTTATAATTATTTCTGGAAAAATTTATTGAAGTCAAAAGAGTTTACCGTAGGAAGATTGGATTCAAGATACAGAGGAATCGATAAAAAAGTAGGAGGTGTAAGACCTGATTATAATGTAGAACTAACATCATGGTTACATTCTTTTACACCTGCTGTAAACTACTATTTTCAGGAATATTTAGGCTTAAAAACAGATTTAAAGTATAATATGTTTGGAAGTGTTAGGCCATGGAATAGAAAAGATGACAAAACCGGAGAAATGCTTAGACAAGCTTTGGCTTCTAATAAAAACCTTCATGTGTTAGTCCAATCAGGCTATTATGATGGCGCTACCACTTACTACAATGCTAAATACACCTTACGCCATATAGACCCAAGCGGGAAATTAAGCGATAGATTAAATTTGAAATTATACAAAAGTGGCCACATGATGTATTTAAGAAATGAAGATCTAGAAACCGCTAATAACGACTTGAGGTCTTTTATCAAAAATGCTTTAAAAGAATCGGGAAAACCAGCTAAGTATTAAATAGAAATAAAATAATTATATAAAAAAGACTGCTAATTCTTAGCAGTCTTTTTTAATAAATACTTAAGCTTAAGTAATATAGTAAATTTAAACTAAGAGATATAAAACGCTTATTTTATTCTTTTACCACTCTAAAGGATTCTGCACTTCCATTTACACTTAATTGAACCATATAAACGCCAGAAGTCAGATCGCTCAAGTTGATTTTAGGTTGTGATTCTTCCGGTGTTTTTGATAGTATCATTTTACCAGATAAATCATAAACTTCAATCTTATCAATACTTTCCTGACTTTCGATATTCAAAATATCTCTGGTTGGATTAGGGTAATAAGTAAAATCTTGTTTTGTAAATGCATCTGTTGATAAATTAGATTGCACTTCAATACCAAAAGTACCATTAGGATAACCGACGCCAAAGCGATCTACCTGAATGTAATACGTAGCATTCGGGGTGAGTCCGGTTAGATTTACTTCCGAAAGCAATTGACCATTGTTAATATCAACATCTTGATTACATCCTTGTTCTGCGCCTAGCGTAACCATGTCAGCACAATTGGTTGGAGCTTCATAAACAGCAACTTCTGTATCACTGAGGCTACCCCCAGAGAAATCAGTAGTTACCGTAGCTTCACCATTACTTGGTGCTGTAAAGGAAAACCATACAGATGAGTTAATAACACCATTAAAGCAGCCGGGTACTGGTTCATTAGGTTCATTTGTGGCACCAAATGTATCGTATTGATCTGGATTAGTTGAGCCATTAACCGCTAAGTCAAATGCATCACATAAGTTATCATTTGCGGGTGGTGTGTAATCTACTTCAATGCCGAAGGAACCATCATCAGCTGATCCCCAGCGGTCAACTTGTATAAAGTAAACATCACCTGGCGTTAGATTAGAAAAATCTATAGTAGAAGTATATGCATATGATCCACTATCTTGATCACATCCTAACTCATTTCCTAATGTGGTAAGATCTGTACAATCAGTTGGTGCTTCATAAACAGCAATTTCCGTATCATCTAGAGTACTTCCTTCAATATCGGTTGTTACTCTAACATCCTGATTATCTGCGTTAGATGGAGCGACAAATGAGAACCAAACGGATCCATTAATACCACCATCAAAACAATTTGGGACAGGTTCATTGGTTTCTGCTGTAGCACCAAAATTATCATAATCATCATTATCAGCTTCAGCTCCAACAGTTAAAGCTATTGGTTCGCAGATGGAATCATTTGGTGGGCTTTTGTAATCTACCTCAATACCAAAGCTCCCGGGACCGGATGCGCCAGCATTATCAACTTGGATATAATAAGTAAAACCACCTACAACAGACCCGCTAGGTATATTAACTACAGAATTGAAATTTACATCATTACCACCATCCTGATCACAGGCGATTGGTGGATTAAAAGTTGTAGGATCTGTACAATCAGTTAGTACTCCATAAACAGCAACTTCAGTATCAGTTAAAGTACCACCTGCAAAGTCTGTTGTTACCTTTAAATCCTGTCCATCAGCATTAGCCGGTGCGGTAAATTTAAACCAAACACTGTTATCTACTCCTCCAAAAAAGCAACCGGGTACAGGTTCATCGGTTTCTGAACTTGCTCCTAAGTTAGAATATTGATCAGGGGTTGTTGAACCTCCAAAGGTAAGATCAATAGCATCACATATATCATCATTTGTGGGTGCCGGTGTCGTAATTTCAACACCAAATCTTCCGTCATCAGCCGTTCCCCATCGGTCTACCTGAAGGTAGTAAGTATCTCCGGCGTTTAAATTAGTAAGATTAACACTGGATAATAAATTAGCTATTGATATATCTTGATTACAGCCAACTTCAGGACCTAAGGTAGATAGGTCTGCACAATCTCCAGGTGCTTCATAAACAGCTATTTCTGAATCGCTTAAACTTCCGCCGGATAAATCGGTGGAGATGGTCACTTCACCATTTTGTGGCGCGACAAAATCAAACCAAACTGAACCGTTGATACCATCATCAAAGCAGCTTGCAACTGGTTCATTAGCTTCTTCAGAAGCTCCTAAGAGCGTGTAATCATTTCCATCTGGATTACCCTGAGAGATAAATAATGTTTCTGAGTCGCACAGATCATCATTCGGCGGAATGCTTTCTACGGCTATTTCAAATAAACCGTTTGGGGTAGTTCCTTCTTTATCTACCTGAATATAATAAGTGTCACCTATGGTTAAATTATCAGCTTCTAAGGTAGTAGAGAAACTTGTTACATCTCCGTTGTCTGCGCTTTCACAAGCAATTTCCTGACTTAGTGTAAACAAATTTGTACAATCGTCTGGCGCCTCGTAAACCGCTATTTGCGTATCTATAAACGTATCTTGAAAATCTGTAGTTATTCGCACATCATTTCCATTGTTGGGTGCGGTAAATTTATACCATACTGTTTCCAGATTGGCACCCGTAAAACAGTCCGGATTAATTTCGCCTAATTCATCAGTAGCATCTACCGTTGTGCCACCGGTAGGCGGGTCAAACATAAATAGTTCTTCTGCATTACATATATCATCATTAGCGGGTGGACTTTGAGCTAATAAAGTAAAACATCCTAGAAAATAAATTGACAAAAATTTAAAAATAGTACGTGTTATCATAATCTTGTTATTTGATTTAGAAACAAAATTAAGTTCTAGTTTATAGAATTAAGCGCTTAATTAATAGCACTTTGTATTTAACACAAATTAATTTATAGACGGTAAGTATTATTTTATGAATGGTGATATTTTATATTTAAATAGCCTAACATTTATCTGCTTTGAATTTATTTAAATGCCTTGTTGAGCGTAAATAATGCAAATTATAAGGAAAGTTAATTAATTTCAGTAGCGGGTTGATATTCTTTTACAGCTTTAACCTGACCAATACGTTGGGAATTGAGAAAACATAAAAACATAATGCCAAATAAACTGATCATGATATTTTGTATAGACCAATCTCTATCGATCATCCAGCCGACCAAAAGCGGTCCCAATGCTGTACTTAGGACGGCGAACATGGTAAATAAGCTCCTGATTCTCCCTAATTTCTGCACGCCATAAACCTCAGCCAGCACTGAGGTTTTGATCGTTCCGGATGAACCTACGGTGATTCCCATCGAGATAAGAAAAAGTAATCCACCGATGATACTGTCTATGAAACCAAAGGCTAAAAGGCCTAATAACATGGGAATTAGATAAAAACGGAAAAGTTTTTTCGCGGTAAATCTGTCGACCCAAACGCCGCCAAAGAGTGAAAAAATTAAACGGGTAATAGCATAACCGGTGAAGAACGCCGCGTATAATTCCGGTGACCATCCTTTATCCTCTACAAATACATACTGGTAAAGAACCACCGCCGTTGCCGTGAAAGCAACGATCATACTACTGGGCAATAATATGGAAAACTTTTTTTCTGAAATGACAGACTTAAAATCTTTAGCAATACTCAATCCACTGGGTTTTGATTTATCAAGTTTTTCATCAAAATGAGACAAGTCCAAAAACTGTATTCTTATAAGGTAAACCGCAAGGAAGATCGCGGCCGCATACATGCCCCAGCGCCAGTCTAACCAGCTTATGATAAAAGTGATAATCAATGGGAAAATACCTTCACCTAATGAAAAACCTATTGTTGTAAAACTCACCGCCTTACCTCGATTATAGGTGTAAAGTTTAGACAGTAACGTAAAACTGATATGCGTCATCATTCCCTGACCACATAAACGCAAACCTACTAAAGCGATGACAACCATAGCTAAATTAACAGAGAACCCCATCATTAAAGCACTTAGCATTAAACTGGTTAAGGTTAAGCTGATCACTTTCTTGGCCTTGATATGATCGACAGTGTGGCCAATACTCAACATCACTACAGAAGAAATCACTGTACAAATGGAATAAATCGCGCCAAATTCACCTTCTGTGATCCCAAATTCTCTACTGATTTTAATCACATAAAGCGAGATGACGTACGTTTGCCCAAAGCTGGATAAAAATGTCAAAATTAAACCTAGGCGTAATTGAGAAAAGTTAGAATAGATAAATTTAAACAAGTTCCTCATAAACACTTTAGGATTTTAAATTTGCAAAGGAAC